>JAFSKT010000026.1 GCA_017448845.1 Lachnospiraceae bacterium
CCTTATCTTTGAAAAGTCTGCATAGCCCATGCTCTCCAATGCCGTATTTACCCCCAGATCCTTTCCGGCCTTAAGCAGAGCTTCGGCAAAGTCGATCTGTAAAAGGCTTTCTCCCCCCGAAAGGGTAAGACCGCCATTTGACCGGCTGTAATAGGGCATATCCCTTTTCACGGTCTCCATGACCTCTCTGACTGTTATATCCTGTCCGCAGACCTTCCTGCGGCCGTTTAACGTCATCTCTTCCGTCTCGTAATTCTGGGATTCGGGGTTACAGCACCACCTGCACCTTAAGGCGCAGCCCTTTAAGAAAACGATGGTCCTGATCCCGATACCGTCATGGATGGAATATCTCTGGATATCAAATATCCTTCCCTTTACATTTAAATATGGCTGATCTTTCATGGTCATCTGTACTGCCCCTGTGCCGTTCTTCTTATGATATCATCCTGCAGTGATTTTGAAAGCGTGGTAAAAAGCGCGGAATAGCCCGCAACCCTTACCACCAGCCCCCTGTACTTCTCGGGGTTCTTCTGGGCATCCAGCAGAGTCTCTTTATCAACTACATTAAACTGCATGTGCATCCCCTTCTGGTCAAAGAATCCCCTGACAAGGGATACAAAATTCTCAAGTCCCTTTTCCCCGCTCATTGCCGTGGGATGGATCTTCATGTTAAAGAGAGTGCCGTTTGATGCGTCAGCGTGATCCAGCCTTGCCACAGAATTACAGGATGCCGTGGGACCGTGAAGGTCTTTTCCGTTGGTGGGGGAAACGCCGTCTGCCACCGGCATGTGGGCAAGCCTTCCGTCCGGCGTGGCTCCTGTCTGGGCCCCGAGAGGGACGTTTGCTGACACCGGATAAAGCCCTGCCTGGAAGATCCCTCCCCTGGGGTTCTTATACTCCGGAAGGGGTTTTGTATAATAATATGCAGCTTCCCTGGCAATGAGATCCACCTCGTCCACATCATTGCCGTACTTTGGAAGGTCGTCGATCATCTGCCATATTTCTTCGTATCTCTGCTTTTCATCCGCAGGAAGCTCCATATTAAGCACATCGCTTATCACATCCCGGATAAGCTTCTCTGTCACTTCTCCGCCCTTTTCTCTTACAGCTTTAGCTGCCTCCTCAGCTGTTTCCCTTGCGGTGATCTCATCAAAGCCCTTTCCGAAATTCATCTCCATGGCCCGCTTCAGCTCTGAAAGAGTGAAAGCCTTCTCCTCAAACACCAGCTTCTTTACCGTATAAAGGGAGTCGGCCACATTGGCGATACCAAAGCCTTGGGGACCCGTAAAGCTGTAGACCGCCCCGCCACTCTGCAGAGGTTTTCCCTTTCCTATGCAGTCATCGATAAGGGCAGATTCAAAGGGAAGAGGACTTCTCTCCGCATGTGCCCTGTCGATAGCGTTATTTGCATTGACGAGCAGAGCGATATTATAATCCATCTGCTTTTTATAGGCAGCCTTGAATTCCTCGTAAGAACTGAACTTCGTAACATCCCCGGTGTGGATAGAGGCTTCCTCCCCCTTATCGTATCCGTTTGAAAATACCATCTCCAGGGGACGCACCATATTAAAGAAAGCAGCATCGTGCCATCCGTCCTCTTTACCCGGCACATGGGGCTCCACGCAGCCTATTATGCTGTAATTCCTGGCGTCTGATTCCGGTATGCCCCGCTTCATCATGGAGGGAATTATGATCTCGTCATTATAGTATGCCGGAAAACCTATACCTGTCCTTGTGACCTCGGCCGCCCGGATGAGAAGATCATGGGAAGATCCGTTCCAGACCCTTATGGAAATGGAGGGCTGGGGCAGGAACACATGCTTTGTGGCATCAAGGCACATGAATGACAGGTCGTTTGTAGCATCCTCCCCTTCTACAGTCTGTCCTCCAACGATCAGATTCTGGAACAGGGAATATCCCGCAAAGCCTTCGGCAGACAGGGCGTCCCTGCACTTATTAAGGTCATTTAATTTAACCCATACGCAGTCTATAAGCTCCTGGGCCTCTTCTCTTGTCATGATCCCCTTCTCTATATCAGCTTCATAATAGGGATACATATACTGATCGAAACGCCCCGGGGAGATGGAATGCCCCGAAGACTCTATCTGCAGGGTCTGCTGCACGAACCAGAATGCCTGGCAGGCTTCATGGAAGGTTCTTGCGGGGTGGAGGGGAACATGGGCGCAGACCTCGGATATTTTCAGCAATTCTGCCTTTCTCTTTTCATTCCCTTCCTTTGCCGCCTCCTCCTTTGCAAGATCGCTGTATCTTTTTGCATATTCACAGACCGCATTGCAGGAAATGATAACAGCCTCTAAAAACCTTCTCTTTACGGCATACTCGCTGTCACATAAAGTAAGATGAGAAAGTTCCGTTGAAGCCCGGTTCATGATCCCTTCAAGACCTTCATTTATAACCCGGTCATAGTGGACGTTTACATGGCCAACTCCGTTATAATAATAATTACCGGGAGTGAAGACATTATGCTCCATGGCGCGGATCGTCTCCGGCGCCATATAGGCCCTTGCAAGCTCTGATGTGGTCTTTCCCTTCCAGTATGGATTTACTGCCTTAAGCCTTTTCTTTGTATCCTCTGAGATATAAAAAGGATCCGCAGACCGGTGCTCTACGGTATCAAACTCGGCTTCCAGCCATTCATAGGAAAATTCCGGATAGGTCTGGCAGCCCCTGGGAGCAATGGTGGTACTTCCCACTATAAGCTCCTCCGGACGGATTATGATGGGAAGATTCTTTAAGATATGGTTAAAGGCCAGAGCCTTTCTGGTAGTCTCCGGAAACTCTTCCGTTTCCTTATAGGACTCTGTGATAAGCTCTGCCCTTGCAGCCTCGATCTCCGGCATCTTATGGAAAAGATGCTGTACAAGTCTTGTTATTCTTTCTGATTTCTTAACAGGTTCGCTGTTATATTTCTTCATATTCCGTTCCCCGTTATCCTTCCTGGAAGCCATGTTTAATCCGCTCCCGGGTATTTAACCTTTATGTCCTTTTCGTAAAAGCTTTCAAGCCAGTGATCCTCCGGTTTCTTATCTGTTATCATCATTTCCACCCGTGAGATATCACAGACCTGCGAAAAAGAAACCTTGCCGAACTTATCGGAATCAATGAGAAGTATCACGCTTTCAGCCGCATTTATGATGGCCTGTTTCATGCTCACCACTTCATCATTTCCTTCCGTGATCCCTCTTTCCATGTCGAGACCGTTGCAGGATATGAAAGCCTTGTTCACATGATAGGCGGAAATTGATTCGATAGCCTTCGCTCCCATAAGGGACATGCTGTCAGAGTGGAGGGTTCCGCCGGACAACACCAATTCGCATCCGGGAGCCGAAGAAAGGGTTATGGCATTTTCCACGGAATTGGTAATGACCGTAAGCTTTTCAAACTGCTTTCCCCTGATGGCCCTGGAAAGGAAAACCGTGGTGGATGAAGCGTCAAGGGAAATATAATCCCTGTTTGAGATCTCCTGCACTGCCATCTCCGCTATGACTTTTTTCCCTTCCGGATTCATTTTGTATCTCACGTTAAAGGGCAGCTCCATGCCGTAATCTTCTTTCAATACAGCTCCGCCGTAACCCTTTACTATGAGTCCCTCTTCAGAGAGCTTATCCAGATCACGCCTTATGGTTTCCTCAGACACATTGAACTTCTTACTGAGCTCGCTTACAACCACCTTTTTATTTTCCTGGAGTTCCAGGATTATAAGGTTTCGTCTTTCCGCTAAAAGCATCTGTTCCCCCGTTTAAGATAAAGCTTTCGTTACTGTCTTAAAAGATAAAAGGCATAAGAGCGTCCGAAGGTCTTGCAATGACCGCCTCGTCTAAGAACATGCCCTTTTCTCCCGCAGCCGCCTTTGCTGAATCGATGGCCGCCCTGACTGCGGAAACCGATCCGGTTAGCGTCATGTAGCTTTTTCCGCACATTCCCTTTGCCAGTCTAAGCTCCAGAAGATCCACGATAGCAGTCTTTGCAGCCGTATCCGCCGCCACTATGAGGGCTGCCACATCATATGTCTCAAGCACTCCCAGCGCTTCCATCTTTCTGGCTTCATTAGTGCCGTATATTGCCGGGAAGATGGAATCATGAGGATTACCCAGCACAAAGGTGTCGATGATCTTATCCTCATAGGCTGCCTGAGCCCTGTCCACCGACGCCCTCACCGCGGAGATCTCTCCGGTTATAAGGATCACGAATTTTCCGGGGCAGGTGACCTCAGCCTGTAAAAGCTCCACTTCGGCGGTCTTCGACATGTCATCCGCCGCCATGAACCCTGTGGATACCGTTGTGCATTCCACCATTCCTATCGCTCTTCCCATATCAACTCCTTAATTTTCCTTTATGGTTATATCGCTGTCCGTCACCGCCGCTACCACTCCGTCTATGGAAGAATGGATATTTACGGATAAGCCTTCGGCTGCTTTGGCAATAAGCTGTCCTTTTTTCACCCTGTCCCCCACATTCACCAGAGCCTCTGCCGGTTTTCCGATATGCTGTGACAGAGGGATCTTCACTATGGAAGCACCTTTACATTCATCATCTATGGGTGCCTCCCTGTCATAAACTCCAAGACCCAGTCTGTGAGAAAGCCTGTGAACAGGCACCTTTCTCTCTTCCCGTCCCTTGGAAACGCTTCCCGGGTCAGTCTTCTCCATCTTCACGCCGCCTTTTCTCAGGGCAGCCTTAAACTCCTGGATTATGGTCTTCGGTGAAAGCCCCTGGGGGCAGGCATATTTTTCACAGATACCGCAGCCGCTGCAATACATTGCATTTACAAAGACCGACAGGTCCGAAGCGTCGTTATTTGCCACTGCCCTCATGATCCGGTGGGGCTCAATGGGGTGTCCAAGGGCATGGCGGCTGCAGAGATCCGTACAGGTCCTGCACTGGCAGCATGCCGAGGACGCTCTTCTTTTTTCGTTCTTAATATCCTTGTCTGCACTTCTGACCAGTTTATGATCTTCGGGAAGTATTATTATGGCGTTTGTAGTCTTTGTGATCACGGTGCTTTCGGAACCGATCCTCCCCATCATGGGGCCGCCCATTAAATAAGCCGGATTTTCCGTGGTGACCTTTCCCGCTGCCCTCACGGCGTCCTTAACACTCATGCCAAGGGGGAGCCTTAAGGTCTTCGGGCTGTCTATCTCTCCCACTATTGAAACCAGCTTGTCGGAAACGCCCGCCTCCTCAAAGGCCGCCCTGTACAGGTTGTACATGGTCTCCACGTTAAAGACCACCACGTTTTCGTCTATGGGAAGTCCGCCGGGGCTTATGACCCTTCCTGTCACCTCATAGATCAGCACAACCTCATCCCCCATGGGATAAGCTGCCTTAAGCTCATGGATCCTGACTTTATCGTATTTATCTATTACACCCTTAAGGGCGTTAATTGTCTCTTTATATTCGCTTTTTATCCCGATGACCGCTTCGGAAGCATTGAGGCTCTCCCTCACGAGATCAAGCATCTTAACTATCTCTGAAGCATGGAGCGCAAGGAGCTGCCTGTGAAGCTTAAGGAGCGGCTCACATTCCACGCAGTTAAGTATCACCGTGTCCGCTTTATCGGTCATTTTGGCATAGGACGGGAAGCCGGCACCACCGGCTCCCACTACGCCGCCTTTTTTTGCTATTTCTTTAAGTTCAGCAAGAGTCATTAAGATATGACCTCCATGCCATCCTGTCCTTCATCCACAATGCCTACGATGGCGGCATCCACCGGAGCTTCAGCCATATCACAGCCGATCCTGGCTGCGGAGCCCATAGCCACCAGCACTTTTTCACCGATACCTGCGCCGATTATATCAATGGCGATGAGATCGTTTCCATTTCCGCTCATTGTCTTTTCAGGACGGACGATCATAAACTTGTTTCCAACCAGTTTTTCACTTTTCCGGGTAGAAAAAATACTGCCCATAACAGTTCCGATGATCATATATTGTACCTTGTCGCAGGCAAGTGTGCTCATCGCTTATCCCGCATCCCGGATGCGGAATGCCTCCCCGGCGAAGGGTGACGTGCCTGCTCCGTCACCCATTAAGTTATCAAACGATGTAAGCCACATCACCCTGCTTGATCTGACAGGCATTTGCTTCGTCTGTATCGATATGCATTTCCAGGGAGAAGGATTCGTCCACACGTATCTTTACATTATCAAGGACTGCGCCTCTTTCATTTCCCATCTTCACGGAAACCAGGTCTCCGTCCTTTAATCCTGCGTTTAAGGCATCAGCAGGAGTCATGTGGATGTGCCTTGCTGCCACAATGCATCCCTCATTTAAGTAAATGGCCCCCTTCGGTCCCACCAGGGCTATAGCCGCAGAACCCTTTGTGTCGCCGCTCTGCCTTAAGGGAGCGTTCACTCCAAGGGTCCTTGCGTCCGTAGCGGATATCTCCACCTGTGAGGATTTCCTCACAGGACCTAAGATCCTTACATTTTCAATAGCTCTGAGCTTCAGTCCCACCAGGGTACACTGCTCGTTGGCAGCCCACTGTCCGCCCATCAGCTCCTTCTTCTTTGTAAGCTCATAACCGGGTCCGAACAGTTTCTCCACATCCGACTGGGAAAGGTGAATGTGCCGTGCGGATACACCAACGGGGACAGCCATTTTAGTGCTGTTTTCTCCGTTGTTAATGGCCTCTATGACCAGTCTTGTAATGTATTCTACACTTCTGCTGTCCAAATTCTTAGCCTGCCTTTCCTTTATCACGCCTTAAGCTTCGGAAGGATCATCTCCACATCATTGTGGGGCCTGGGGATCACGTGGGAAGCAATAAGCTCGCCAAGTCCGGATGCCGCATTGGCTCCTGCCTCTACCGAAGACTTAACCGCTCCTACATCTCCTCTTACCATTACCGTTACCAGTCCGGAACCGATCTTCTCTGTCCCGATCAGGGTAACATTAGCTGCCTTGCACATCTGATCCGCTGCTTCGATGGCTGCTACCAGACCTCTGGTCTCTATTAATCCCAATGCTTCAAGTGACTGTGCCATTATTTTTTCCTCCTTATAGTTGATTCTTCATCTGTGCTCATTTGTTCTTTTATGTTAAAGTCCGGGGGATCCTGTCCCAGCATCTTTGAACCCGAAACTTCTTCTCCCCTTCCCTTAAACCTTGAGGCCGAAATGGCCACTATCCTTCTGATCTCGGGATGAGGGTTGGGGAGCACTCCGTATACGGCGGGCTTTCTCACATTAAAGCTGTCCACACCGGCCTGTACAGCGGTTTTAACAGCCTCAACGCTTCCTTCCACCACAAGCGTCACAAGCCTGCCTCCCAGTTTTCTCTCCCAGGTGGCAAGGCTCACATCCGCTGCCTTGCACATGATATCCAGCACATCAACGGCTGCTACCACTCCGCTTATTTCTATAAATCCATAAGCACTGCTCATCTCCTGATCAGTCTTCCTTTCCTGTGCACCGTTTTTTGGTGCGCCACATCTTATGCCTTAAATTTCGGCAGGATCATCTCAACGTCATTGTGAGGTCTGGGGATCACGTGGGTAGCTACAAGCTCACCGAGCCTTGATGCTGCTGCCGTGCCTGCCTCAACTGCGGCCTTAACGGCGCCTACATCGCCCCTTACCATTACCGTTACCAGTCCGGAACCGATCTTCTCTGTTCCGATAAGGGTTACCTCGGCGGCCTTTGTCATGGCATCTGCTGCCTCAATAGCTGCCGTGAGACCTCTGGTCTCAACCATTCCTAATGCTTCAAGTGACTGTGACATGTTTTTTCCTCCTGTACTCTTCTTTAATAAAGTGTTTTCGCTTTGCTTTTCCTTTTCAGCTCTTATCCAGCGCGCTGATCTTTAACATCTTTTCCGTGTCATCCGTGGGACTTGGAATAATGTAGGAACATACTACTCCGGTGGTCTTTTTTGCCACCTCCTCTGCAGCCGCCATGGCTTCCCTCACATCCGAAACCGCGCCTCTGAATTTTATTGTCACCAGAAGGGGCACGGGAAGGGAATCCGCGTTTGCCGGTTTGTTTTTATCAAAGACCTCCAGAGTAACGTTCCCTGCCTTGCATCCCGCATCTGCTGCCAGAAATGCGCAGACCAGTCCGAAAACCTCTAAAAGCCCTACTGCATTATGTTCCATTATCACTCCGTTTTATCACGCTGAAATATGTTGACAGTTCATCTATTTCCGGGTATGATCGCGATCTTTAATCCGGTCATGGCCAGGTTTGTTTTAAGCGCTTCATTTATTTCCTGAAGCGGGAAGCGATGTGTAATGAGTTCCGAAACGGGAAGACCTATGGCCTTTGCGCGTTTCAGGAAATCAAAGGTGGTGCCGTAATCCCTTAAGGTATATACCCAGGAACCCACCAGATTTATTTCTTTTGAACAGAGATCAAAATGGGGATTGATCTCTGCGTTTCCGCCGTTTACAAAGAAACCAAGCTCACAAAGTCCGCCTCCGTTCCTTATGAACTTATAGATATTGGCGTGGGCTTTCGGATTTCCCGTGCACTGGAAAGCAAAATCCGCAAGATGTCCGCCAAAGGAATCGTACACTCCCTTTGTAAGAGCCTCGATGCCCTGGAAATCATTGAAGTTAACCGTACTTCCCGCTCCCAGTCTCTTTGCGAATTCAAGTCTCTTTTCATTGCCGTCGATGGCAGTGATATTCTCTATTCCCATGGTGCGGAGGACCGCTATGCAAAGAAGTCCTATGGGACCGCAGCCCTGTACCGCTACACGGGAATTGAAGCGGAGTATGTTTGTACTCTTCGCTCTCTCCACCGCGTGGACAAGCACTGCCGAGGGCTCGATAAGGATCCTGCTGTCCAGATCCAGGTCGCTTACATTAAATACCGTTGAGCCGCCCCTTATAAAAATGTAATCGGAAAACCATCCGTTAAGGTGATATTCGTCATCCGGAAGAAGCCCGTAAACATCCGATTCCCCCACGTTCTGCTTGTTCATGTCAAACATCGTGATCTCCGGATCGTCCCTGAAGATCATGCAGGTAACCACCTTGTCCCCTATATGGAGGTCTTTTCCCGCGCTGTCCTTTTTAACGTTCTTTCCCATGGCTACTATCTCGCCTGTGCCCTCATGTCCAAGGGCCACGGGGATCAGATTGAAGGGATCCCTCTTAAACTCATGGGCGTCGGTGCCGCAGACTCCGCAGCCCTCCACGCGGACAAGGATATCATCATCTCCCACAGGGGGAATGGGGAATTCCTTTACTTCAAAACGTTCCTTCTCCACAAGCATTGCCACATGGGCTGTCTTGGGAATATCTGCAGACGGAGTACTTCCGCCAAGTGATGTATAGGAGGTGAAAGCACCCATAGCAGGTGAATTTGCGGAACTGCCACCCATTTCACTTAAAATCTGCTTTACTATCCTCTCCACATCCTGTTCATTTACCATTATCTTACCTCCACTAAAAAATCATCTGATACACAGACTGTCACTCATTACACAGCGGCGCCTCTTCGTAAAAGTGGATGCGCTGGTCAGTCCCTCTCCGGTCCTGGATGCGATGGTAAAGGTGGGGAAGCCTTCCCCTCCGAATCCCAAAGCTGCGTAGCTGGGACCGTTCTTCACAAGGATCGCCGTATCCAGTTCTCTTGCGTATTCCGTAATATGATCCACGTTCTTGGAATGGATGTGGGCTGAATGCCGGTTTCCGTGCTCAAGCCACTTTGCGGTTTCCACTCCTTCCTTAAAATCCTTAACCCTTACAACCCCGAGGATCGGCATCATAAGCTCCGTAGTGATCAGGGGATGTTCCTTCGGGCCCTCAAAGACTATACATCTTATGTCTGCCCCTGCGTTTACCCCAACCATTGAAAGAAGGGTTCTGGCATCCTTTCCTACGCAGTCCCTGTTAAGGGCGCCCTTTGCTGTTATCACCGTAGCCGAAAGCTTATCCTGGACGTCTTTGTCTGCCAGGTAGCATCCGTTTTCGGATATCATGTAGTCCATCAGCTCATCACATATGGAGTCTTCAGCCACTATCTCCTTTTCCGCTATGCAGGGAAGGTTATTGTCAAAGGTGCAGCCGTTTACAATATCTCTTGCCGCCTTCCTTACGTCCGCCGTGGCATCAACAAATGCCGGGGGATTTCCTGCTCCTGCGCCTATGGCTCTTTTTCCCGATGACAGGACCGCCGTCACAACTCCCGGACCTCCCGTAGCGCATAAAAGCGGTATCTTCGGATGCTTCATCATGATATTGCTGGTTTCCAGAGTGGGCTTTTCCACAGTCACCGCAATATTATCCGGGCCTCCCCCTTCAATGCTTGCCTCATTCATAAGGTTGATGGCAAAGATCGAGGTTTTTATGGCCTTGGGGTGGGGATTAAAGACCACCGTATTTCCCGCCGCAAACATCCCTATGGTATTGCAGACCACCGTTTCCGAAGGGTTGGTGGTAGGAGTGATGGAACCGATAACTCCAAAAGGTCCCATTTCCACCAGGGTAAGCCCCCGGTCTCCCGACCAGGCTGTGGTGGTGATATCCTCCGTGCCGGGAGTCTTATCCGCCACAAGAGTGTGCTTTAATATCTTGTCCCCCACGTTTCCCATTTTGGTCTCGGAAACCCCCATGTTTGCAAGAGTCTCTGCGTTCTCACGGATCTTTCGGCGCATAATGGAGATGATCTTTTCTCTCTGATCCAGAGTCATGACTCTCACTGTTTTCTGCGCTTCGTATGCTGCCTCGATGGCGCTGTCCATATCCTTGAATACGCCGTGGAGATCGGAGGAGGCCGTATCCAGCTGAACGGAAGCCATCACCTTCTGTACTATCTCATGTATATATCTTTCATCAACTTCCAATTTCTTGTCCTTTCATATACATCCCGGTATTACTTTCCCAGGGAAGCCAGTACTCTCTTTGTGATCTCGGATACCATCTCTTCTGAAACAGAGCTTCCACCTGAAGATGATGTGTCGCAGCTGCCGCAGTTGTGGCAGTTAGCCTGTCCCTTGTTCAGGCAGAGATCTGCGGGATGTCTTCCCGGCAGTCCCATCTTGCGGCGGATCTCGTAGAGCTTCTGTATGTTCTTTTCATCAAATTCCTTGGGACCTCCAAGCTGTCTTGACTTATAGAGAAGCTCCGCATAAAACTCCACTGATTCCATTTTGTAATATGCAGTAAGGAGATCCTGTCCCCAGGTCAGGGCGCCGTGACTCTCTAAAAGGACCTGATCAAAATGCTCAAGGAAAGGCTCTACCGCATCGGGTATCTCCGTTGTGGAGGGTGTGCCGTAAGGCGCGATAGGCACACAGCCCAGTGCTATGACCGCTTCTGGCATAATGGGCTGGGTAAGGGGAATTCCCGCTATGGCAAAGGCTGTAGCGAAGGTGGGATGCGCATGAACCACGGATCCTACGTCCGGACGCTTCTGATAAACACGCATATGCATCTTGATCTCGGATGAGGGACGGAATCCCTTATTTGCCTGGATCACCTTGCCTTCCGCATCAACCTTGCAGATAAAATCAGGAGTCATAAATCCCTTTGAAACGCCTGTGGGAGTGCAAAGGAATTCGTTATCGTTAAGCTTTACGGAAATATTTCCGTCATTGGCTGCGACCATATTCCTGTCGTAGATGCGCTTTCCGATCTCACATATCTGCTTCTTGATCTCAAATTCATTCTGTACCATAGTTTTTTTCTCCTTTATTCTTTAATGTTTGCAATGCCATCCGGTTTCAAAGAGTCTGTCATATTAAGCAGCATCATGTCTTGGTAACGGGAACCGTGGTGTAATCCAGCTTATCCTCCACATAGGAAATGATGGCGCCCACAGCCGCTTCCACAGAGGCCACCGAACCTGTAAATACAAGGGATCCCTCTTTACGATCCACAAAACCCAGCTCCACATCCGCTGCCTTCAGGGCGATATCCGCCATGATGATGGCAGTTTCACCGGGACTCACGGTCAGGACTCCGATAGCGCCTTTTTCAGCCGAAGCATTTCTGTCAAGTCCCAGCTTCTCATACAGGATCTCATCGGGGCTTGCGATGATATGGGCCAGAGTTACCTGCTTACCGGGTACCAGTTCCTGTATGATCCTCTGTTTTTCATTGTAGATATCGTTCATAAAAAGCTCCTTTATTTGGAATTATATTCCTGTTGTTTTGAAAAGTCAACATAAATCCACACAATATTTATTGTTTTATGTGGTTTTTATTTGACATTTTTGCACGAACATACTAATATTAAGTCATGATTACAGATTACGGACAGTTTTATTTTGATCTTCATACCCATACCATCGCTTCCGGGCATGGCACCTTTGACACCGCAGAGGAGCTTTTTAAGAGTGCGGCAAAAAAAAGCCTTCTGTCCCTGGGCATCAGTGATCACGCCCCGGCATATCCGGGCTCCTGCAGGGAGTCATATTTCAGGAATCTCCCCCTGGCGCCCTCTGTCCGTTTCGGGATAAACGCCTATTATGGTGTGGAATTAAATATAATGAATAAAGAAGGGGACATAGACCTGTCCCCTGAGATATTAAATAAACTTGATTATGCTATCATAAGCCTTCATACAAAAGTCACTGCACCCATGAGCTGCTCTGACAATACGCTGGCTTATATAAATGCCATGGACCACCCAAAGGTTATGATCCTTGGCCACCCCGATGATGACACCTATCCGGTAGATTATGAGAGGCTGCTTCACGCCGCAAAGGAAAAGTCAGTGTTTCCGGAGATCAACAACTCATCCCTCCGGCAGGACTCAGGCAGAATAAACTCCCACAGGAATATAAAGACCATTTTACATTTAAGTAAAAAGCTGGATCTTCCGGTGCTCCTATCCAGCGACAGCCACGGAAGAAGGAACATCGGTGACTTTTCCAATATCATTCCCCTCCTTAAGGATACTGATTTTCCCCGGGAGCTGATCCTGAACACCCGGAAATCCCTTCATCTTATCCGGCATGAATGATCCCTGCCGGATAAGTCTTCACCATCCTTCGTCCGTTTTTAA
>JAFSKT010000027.1 GCA_017448845.1 Lachnospiraceae bacterium
AACAACGTGGTGGATTTCGGCGACAGCAGGGCGAAGGACATCATGATCCCCCGTATCGACGTGACCCTTGTGAACATCAACGCGGGTTTTGAGGATGTGGCGAAGATATTCGCGGACGACCTCTATTCCAGGATACCTGTATATGCGGAGGATACGGATAATATCGTGGGGATACTCCACATGAAGGACGTGTTTTTCGCCGACAGGGAGAATTTCCGCATAAGGGATGTGATGCGGGAAGCCTGGTACACCTTTGAAATGAAGAAGACCAACGACCTTCTTCTTGAGATGAAAAAGAATTCCGTCACCATGGCCATAGTGCTAAATGAGTACGGAGCGGCTGAAGGCATAGTCACCATGGAGGATCTGTTAGAGGAGATCGTGGGTGAGATAAGGGATGAGTACGACGCCGACGAGATAGATCTTATCCGCCGCCTGGACAGGAACGGCAGGGAATTTGACGTGGATGCGGGAGTTAAGCTCGATGACTTAAATGACGCTTTAGGCACTTCATTTTCATCGGAGGACTATGATTCCCTGGGCGGTCTTGTGATCGAGATGTTGGACCATCTGCCGGGAGCGGGTGAATCCTGCGAGACCGAAGACGGCACAAGGCTTGAAGTCATAAGCACGGAAAAGAACCGTATAGGCAGGGTAAAGATACTGCTTCCGGAGCCCGCAAAGCCGGACACTGTTGCGGATGTTCCGAAGGAAGAATAAAAGGGAAGTTTATACTTGATTTTTGTTTCCGGCTATGATATTCTTTATGAGCTGTAATTTTAAAGGTTCCGGGTTGGTAATCTGGAGCCGTAGAGAAAGAAAGGTTATAAGGTGAGGTTATGAAACAGGATATTCAGCCTGCATACTATCAGGCTAAAGTTACTTGCAACTGCGGGAACACATTTACCACCGGTTCCACAAAACAGGAGATCAAAGTGGAAGTTTGTTCCAAGTGCCATCCATTTTACACGGGAATGCAGAAAGCCACCCGTGCAGACGGCAGGATAGATAAGTTCAATAAGAAGTATGGCATGAACAGCTGATAAGTTAAGTCGATAAGGCCGTCACCCAAAAGGTGGCGGCTAATTTTTAGGATTTACAAAAGAGGTTTTTACAGTGGCAGATAATAATAGCTGTAACGCTAAATACTCCGGGATAGGCGGACAGGCCGTTATGGAAGGCGTGATGATGCGTAATAAGGAGAATTACGCTGTGGCGGTGAGAAAGCCTGACGGGGAAATGGCAATAGTAAAGGATGTATATAAGGGGATACTCTCTTCCGAGACCGCGGAAAAGATCCCCATTGTAAGAGGGATCATAGGATTCATAGATTCCCTGGTCCTCGGAATGAAGGCCATTAACTTCTCGGCGGATTTCTACGCAGAGGAGGAAGAGGTCAAAGACAAACCGGAGGATTCAAAGGTTTCGGAAGAACCTGTTTCGGAGACTGCGGAAAACAATGATGCAGAGGCAGAGGAAAAGGGCCCCCAGGTCATGACGGCCAAGGAAAAGCAGAACTCCATGGGAATCCTTACCGTGGTAGTAATGATAGTTGCCATGTTCTTTGCCATGGGACTATTTATGGTGATCCCCTACTTTATCTCCCTTGCATTTTCAAACTGGATAGGAAGCCCCAGGCTTCTTGCCCTTTTTGAAGGAATAATAAGACTCCTTATCTTTGTGGCCTATATAAAGGTTATTTCCATGATGGAGGAGATAAAAAGGGTGTTCCGCTACCACGGTGCGGAGCACAAGTGCATTAACTGCCTTGAAACCGGCCACGAGCTTACAGTTGAAAATGTGAGGAACGCTTCCAGGGAACACAGGAGGTGCGGCACCAGCTTTTTACTCTATGTAATGGTGGTATCCATCCTCTTCTTTACTCTTATAGATACCAAGAACCGCCTTTTAAGGGTGGGCTTAAGGATAATCCTTATTCCCCTTATTGCCGGAGTCGCTTATGAATTCATAAGGCTTGCGGGAAGGAGCAATAATCCCATTATCCGCTCTCTTTCCCTGCCGGGGCTCATGATGCAGCAACTTACCACAGCGGAGCCCGATGACGAAATGATAAAGGTTGGCATAGCTTCGGTTGAAGCGGTATTTGACTGGAAAAAGTATTTAAAGGATAACTTTGGCAATGACGTACAGGGAAGCCCTTGAATACGGAGATAAAAAGCTTTCAGAGAGCGGGATCGCCGAGCATAAAAAGGACGGGGAGCTCCTGCTCTTATTTATTACGGGAAAGGACAGGACCTTTGTCCTGACCCACGGGGATGAAAGCGAGCTGTCACCCGGAGAGGAAGAGGGATATAAAGAGCTGATCCTTAAACGGGGAAAGCATATTCCCCTGCAGCTCCTCACCGGTTCTACCGATTTCATGGGACTTGATTTCAAGGTGTCCGATAAAGTCCTTATTCCCCGGATCGATACGGAATTCCTTGTGGAAGAAGCCCTTAAGTATATAAATGACGGAGCTTCCATATTGGATATATGCTGCGGAAGCGGCTGCATCCTCCTTTCCCTTATGAAATACAGGAATGATATTGACGGCACCGGGGCGGACATTTCCCCCTATGCCCTGTCCCTTTCAAGGGAGAATGCCGAAAGGCTCGGTATAAACAGCGCTGTTTTTATAGAAAGCGATCTTTTCAGCGCCGTGGAGGGAAGTTTTGACCACATAGTCTGCAACCCTCCCTATATAAGAAGCGCCGATATCGGGGGCCTTATGGAGGAAGTGAGATG
>JAFSKT010000028.1 GCA_017448845.1 Lachnospiraceae bacterium
AGGGCCGATACAATATCAAAGATCAGCTCGGACGCCCCGTTACCGCAGATGATATGGGAAGTCTCTACCCCTTCTCTCTTTCCTATTGCGGCCTTAAGCTTCCCCTGGCTCCTGTCAGGGTACTTGTCCATGTCCCCTATGGCGGAAATGGCGGCAGCCCTTATCTCATGCCTGATCCCCAGGGGATTGGTATTAATGGAAAAGTCCAAAACGTCCTTGTTGAAGGAATAGATATCGCCTCCGTGTACCCTGTCCATATTCACCTCCCGCGATATATTGAAAGTCCCTGTTTTCTCCGAAGTTACCGGTTTCCTGTTCAGGTCTCCTGACCGGCACTGTCAGCCATAAATCCCCTGAAATCGTGCGGCAGCTTACAGACCCTGTGGTCATATGTAAATATCCCGTTTATCTCATCCTCCACATCGGAAAGCTGGGTGTAGATAGCGGCGCAAAGCCCCTTTTCCACCGCGGGGAAAATCTCCTCCCTGTATAGTTTTTCAAGCCTTTCCGCCAGCTCCGCCGGGTTCTCCGCAGCCCCGTAGCCGTAGCTCTTATCCTCATTCAGGAGATGTCCTCCGATCCTGCAGGTATAGCCTCCGAATTCGGACAGGATCACAGGCTTATCAGACGCCTTGAAAACATATCTGTCATTATATTTATGGATGCTCTTCACGTCCCCCGCACCCATGTCATGCCAGCCGGAAGCCGCGTCAACTATGGAATCCGGCAGCATCTCCTTAAAGATCCTGCACATGTTTACGGAATCAAACTGTCCCCAGCCCTCATTGAATATGGTCCAGTAAAGGATGCAGGGGAAAGAATTAAGCTGTTTCACCGCGCTTTTTGCCCGGCTTATGAAAATAGACCTGGTCCTGTCATCCACATGGATCTTCGTATCGTCGCGGTTCGGAAAGCCGATATTGGGTAGCGCCGTGTCATGGAAGAAAGAATAATGTCCGTTATTTATCATGTCCTGAAAGACCACGATCCCTAAGCGGTCACAGGCAGCATAGTAAAGATCCGGCTCCACCTTTACGTGCTTCCTGAGGGTATTGAAGCCCAGCTCCTTAACCTTCATTATATCTGATTCATAAAGGGAAGGATCCGCCGGGGTAGAAAGGCCGTCGCTAAAATATCCCTGATCCAAAAGCCCGTTAAAAAAGCAGGGCTTTCCGTTAAGGAAGAGACGGGGCACCCCGTCTTCATCTGTCCCGGTCCTTATATCCCTAAGGGCAAAATAGGAACGCAGATGGTCCCCGCCCTTTAACTCAAGCTCAAAGTGATAGAGATAAGGGTCCTCCGGACACCAGTTCCTTATGCACCGGGGCTTTATAACAGCTTCACCGCCCTTAAGCTCAAAGCTCTCCTCTCCCTCCGGAGTGAAAACACGGATAAGCCCCTCGTGGCTTTCATCCTGGGTGGAGACAGATACCTCTTCCCTGCCTGAATTTATAACAAGCTTTTTCACATATTCATCCGGGACGCTCTCAAGCCATACGCTCTGCCATATTCCGGAAAAAGGGGTGTACCACATGCCGCCCCTCTTTATCCTCTGCTTTCCGTAAGGCTCGTCCTGATCCCTTAAGTCGTCGGTGGTCTCGATCACAAGAGAAAAACTGTCTTTATCCACCGGAAGTTCCATACTGAAGTGCTCATATCCCCCGTCATGACTGCCGCAGAGCTTACCATCCGCAAAAACCCTGGCGTGCTGGTCTGCCGCATCCACGTGGAGTATAAGTCTTTCTTTTCTGAATCCGGGCGGCAGCTCCACCTCCCTCTTATAGATAAGGGCAGCTCCCTCCGGAAAATGGGTATTTATTCCGGACAATACTGATTCCGGGGGAAAGGGCACCCGGACAGAACTGTTTTCCAGTATGACGCTGTCCCCTTCCTTCACGGAAAAATCCCACCATCCGCAGAGGTTCAAGAAAGAATCCCGCTCCATAAGAGGCCTGGGATGCACGTCCCAGGGTATTCTCTCCGGATCGTTATAGAGCTTATATCCTTCTTCCGTAAAGAGTTCCTGCATTTGTTAATACTTTTCCCTCATGTTAAACTCTTTGTCCTCATCTATCATTGAAACAAGGACATCCGCAATATCAGGGTCGAACTGCGTTCCCCTGCATCTTATTATCTCTTCCCTTACTTCCTGCTGATTCTTGGGAGTGCTGTAGGATCTTCTGGAAGTCATGGCGTCATAGCTGTCCGCAAGACAGATGATCCGCGCTTCCTCCGGGATCTCAAAGCCCTTCAGCCCGTCGGGGTAGCCATTTCCGTCAAAGCGTTCGTGATGCCATCTGGCGCCGGTGGAAAGCCCCGGTATCTCTGTAATGGTCTTTAATATACCGAAACCAATGACCGTATGGCTCTTTATTATATCGAATTCCTCCGGGGTGAGTTTCCCCTTTTTATTTAAGATATCTTCCTGCACGCCGATCTTTCCGATATCGTGAAGAAGTCCCATGGAAAAGATATCATCCTGTTCCTTTTCACTCTTTCCCATGTACTTTGCTATGGATTTTGCGTAAGCCGCAACCCTGGCGGAATGACCGTTGGTATAGTGATCCTTTGCGTCAACCGCCTTGGACAGTGCCATCATCACCTCTCCGGAAAGCCTCTCCTTTGCCTCCGCAGCAGCCGCCTTCTCCCTGGACTCATGGAGCTGCTTCATGGTGTCAATAAGCCTCTCATAGTCAGGCGTTTCAAGGGACAGAAAGACCACCAGGACTCCCAAGGACGCCACATAGAAGGTTATCAGATAGTTATCAAAGAAGAGCATCTGCACCATGAACATGACGGAACTCACCACTATAGTGACGATCATGGTGATTATCTGCCTTATCTTATAGGCCCTCCAGTGGCTGAACATATACAGCACCCCGATGGCAAAGAAAAGCAGCGGAAAACCGTAGGCCACAGGCACAAAGAGAACATTGTGGATGTAATTCCCCTGCTCATCATATTCAAATACAAGATGGGTAATGGGATTTGTGAGTAGGAGCGCTATATCTATGAAGAGCAGGCTCTTATTGATGAAATCCCTTATGTGGATATTGGATTCATCCATCCTCACATAGGCATAGACGTAATAGATACAATAAAAGCCCGACAGAGCGGCAAATACGGAATCCGTTATATTGAAAAGATAGTGCAGGGAATTTGGCACCCTGTCATGCATACTGGTGATAACAGCTGTTATGACATCAATGATATTTGCAGCCATAACCGAGTATGCAAAGTTCTTAAAAGCGCGGTTAACCGGAGTATTGTTGGAATACCTTAAGAATACAAAGCAATACAGTATGACGTCTAACGGTATGACCGCCAGCTCTAAATAGATGTTATAATCAAGGCTCATATCTCTCTTACCGCGTGGATGAAAAAGCCCGTTGCTTCTAAGTTTCCACCTAAAAGCTCTTCCACGGAACGGATTACGGAGTCATTCTCCCCCTGGAAGATCACTTTTCCGTTCTCCGGGATCTTTCCCTTTTCATCCCTCTTCCTTAGTTCTGTAAGGAGATGCCTGAATGTCAGAATGGTACCGAAATTCTGCTTTCCGGCCAGCATTTCCACCACTATGTCATCCCCGCAGGTAAAGCAGAGCATGAAGGACATGAGATTATTAGACTTGTCAAAAGAACAGCAGCTTAAAACCTTACTGAAATCAGGCTGCTTTAAGACTGCTGCGGAATAACCGAAATCCGAAAGGAATGTGATAAACTCTTCCGCTTCAACTGCGGAAAGGGACTGTACCGGAACACACCTTCCCTCATAAGGCTTAGAAACATGCTTAAAGGCCTTTTCATTCTTTACCGCATTCCTCTGGTAAAAACTGTAGGTATCGGAAACTGCGGTTAGGAAAAAGCCTGCATTTAAGAAGAACTCCTTCAGATCCTCCTGCCTGTCTGCAAACTCTGCGGTAAGGAACAGTCTCTTCCCCTCCTTACCCAGATCATAGAGAAACCTTAAGAAAGCTCCGGCTATCCCCTGCCTTCTTAAATCCGGAAGTATGTACAGAGATTCTATTGAAAGAATGTCCCCGTCATCATCGACGACTGCGGTCCCGGCAGGGGTATCCCCGTCTATGATACCGAAGTACATCCGCTTTCCCTGTACTTCTCCCCGGGGGTCAAACAGGATAGCCCTGAAATAATTTATGTTCTCCCCTGTAATGGGAACTATGGTTACCGGTTCGCTCAAATTTATTCCTCCACAGGTACGATCTTTCCGTCTTTTATCGTGAGTTCGCCAAGTTCCGCAAGAACCTCTTCCCTGAAGGAAAGCTCGTCCTCATCCTGGAAACCGATGAAAAAGATCTGCTCAATGGCATCATCATTGAAGAAGAACTGGCCCTCATCCCCGGTGAGACCAATGGGGTATATAACTCCCACATAATCGTAGATCTCTTCCATTTTCTGATCGCTTAAGATACGTCCCGTGATCATAAGCTTTCTCTGGCCTCCCTTTAAGAGAACCACTGAACCTATGGGCAATAAATTTTCATACATATTAATTTTCCTCCGGTAATCTTTGTTTTATGTTATATGTTGTCCTTAGATCAGATTTATGGTTTTTTCCCAAATAATAAGGATCTGACTCCATTCTTTATCCCGGCCTTGGCCTTCCAGTATTTCTCCGTTACAGCCTTGACCACCTTCTTCTTAATTTTCTTTACGGGTTCAAAATGCTCGACCCATTCCTTGAGCACTCCCTGAAGAACTGACCAGTCTACGTCAATGCCGACCTTAAATCCGAGAAGCGCCTGAAGGCCCAGACTGGTGCCGATCCCGCTCTCACCGGCATAGAATCCTGCGGATGCTCCCACGCTTCCCGCCTGTCCGGAAGCGGATATCCCAATTCTGATCCCACCGATGGTGATTCCCAGAGAAGCGGTTGCAGTTGCCGCCGCAGCCTCAACTCCCGCATGGAGTGCGATACCGTTTTTGATCTCTTTCGTTTCATCCACGGTTTCCACGTTAAAGGTACCTGCTTTTGCATAAGCAGCAGCTGTGGCTGTACCCACTTTGCCCGATATCTTGCCGTCTATTCCGAAGAGATCTTTAAGGAAGTGAAGTCTGGCCTTTACCCTTGATTTGGCCAGGTGGCCGCCTGCTCCGACTCCTGCTCCGGCCACATAACTGAAACCGGAATCCACGTTATAGCCCAAGGAAGCGCCCACACTTCCCTGTGCCTGAGCTCCCACAAGTGTTCCGTTAACACCGAAATCAAAATAGTCCCTCTTATATTTGTAGCTTCCCTTGGCGCCCTTGGCTTTCACCCTTGCATGGGCCTCAGCCCCAATGGTCGCGCCCTTAAAGGCTTCGGCCCTGCGTTCTTCCTTCTCCACCAGGCCTGAGTTTGCATTTGAATACCTGTAATCCCGGCCCATGCCGTCAGTACTTACGCCAAGGACCCCGCCGTGCTCCGACTTCAGGGAAAGCACCTCCGCATAGCCCTTATGCCTAGTCTTCTTTCCGTTATAAAGATCATGACGGGCTACCTGGATCCTGTGCTCATGAGTCCTTACGTAACCTTCTTCCTCCAGTTCCCTTAATTTTATCATTGTGCCAAGGTATTTCTTGAGCTTCTCCTGACTTTGATCATCGCAATTGTCCATTTTCTCCCGGAGTTTTTCAATTGTTACCTCATTTGTGTCCGTTTTCCTCAGCACCATATAAAAGGGGTTGGAGATGAGGTCCATCTTTGTTTCATAGAACTCCCTGATCTTCTTGATCTTTGTCCGCTTTTCCTCCAGATTTTCCCTTGAAGGAAAGAGCAGACCGTACTCCTTACCAAGGGCCTTAAAGTCAGTATCATTCATACCGAACACCTCGTCCAGCACCGAATCAAATTTCTTCAGCTTCCCATAGAGAGCGCTGAAGTACTGGGTAAAGACCTCGTCATTCTTATATCCCATAAAGTCGGTCTCTTCAGCCAGCAGTTCCTTTAAATCCGCAAGATGTTCGTAGCTGGTAGCTTTTTTAGGCTTCGTATAACTCTCTGCCGTTACACTGTCAGTGCCGTCAGTCCTCCATCCTTGGGCGGCGGTGGAGCTATAGATTCCCTTCCTTCTCTCGTACCCGTTCTTACGTCTCCACTTTGACTTAAAGTTTACGTGCTTGTCTTCGTTAAACTCCCGGACCATTTTGTTTACATCAACATCGTTAATGTCGTCAGGAGCCCCCTGCCTGACTTTATCAGCCCAGAGCTCTGTCTGTAAGGTCAGGTTCTGAGTCTGTAGACCGGCGTTAGTCTGGATTGCGGCGACTGCCACACCCTGACCTGCAGCGTTTACCAATCCCGTGGTATTTCCGGTTCCCTGACCCTGAATATTTCCGGTTCCCTGGCCCGTGATGTTTCCTATCCCCAGACCGGAATTAATGCTTGCAGAAGCTATTCCCGTTTTTTGGGTTAATACAGTTCCCGCCGGCTGTGATGGCCCGCCCTGTTGATTTCCGGTCAGATTGCCGCCTGGATTTGGTGTTCCTCCCTGTCCCATTTAATCTCCTTTTATCTCCTGAAAGCCATGACGCTATTTAATAATAGTCTCTGTAATCATCATTATTATCAGTGTATTCCCAGGTCTGAACCGTGGTTCCGCAGCAGTTATTGATCCCCCTGAAGGTAACCTCAATGGAATTTCTCTGCTCATTGATGCTATCTACAACTATGTCGCCCTTCACACCGTTCTTACTGAACTTATACTTCCCGGGTTTACCTGAGGCCGCATCTTTTAAGCCTTTTAACTTCTTTACATCCCCGCGCTTATTAAATAACACGTCACAATTGGAGAAATCCACATCCTTTGAAAGATCGGCCTGTCTTATCTCGAAATTCAAAGGCTGTTTCTTAATACCCTTCTTGGCTTCCTTGCTGTGGCCCTTTTTAAGCTTTATATACATTACGGGAGACTTTCCGTTTCCTGCAACATTCTTATTATTCTTAAATATTACTTTGTATTCGTTCAGCGGAACATCGGTACCGTTTTTCTTAAGGCTTACTTCTACATCCCCGGTCTTCTTTCCGGTGGTTCCCTTAAGCACATGTGCATATCCGGTATAAGGAACCGATTTGGTCCAGGTAACATCATACTTATCCGTCCCGGCAACAAACTCAAAACTGTTGCCTGTGCTGGTACGAAGCTGGGACATATCAAAGTCGCTGCCTTCAAAGGTAACCGCGCCGCTCTCTATTCCGTCATCGGATAAGAGCCTGTAATAGATATCCCCGTCACCAATGGCTGTAAGCTTATTATTGGTGTTCTGCTCCTGTAAACTCATTCCGCTGCAGTCGGACACGCAGTGAACAAGACCCAAATAATAGTCATCCTGCCAGGGATCATCATCATATGTTGTATCGTTGGTCTCGGACATAAAGGTCTTTATCTGCTTCTTGGGTTTCAGCATGAAGATGGCAGTCTGTCCGGACTTGATGCCAATGGTCTTATCAAGCTTCACCACGTGTACCCCGGCATATTGGAAGGTCAGTTCCTGTGTGAGGAGGGCCGTCTGCTTTGTGGTGTCTATCTGACCTTCTTCCACCGAAGGATTTCCAAAGACCGTAAGGGTGTAGGAAGCCCCATCTTCCGCTGTCATTACGGAGAGGGACTTTACAGTGAGATCCTTGTCTGCCTTGTAGGCGATTCCCCTGGATCTGTCGTCCGTTACGGCACTGACGGAGTCAGTTGATTCCACCCCGTAGTTGTTATCTGTGAAAAGAGGTACATCTAAGGAATCATCACCCTTTTTATATCCGTTGAAGAATACGATATCCGCATAGGCTATCGAGGGATCATAGTAGGAAATATAGGTATATCCGTTTTCGTCAATGCCATCGCTGCCGGTTCCTCCGGTACCCCAGCTGTTTCTGCATATCCAGGCACCGTTACCGGCGGGTTTATTATCAAACTTGGAAGATGAAATACTGTCATCCCAACCTACCAGGGTAATGGTATGGTCTGTTATATCTTCCATATTGTATTCCTTCTGGTATTGTTCAACCTCTTCTTTTGAATTATTTACGTAGGCCGGTCTGCTCCCGTCCTGGTTTTCCTGTACAAAATAGGAAATAGCCCCGGCCCCGCAAGTTACCAGCATATTCTTTATTGTGTCCTTATTGGAAGAACTTCCCTTGACAAAATAGATATCCTTTGCCCTGTAGGAATCGTCTTTTGATGATCCAATGTTTTTAGCCTGACTGAAAATAGTGTCAGCCTGATTTAAGTCTCCGCTTATGGTGTTATTTCCGCTGTCATCAGTAAGGCACCTGCCTTCCATGTAGAGGATCGGAACCGAATAAGCAAAACCGCCCAGGAACAGATAGTAGGAATTATTCCCGTGAGCTGAGCAGTCTGTGCCGCCATTCTGACCGCCTCCGCCATATCCGGGATCGTCGTATCCTGGATCGTCGTACCCGGGATCGTCGTACCCGGGATCATTGGGGTCATAAGGATCATCGGGGTTATATGGATCATTGGGGTCATAAGGATCATCGGGGTTATATGGATCATTGGGATCATCGGGACCCCAGCCGTATCCCGAACCGTTCTTCCCGGTCCTTACACTTTTTCTTGAGAAAATATTGAAATAGTTGCCCCAGGGATAATCGTATCCGGGGTCATCGCCGCCATATCCCGGGTCATCGCCGCCTCCGCTGCTGGGACCCTGCTGATAACTGGCCTCGTCAAAAACAGTCTCGTTATAATCATTTGTATCCGCGCTTCCTGAAAGGTCACTCTTATGCCATTCGTAATAAGCCAGATTTTTCCAGGAAATTGCGTGGTTACCGGAGGCAGAATACTTTTTATTCAGGTTTCCCTCCATGGCAGACGTACTTCCGAAAGCCCAGCAGGTACCGGTAATCCCCTGGTCGTTGATCGGGACATTATTAAACACATTTGTCTCCCATTTAGGTTCTTGCGCCTCATCACCGAGTATCACGCTTTGAGGATGATGGACTACAGACTCCTTTGCGCCTATACGTCCGTAAAATCTCTTTTTGGCTGCCACCGGCGTTGTAAGCACCGGAACCACCAGCATAAGGATAATTAAAAACCTCTTGAAATTCTTCATACGCACCCCACTGTTATTTGATCATGTTAATGACATAAAGCATATCATTTCTAATTTTACAATAATCCGGCCTTATTTTCTATATTTTTTTCAAATAAAGAGCGGATCCCTGCAGGATCCGCTCCAAAAGCTATGATTCTTTAATTATTAAAGTAGAAAAGTCGGAAGAGGCGTGTTCAGATCGTAATGGGCATTTATCCCGTGATCCTCTGTGACCGCAGCCATAACCTGTTTATCCGCTGCCTCTATCACCTTTTTTTCGACCTCAGCCTTTCTCTTTTGTACCGCTGACTTGAGAGCTGCTTTGTCCTCTGCTTTTTTGATCTCCGTGGATCTCGCCTTTTCTCCCGTCTTTACGGAAATGCTTTTCTCCGCGGAAGCGCTTTTCTCCGTGTTTTTTTTATTACTGTTCTTCGCTGCCGTCATAAAAACCTCCTGTATACCGAAACCTTACAGCTTTCCTCTCGCGATCACCGGGTCTGTTGGAAGATACTCCTTAACTCCGAAGCTTTCGTAAATACACTTTCTGGCTTCCATAAGATCCTTGAAATCCCCGGCTTCTATCATCTGCGCCGCAATATTTCCGATAGCCGTAGCCTCCCCGGGACCTGCGATAACTGTCCTGCCGGTTTTTCTTGCAGTAAGGCTGTTGATGAAGGGGTTCATTGAGCCGCCGCCCACTATGTGTATACTCTTATAATTCCTGCCGGTCACCTCTTCTATCTCATCAATGGTACGTCCGTAGGCATCCACAAGGCTCTGATAGACAACAGCCGCCACCTCATCGGTTCCTTCCGGAACCTTTTGCCCTGTTCTTTCACAATAGGCCTTTATCTCATCTGTCATGCTTTCCGGAGCAAGGAAACAGTCGTCATCCACGTTCACCCTGGAAGCAAGATCCAGCTTCGAATAAGCCATTTTACTTAATTCGTCCCAGGAATACTTATCCCCTGTCTCATGCCGTACCTGCTGTATCATCCAGAGACCCATTATATTCTTTAAGAAGCGGAAACGGCGGTCATAGCCTCCTTCGTTCGTAAGGTTCTTTTCCCAGCTCTCATGCGTGCATATAGCCTCTTTGTTCTCAACTCCCATAAGGGACCAGGTTCCGGAGCTTATATAGAGATTATCGCTGTCATCCGTAGCGGGAACGCTCATTACCGCAGAAGCCGTGTCATGGCTTGCCGCCTTGATCACCCTGCAGTCAAAGCCCACCTCTTCCTGTATTTCCTTCTTTAAGGAACCCACATAAGTCCCCGGCATCTTTAAGCTCTTAAAAATGGACTTCTTAAATCCAAGCTTTTCAATAAGCTCATAATCCCATTCAAAAGAGTGGGGA
>JAFSKT010000029.1 GCA_017448845.1 Lachnospiraceae bacterium
AGGTTGCTTACTTCCCTGAAAAATACCGACGGTTCTTATAACGAGGGTACCCAGGCAGACCCTAAGGTTGTCGCCCAGGTTAAAGCAGGACAGAATTATACAAATGACGATATCAAGATAAACGGAATAAGGTACTTTGTTTTCTATGAGCCGATCTATGACGCTGACGGTAATTTCTGGGGCATGTCCTTTGCGGGAAAACCCTATAAATACTATTCAGACCAGCTTATCCCCGTGGTAATCCTTATCATCATAGTCAGCGTTGTTCTCTTTATGGTTCTGCTGATAATAGTATTGATCATCAGCAGCAGGATCTCAAAAACCCTTGCGGGCACCAGCGACAGACTCCGCACCATGGCTGACGGTGATCTGGATGTGGACTTTGATGAACAGACCGTTGTAAGGGAGTTCAATGAGATCATCTCTTCATCAGAGAGCCTTCACGGGAATTTAAGTGAGATCATCGGTAAGACCAAGAATATAAGCGGAGACCTTAAAAACGGCGCTGAGCAGGTTACCGTACTTGCGGACACCAGTAAGGACGGAACGGATCAGATAGCAAAGGCAATGGAGGATCTTGCAAAGGGTGCTTCTACCATGGCCCAGAGCGTTCAGACCATCAATACCCAGGTGGTCCAGATGGGAGAAGGTATCGACAATATCACCTCCGGAGCGGACGCGCTTGTATCCATTTCAAACGGGATAAAAGACGCAAATACCGATGCCGCGGACTATATAAACAGGGTTTCCGTATCCTCGAAAGAGAGTGTTAAAGCGGTCAACGATATCGCAACCCAGATCTCGGAAACCAATACAGCTGTTGACAGGATAAAGGATGCAGTAGATATCATAAGCTCCATAGCCAGCCAGACCAACCTTCTTGCCCTCAATGCATCAATAGAGGCTGCAAGAGCCGGAGAGGCAGGAAGAGGCTTTGCGGTGGTAGCCGGTGAGATCGGTTCCCTTGCGGAGCAGACCAATAAATCCACTGAAGATATTGAGCACATAGTATCGGAGATCGTTCAGAAATCCGAGCGCAGCGTTTCTCTTTCTGAGAACGTGGCTAAGATAATCTCCGAGGAGCAGAGCTACATTGAAGAGACCCAGGGCAGGTTCGAGGTGCTGAATGAGCAGATAGAACAGTCATTTGTGGAGATCAGCGACATTTCCGCAAAAGCCAGGGCTCTTGATCAGGCAAAGGATTCCATAATGGCCTCAGTCACAGATCTGGGCGCAATATCCCAGGAGAATGCTGCAGCAAATGAGGAAGTCAGCGTTTCCATTCGTGATATCGCAGATGCCATCAGCAATATTGCAAATAACAGCAATGCGACTCAGGATACGGCTGTGGATCTGGATGAAACAGTGGCTTATTTCAAATAAAATGAGGAGTATAATAACAGTACCCTTTTGAAAGAGATATTTAAGAAATACATAGATATCTGCCTCTTTATTCTGATGCTGCTTTTTGCAGCCATAGTAGTGATAAATAAGGAGAGCCTTAATTTAGGCAGCACTTACGGTTTTATCTCCGTCAATGCTGCCTTTATCGGTTACTCCGGAAAGATCTACTGTATTGACGAGGGCAGAGAGGCTGTATGCATAATAGATACGGATGACAGTGTTTCCCGTATCTTAAGAGGTGGCAGCAGCAAAGGCTTTTTTTATGCCGAAGGTATAGCGGAGGGAAGTGATGACACCCTCTATATCTTAGACGAATCCTATTTTGGTGATCTGGTTTCCGATGCCGTTATCGGACACAGGATCATTTCTTTTAAGAACAATAAATATACTGTTTTATATGATTCCGGAATCCAGCGTATCTACGACCTGCAGTATTATGAGGATTCCCTGCATTTCCTGAGGGAAGAGGAATACGGCCTGGGTTTATATGAATTAAAGGACGACGGCGAAGCTGTTTTAAGAAAAAGGATCTACGCCGGTGATGTCTTAAATGATGCCTCCTATGATCTGACCACCGGACTTGTAGCCATTGCCACAAAGAGAGGAGCGGTCCGTATTCAGAAAAGCGCCTTTTCCACATGGTTCACCTTAAACAGCGAAGGCAGGCATATCATGCCTAGAGCCGTTACCGCAAGAAACGGCTATGTGTATTTCAGCGAGCTTTACAGCGGAAGCATCTGCGGTTTTTCCGATTCAAACGTTGAAATGTATTACGAACTCTTCAGGGCAAAGGGCTTAAAGATAAACAGGCTTAACGGGGACTACAATTCCGGTACGATCCTGGCTTCTGATCTGAACAGTTTCTATACCTTTACAGCTGATGCGGAAGGAAAGCTTTCAGAGCCTGTTTACAGGACATCCCTTACCTATAAGGGTTTCCCTATAACTGTAGCCCTTTGGGTTCTGCTTGTCTTAACATTCCTTTTATTCCTCTATTTCATGAGGTTCCTGCCGAAGTTCGTATTTAATCTCATAAATAATGAGTCGGCCTTAAGAATGGTTGCCGTGATCGTGGCAGTTATCACCGTATCCGGCTTTATTTCTTCATCCCTTCTATCCGATGAGCGGATAAAGGAGGACGAGAGGGATGTGACCGAGATGAAGCTCTTCAGTGACGTGATGCTGGATTATCTGGATCAGAGTTCCCTTTCAAAGATAGAATGGGAATATGATTATCTGGGTTCCGCCTATATGAAATTCAGGGATTCACTGGATATTCCCTTTACAGAGGCGGAAAAACTGGGCAAGAACTATTTCTATACCTTCTACAGGCTAAATGACGGAACAACCAGATATCTGTTAAATTACGCAGATACCGTGATGTGCGGGGAGCCCTGCGGAAAGACCGATGACCGTTATGTGAGGGACTGCTTCTATAACGGAAATTCCTATGCCGTAAAGAGCAGGGATTCCGAAGGCACCTGGCTTATGGTGCTGCAGCCGGTTATTGACGATAAGGGTAAGACCGTGGCTGTAATGGAAGTGGGAACGGACTTAAATTTCCGTGAACAGGAGCGGAGCCGGAAGACCTGGGACACCATAGTCAATGTGTTCTGTTCCTCGGCAGTAATGATGATGCTGATAATTGAAGCACTTTTCCTTATTACCTTCTATGAAAAGAAGATAAAGGGCAAGGAAAAATCTACGGATGTTACACATTCCATTCCTCTCCGTACGGTTATGACACTCACATATCTGGCATCAGCCATGCAGGATCCCTTTATCACCATGCTTGCTGCCAGGATCTATCAGGGCGAACTTTTGATACCAAGGGAAATGGCTACCGGACTTCCCCTTACGATCCAGTTCCTTATGATGGCCCTGTTATCTGCGCTGACAGGACATCTGTCCGAAAAAACAGATAGCAAAAAGCTTCTATATGCAGGTCTTTTCACCAATATAGCTGGACTTGTTATCTGTACCGTATTCTGTGAAAAGTATCTTGGTATACTTTGCGGAAATATGCTTATCGGAGCCGGTGTTGGTATACTTCTCGTTACCAGTAACGCCATAGCCGCAAAGGGAGAGACCATGGAATCCACAGCGGAAGCCTTCGCCGGAGTTATGGCCGGGATCCTTTCCGGATTCACCATGGGAGCCGGTCTCTCTGCCCTGATCTACCCTGTGGGCGGAAGCCGCATGTCCTATTTGGTGGCTGCCTGCTTCATGGTACCTGTATTCTTCCTCATCAGATACTCGGATAATATTGCACCCGGAAAACAGGAAGCCGAGGAGGAGAAAGAAAAGATCAGCTTTTACAAATTCTTTTTCAACCCCAGGGTACTCGGATTCTTTGTATTTATCCTTATACCTTTTATGACTTCAATTTCCTACAGAGAGTATTTCTTCCCTCTTTATGCAATGATGCACGGTGTGGACGAAGTGAGAGTAGGACAGATATTCCTTCTCTGCGGATTGATGGTGATCTATGTGGGACCCCATATTTCATCAGCTATCATAAAAAGATTCGGAACTTTCTGGAGTGTGGTCATCGCAAGTGTTACAATGGGACTTAACCTTATAGTTGTGGCCTTAAGGCCTTCAATGTTCATGGTGGTACTGGGAGTAGTGATTTTGTCAGTCGTCATATCATTTGCCTATACCTGCCAGTACACCTATTTTGAAAGCCTGCCGGACAGTCTGATGTACGGGGACGGCAAGGCCATGGGAGTATACTCTGTATTTGAAAACATGGGACAGACCATAGGACCTGTGGTATACGGAGCACTGTTACTTTTGGGAGAGAGAAAGGGTATCGGTATCTTCGGTGTCCTCATGCTGGTATTTTGTTTATTGTATGTATTAGCCATGGGAAGAGGCAGGAGATTCTTCAAGTAATAAAGGCCCGGAATTTGAAGCAATTTACAGGTCTTTCATGGCATATCGGAGTTGTCGGATAAATGGAATTACTTAATTTTGAAAAAAAGGATCTGGATGAGCTTATCTCATTCTATAAAAGATTCTTAAACGACGGAGAAGAGCTTTTTTCTTCAATAAAGGGAGCCTGTGAGGCCAATGAGTATTTTGGGAGCAAAGCGGTTGATAAGGGTAAGACTGTTGGATTCTTCACCTTCCAGAAGGGAACTCTCTTTACCTGCCCCCACCCGGAACTGATAAAAAAGGTGCGGGATATGGCCGGTGACAGAAACATCGTTACTGTAGACTCCCTTATGGTACTTCCGGAATACAGGGGTTCAGGGGTGGCAAAGGCTCTGGCTGAACGGAATTCAGAGCTTTTACGGAAAAGAAACATAGATCTGGTAATGGCGGAAAGCTGGATATATCCCGATGGAAGAGCCCCTTCCTTAAAGATCTATGAGAACATGGGTGAAGTTTTATTTAAAGAAAAGGAGCCTTTGTTTTATAAAGATGCATATTCCATGGGCATTACCTGTCCAATATGCGGAGATCACTGCCAATGCGGAGCCTGGGTGCTTTTAATAAAAAACAGAAAGAGTAGGGATTAAATATGAAAAAACGGGGACTTAACAGAAAGATCATCATCACTCTCGTGATCCTGATGGCTTTTATGGCTATTGCCATTATCCTGATAAGCGGCAGGACTTTGAGGAATACCTACTATAAGCTCTATAATGAGAAAGCCCAGGACCTGGTTAAGATGCTTGCGGACCAGATAGACGGGGATTGGGCAAGGGAGTTTTCAAAGACCCTGGAAAAGGATCAGAAGTATTATGAGACCAAGCAGCTTTTAGATGATATCAAATCCGACTTCAGAGGGATACAGTATCTCTATCTCCAGGTTCCCGGCGAGACCAGTTTCATGTATCTTATAGACGCTGAAAAAGAGGGGGATGATCCCGCAAACTTAAGCCAGGCCGGAGATTTCTACGAATATGCGGAAGGGGATTACAAATATTTTGTGCCTGACATAAAGGCCCAAAAGCCTTCCACAGAGCTGATCCTGGGTCCGGATTCCGGTTTCGGCCGTCCCTTATCCGCATGGGCCCCGATCTTTGATTCAAACGGTGATATGGTGGCCATGATCGACGCCGACTATATCCTGGAGGAAATAGATCCGGCTATTTACAGGCATATGATGCAGATCACTGTGGTAGAAGTGCTCTGTATCCTTGTAGTAGTATTTCTCATGGTTGTGGTTTTAAGGCACATGGTCATCCGTCCTGTAACCAGGCTCAATGATATAGTAAGTTCCTATGAGCACGGAGAACTTATGGAGGACATCTCCGAATTTGACAGGAACAAGGACGAGATCACATCTCTCGCTTATTCCTTCCGGGATATGACGGTGAGGATAGAAAAATACATAGAGGATCTGACCATTGTCACAGCGGAGAAGGAACGTATCGGTGCGGAGCTGAATGTAGCTACCCAGATACAGGCGGATATGCTTCCGCGTATCTTCCCGCCTTTCCCTGAAAGAAAAGAATTCGATCTCTATGCAACCATGAATCCCGCAAAGGAAGTGGGCGGTGATTTCTATGATTACTTCCTTATCGATGACGACCATCTCGGCATTGTTATGGCTGACGTTTCCGGAAAGGGCGTTCCTGCGGCTCTCTTCATGGTAATAGCAAAGACCCTGATAAAGAACAGGGCTTTAATGAATAACGCAGGTCCCGGAGAGATACTGGCGGATGTAAACGACCAGCTCTGTGAGGGCAATGATGCCGAGCTTTTCGTAACTGTCTGGCTGGGTATCTTAACTATTTCAACAGGAAGCATAGTCTACGCCAGTGCAGGTCATGAATACCCCGCATATTACAGGAACGGCAGGGGCTTTGATCTTGAAAAAGAAAAGCACGGACCGCCTGTTGCCACCATGGAAGGCCTGCATTTCAGGGAGCATGAGACCGTATTACAGAGCGGTGAATCACTTTATCTCTACACAGACGGTGTAACGGAGGCTACCAATTCCGGTAATGAGCTCTTCGGAGAAGACAGGATGATAGAGTCCCTGAACCGTCATTCGGAAGACAACGTGGAAGACATCTTAAAGAAAGTCAGGGAAGACATAGACAGCTTTGTGGGTGAAGCGCCCCAGTTTGATGACCTTACCATGCTTATAATCACTTACAAGGGAACGGGATCCGATAATTGAAGCATTCTTTGTTGAAAAAAAGCTTAATACTTTTCTGCATCCTTTCAGTCTTTCTTTCCGGCTGCGCTGCCGAAAGCACGGCTGCGGGAACGGAGGTTATAAAGACCTGGAAAGCCGGTGAATCCGAAGAAATATCCGACAGGGTTTTCAATTTAGACGGCTCTGATACAGACGCTGAAGATTCCGGTATCTCCGAAAAAAAGATCGGAATGGTAACGGATATCGGAGGGATAGACGACGAGTCCTTTAACCAGAGCGCCTGGGAAGGGCTGCAGAGCCTTGAAAAGGACACGGGAGTAGTGACCACATATGTGGAGTCTTCTGATTCCAGCGAGTACAGCGGAAATATCGATAAGCTCTTGGAGCGGGACTGCTCGCTCTGCTGGTGCATAGGCTATGCGTCCGCTGACGCCATGCTGGAAAAGGCAAAGGAAAACCCGGATACATCTTTTGCGATCATCGACAGTTCTTACGGAGATACCCCTTCCAATGTTACAGGGGTGGTCTTCCGTGCGGAAGAGCCTTCCTTTATCGTGGGATATATTGCGGCAGCTGCCACAAAGACCGGAAAGATAGGTTTTGTGGGAGGTATTACCGGGGAGATCATAGACCAGTTTGAGTACGGCTTCCGTGCCGGCGTGGCCTACGCTTCATCAGTTTACGGTAAAAATGTGGATATAGACATAGAATATGCTGACAGCTTTAATGATGAGGAAAAGGGCAGAGAGATAGGTAAAAGGATGTTTGACGAGGGCTGTGATATCGTCTACCACGCTGCTGGCGGTGTTGGTATAGGTGTCATAGAGGAAGCCGTTAAAGCCGACAAATTCGCTATCGGCGTGGACCGTGACCAGTCATACTTAGCTCCGAAAAACGTGCTTACCAGCGCCATGAAGCTTGTAAATGTAGCTGTAGAGAGAGTTTCAAAGGCATACTTAAAGGATGAAGAGATAGGGGGAAAGACCCTGAGCTTCGGCCTTACGGAAGGAGCCGTGGGTATTCCCGAAAACCACGATAATTATAATGATGAAATTTATGATTCGGCTCTTGTGATAGAAGACCGTATAAAATCCGGGGAGATCGATCCCCCTGCAAACCTTGAGGAATACGAAAAATTTATGGAGGACTTTGAAAAAAATGAGTGAGATCACAAGGGAAATGCCCGCATATTATAACGATTATATCTGCACCGGAAACACCACCTGCATAGATGTGTGCTGTAACGCCTGGATACTTCCCATGGACCCTGATACAGTCAAACTCTATCAGGGATATCCCGGAGAGGATGGAAAATTCTTCCGTGACAATATAATGCAGAATGAAAAGGGAGAGTGGCTGATCAAGCTCCATTCAGACGGACGCTGCCCCTTCCTTACGGATGATGATCTCTGCGGAGTACGCTTAAGGGCCGGGGAAGATGCTCAGATAAAGATATGCAAGGTCTATCCCAGGGAAAGGGATGTGAAGGCCGGAGATTACAGGCTTAACTGCCTGCTCTTATCCTGCAGCGAAGTGGGCAGGATGTTCTATAAAGGCAGCGGCGACAGGCTGGAATTTGTCCGTACTGTAGAAGAGTCTGATGAGGAGATCAGCCCGGAACTTAAGGAGAGGACCCGTATCCTTTTATCCTTCAGGGACGGAATGGTAAACGCCCTCCAGGACGGCTGCTTTGATAAAAGCCTTTTTGAAGTCAGGGAATCCGTTGAGTCCATAGGAAAGATCCTTGATGACGCCATCTATTTTGAAAATAACGGAAGGTCCGAGGAGGTTTTCAGTATCATAAGGAAGATCCTTCCCGGATCCGAAGAGCTGTTTTCTGCTTTTCTTGAAGATGTTCCGGATGTTAAAAAATGGATCCGTAAGACTGCGGCTTATTTTGCCCACAGGAATATCCTTGATACCTTCCAGGACGGCAGCATAGAGGGACCGCTTTATTCCGTATTCCGCTCAGTCCATGTGCTGCTCCTTATCTGCCTTGCGATCTATAAGGATAAGGGTTCCTTCGATGTTGACGACATGATAGAGAGCGCCCATATCTTCGGAAATCTCTTTGAGATATCCATGCATAATATAAGCCTTCTTAAAGAAATAAGGAACCGGGCACAGGATAAAGAATATACCGACGGAGAGAATTCAGAGCTCAGGCCCTTCCTTTATCCTTAAGGTCTGAGGGCACTTTTTCAGTTGTTATCAATAACCCTATATGATATATTTACTTTATGTTTGGAAAGAATTTTATCTTAAATGAGCAGACACTTGCGGTCATAGAGGAGATAGGTGAGCACATCCCCGGAGGCTTTTTCATTTATAAGGCGGAGGGTGATGAAGAGCTTCTCTATGCCAACAGTGCGGTCTTCGAGATATTCGGCTGTGAGGGCCTGGATGATTTCAAGGCTCTTACCGGCTTTACCTTTAAGGGCATGGTCTGGCCCGAGGATTATGATAAGATATCCGGTTCCATAGTGGAGCAGATCGCTGAAAACAAGAACGATCTGGATTATGTGGTATACAGGATCAAACGTAAGGACGGAGAGATCCGCTGGATTGATGATTTCGGCCACTATGTGGAAACAGAGGAGTATAGGGGCCTCTACTATGTCTTTATTTCCGATATTACGGAGAAATATAAGCAGATGGAGTCGGATAAAGCTCTGCACTCCGCTGTAATAGAGGCTTTGAGCCGGGTATATAATTCGGTTTGGCTTATAGATGACATAGAGAGCGAGACCTTCAAGCTTTTCAGGGTGGATGAAGAGCAGAGCCCTATAGCGGATGCGGCGCTAAAATTCAATAAGTATACCGACGCCTTTGAGTATTACAGGGATAACGTGGTGGCTCCCGAGGACAGGGACAGGTTTTTCAGGGAAACCTCCATTGAGAGCATCGTTAAGAATACTGCGGGAAAGACAGTTTATTCCGTAAGCTATAAGATATCCATGAACGGATATGAGAAGTTCTACACCATGGAATTCGGCCGTATAGAGCTGCCCTACGGAAAGACCGGAATAGTGGTGGGTTTCAAGGATGTGGATGATGAGGTCCGTAAGGAATTGAATATCCATCAGGCCCTGAGACAGGCTATAGAGGCCGCAAATGCTTCAAATAAGGCAAAAAGCGACTTTTTATCCAGCATGAGCCACGATATCCGGACTCCCATGAACGGCATCATCGGCATGACAGCCATTGCCCAGTCCCACATTGATGACAGGGAAAAAGTGGCAGACTGCCTTGAAAAGATAAGCAGGTCTTCGGATCACCTGCTGTCCCTTATAAATGAAGTCCTTGACATGAATAAGATAGAGTCGGGAAAGGTGGAACTGAGAGAAGAGAATTTCAATCTTTCGGAGCTTATCGACAACATGATCACCATGACAAGGCCTCAGGTACAGCAGCATGAGCATTCCTTCTATGTCAATATCATCAATGTGGAGCATGAGCTGGTGACCGGAGACAAGGGCAGGATACAGCAGGTCTTCATGAACATCTTAAGCAATGCCATAAAGTATACTCCTAACGGCGGAAGGATTTCATTAAGCATAAAGGAGCGCCATACCAAGGCAAAGGGCATCGGGCATTATGAATTTGTTTTTGAAGATAACGGCTACGGCATGACAGAAGAGTTCCAGAAGCATCTCTTTGAGCCTTTTACAAGAGCCAACGATAAGACCACGTCCGCCATTCAGGGCACGGGCCTCGGCATGGCAATAACCCGAAATATCGTCCGTATGATGGGCGGAGATATAGCTGTAAAGAGTAAGCTTGGTGAAGGTTCCAGATTTACCGTTAATATATACTTAAAGCTTCAGAGAGATACCGAAGCGGATTATTCATCTTTTAAGGGGCTGAATGTTCTTGTTGCGGATAACGACCCGGTAAGCTGTGAATCCGTCTGCGAGATCTTAAACGATCTGGGTATGAACAGTGAATTCGTCCTTTCAGGGCAGGCTGCCATTGACAGGATAGAGCTTAGGAAGGATCAGGGCAGGGAATTCACCGCAATCATCATTGACTGGAAGATGCCGGACATGAACGGTATCGATACCACCAAGGCCATACGGAAGCTTTTGGGCAACGATATTCCCATAATCATCTTTTCTGCCTATGACTGGACAGATATAGAGCAGGAAGCCAGGGAGGCGGGAGCCACGTCCTTCCTTGGAAAACCCTTATTCAGGACAAAGCTCATTTCACTGTTTGATAATATCGTGAATAAGGTGGATAATAACAGTAGCGCAAATCAACCCTTAAAGAAGCTTGAGGAAATGAATCTTAAGGGAAAACGGGCGCTTCTCGTAGAAGACCACAGGATCAATGCCGAGATCGCAAGGCATATCTTCCAGATGGCGGGCCTGGATACAGACTGGCTGGAGAACGGAGAGGAAGCGGTAAATAAGATATCCTCCGTAGAGGACGATTATTATTCAATCATCTTCATGGATATACAGATGCCCAAAATGAACGGTTATCAGGCTACGGAGCTCATAAGGAATATGGACCGGAAGTATACCAAAGAGGTGCCCATAATAGCCATGACCGCCAACGCCTTTGCGGATGACGTGGTCCTTTCCAAAAAGTCCGGAATGAACGAGCATATTGCGAAACCTATAGATTTTGAAGAACTTGCAAGGATATTACAGAATTACATTTTATAGGGAGGTAATATTATGGAAAATCTTGAAAACACAGTGAATGAAGGTAACATCGAAAAGAATTCATGCGCAAAGAAAAAGGGCGGTAACGGTCTCTTTTTCCTGCCGGCCCTCTTTATCGCCATTGCGGTAATGGTGAGCAGCGCGATCTTAGCTTACGGTTTTATCTATTATAAAACCTCAGGCGACAATGATATCAAAGCCACCGGCTCCGCAAGTCTTGATTTTGAATCGGATCTCATCGTATGGAGGGGAAATTTCTCTCAGGAAGCCACCACATCAAGGATAGCCTATGAGAAGATCAAGAATGACGCGGACATTGTAAAGAGTTATCTCTTAAAGCAGGGTCTTTCCGAGAAGGAAATAGTATTCAGTTCCGTTGATGTGTCCCGCACCACTGAGGACAGGTATAATGACGAAGGAAATTACATTGGTTCATATTACACCGGTTACAAGCTTACCCAGTCAATTACCGTAACCTCTTCAAAGATAGATGCGGTAGAGGAAATTTCAAGGAATATTTCCACTCTTTTAGAGTCGGGAGTTGAATTCGAGTCCTGGTCACCGGAATACTATAAGACCAATCTTGATGACGTAAAGATGGAACTTATCGGAATGGCAACGGAGAACGCCAAGGAGAGGATAGACATCATGGCTCAGGCTTCCGGAGCCACCATCGGAAGGCTTAAAAATTCCGAGCTGGGAGTAATACAGATCACTGCCCAGAACTCCGGAACATCCTCATATTCCTATGACGGTGCCTTTGATACAGGTTCCAGATATAAGACCGCCACTATCACCGTAAGACTTGATTATGCGGTTAAATAAGGGTTGTTTTCGAAGGTAAAAAGTTTGATAAAACTCTTTTATTTATCGTCCTAATTTGATAAAATACCCGTGACTGTATTTTTTCGGTCGCGGGTTTTTATCTAAAAAGACCGGCTTACAGTCAGGGGTAAAATTTCATCATGGAGGTACGTTATGTCAGACGTAAACACAGTTCCCGCAAATGCTGACGCTGCTGCTGGAAAAGTAAAAAAGAAAAAGGACGGATTAAAGGGACTTCCTTCAATTAAGCACTATGTGCTGATACTGCTTGCGGTATCAATGCTTGTGGTATCCGTTATCCTTATCGAGATGGCTGTAACTTCTTTTTCAAATGAAGAGCAGCGCCTTGTTAAGAACAACATGAAGGAAATGGCACTTTCTTATGGCGAAATGGTCAATTCCCGTCTTGCCACATTTGGAACCTTAAGCCTTGGAACAGCTGCAGAGCTGTTGGACGGTGTGAAATTGGAGGGCGTTGATTCCAGCTATATGTACCTTGTGGATAAGGATGGAAATATGATGTACCATCCCACACCTGAAAAGATAGGCCAGCCTGTTGAAAATGAAGTAGTCAAGGGACTCCGGGCCAAGATTGACGCAGGCACCCTTCCCGAACCTGATGTTATAGAGTATACATTTAAGGGCTCAAAGAAGTTGGCTGCCTTTTATGTGACTGACAAGGGCGGACATATGATCCTTGTTGTCAGCGCCGATAAGGATGACGTATTAAAGCCTATCAACACTTTCATAAGGAATGCGATAATCACTTTCGTTATCTGCGTTGTGGTTCTTTCCATAATCCTGTTCTTCGTTGTAGGTATCATCCTTAAGCCCATAGATATCATTGTGAAGCTCATCGACCGTACGGCTGCACTGGACTTCACCCACTATGATCCCTCCGATGCTGTAGTTATAAGAAGGGATGAGACAGGTAAGATCACCAGGTCCATAGGAAACATGAGAAAGTCCATAAGGACCATAGTTTACCAGCTGGATGAGACCAGCAGCGGTCTTCATACAAATGCCAACGACCTGATGAACACCACAAGTCAGGTTAATGAGAATTCATCCGATAACTCGGCGACTTCTCAGGAACTGGCAGCAGGAATGCAGGAAACTACTGCTACCACCGAGAGCATCAACAACAACATCGTTGATATCTTTGAAAATGCACAGAATATCAACACCGTTGCCATAGATTCCGAGAAGTCGGCTGCAGAGATCCAGACCAAGGTTGAGAAGCTTTCAAAGGACGTGGTAAAAGCCCAGCAGAACACCCAGAATATCTACCAGTCCGTTAAGGAGCAGTCTGAGGCAGCTATCGAAAAATCAAAGGCTGTTCAGAAGATCAACGCCCTTACAGAGACCATTAAGTCCATTGCGGACCAGACAAACCTTCTTTCCCTCAATGCTTCCATAGAGGCTGCAAGAGCAGGAGAGTCGGGAAGAGGCTTTGCGGTAGTTGCTGAAGAGATCGGTTCCCTTGCCACCCAGTCCGGCGAGACCGTAGACGGCATTTCCGAGATCGTAGCGGAAGTTAATGACGCAGTTACCAATATGTCACAGTGCCTGAAGGAAATGCTGGACTTCATTGATTCCAACGTTATGCATGATTATGAGTCTTTCAGTGAAGTGACCACTTCATATACCACCGACGCCAAGTTCTTCGGTGACAACATGAGCGATATCAGACAGAGGATAGATAACCTCACATCAACCATTGATGATATCAAGCATGCCATCGCCGACATTAATACCACCATGGGTGAAGCTGCTACCGGTGTAACGGATGTGGCTCAGAAAACCTCTGATGTGGTACGTCTTACCGAGCACACCAATGATCTGGTTAATGAGAGTGCAAACTTCTCCGGTGAGCTCCGTAATATCGTTAATCAGTTTAAGCTTGGCAACTAAACGTAATTTACGCTTAATTACTGACAGTTTAAGCCGGCGGGGACTATCCGCCGGCTTTTACAGCGGAATATAACATGGATTTTACAGAGATCAAGGAAAACAAAAACCTTTCCCCAATGATGGCACATTATATTTCCATGAGGGAAAAATATGAGGACTGCATTTTATTTTACAGGCTGGGGGATTTTTACGAGTTGTTTTTTGATGATGCGGAAACTGTGTCAAAGGAACTGGATCTGGCTCTTACGGGAAAATCCTGCGGTCTGGAAGAAAGGGCGCCAATGTGCGGCGTTCCCTTTCATTCCGTAGATGCATACTTAAATAAGCTTGTTAGAAACGGCCATAAAGTGGCTATCTGCGAACAGCTTGAGGACCCGAAGAAAGCCAAGGGCATAGTAAAAAGGGATGTAATCAGGATAGTGACTCCCGGAACTAATATTGACATACAGTCCATAGAAGAAGGGGTTAACAGTTTCCTCATGTCAGTGGTCTATGCCGGAAGCCGCTACGGCGTTTCCGTGGCGGATCTTACCACCGGACGTTTCCAGGTTACGGAGTGCGGTTCCTATAATCAGCTGATGGATGAGATCTCGAAATTTACTCCGAAGGAGATAATCTGCAATAAGGACATCCTTATGACCTTCTTTAACGCAGAGGACCTTCGGAGCAGGCTTGGTATCATTGTAAATATCCTTGACGACCGCTATTTTAATGACGAAAGGACCACCGACGCCATAGAGTCCCATTTCAGGGTAAAGGGCCTTGACGGCCTGGGACTTTCCGATTTCCCCATTGGTATAATGGCTGCGGGCTCTGTCCTTATCTATTTGAAGGAAACCCAGAAAACAGACCTTAAAAACATCCTTAATATCAAACCCTATGTAAATTCTGAATATCTCTTAATGGATTCCGCTTCCAGAAGGAATCTGGAGCTCTGCGAGACTCTCCGTGAAAAAAGGCGTAAGGGGAGCCTTCTCTGGGTCCTTGACCACACAAAGACTGCCATGGGTGCAAGGAAACTCAGGAACTATATTGAAGAACCCCTTATCAATGAAGAGAAGATAAACGGCCGTCTTGATGCGGTTGAAGAGCTGACCCTTAAGGTAATGGACAGGGATGAGCTCCGGGATTACTTAAATCCGGTATATGATCTGGAACGGATCCTCTGCAAAGTGACCTACGGTTCCGCAAATCCAAGGGATCTTATAATGCTTAAGACCTCCCTTAAGATGCTGCCCCACGTAAAGAACCTGACAAAGGGCTTTGATTCGGCTCTCTTAAAGGAACTTTCCGATCGGATAGACGGACTTGAAGATATCTATGATCTTATCGACAGGGCCATAATCGATGATCCGCCCCTTGCCCAGAAGGACGGCGGGATTATTAAGGACGGATACGATAAAAACGTGGATGATTACCGCTCCCTTCATGTAAACGGCAAAAAGTGGCTTTCAGAGCTGGAAGAGAGGGAGAAGGAGCGCACCGGGATAAAGAATCTCCGGATCAAATATAATAAGGTCTTCGGCTACGCCATAGAGGTAACAAAATCCTTCCTTGATAAAGTGCCGGATAATTATATAAGAAAGCAGACCCTTGCGGGAGCAGAGAGATACATCACCGAAGAATTAAAGGAGATGGAGGATAAGATCTTAAATGCCGCAGACCGGCTTGTACAGCTGGAATACAGGATCTTTTCCGATGTAAGGAGCGAGATCGCAGGAAACATCTCAAGGATACTGGATACGGCTGACGCCCTGTCAGTGCTGGATGTGCTGCAGTCTTTTTCCTATGTGGCAGAGCATAATTCCTACTGTCGCCCGAAGATAAACACGAAAGGTTATATCCGTTTTAAGGAAGGCCGTCATCCCGTGGTGGAAAAGATGACAGGCTTTGATTCCTTTATCTCAAACGACATAAAGATCGACAATAATTCCAATATGATACTGGTTATAACCGGCCCCAATATGGCCGGAAAATCCACCTATATGAGGCAGTGTGCCCTGATAACCCTGATGGCCCATATCGGAAGCTTTGTTCCTGCAAAGGAAGCGGATATTTCAATTGTAGACCGTATCTTTACAAGGGTTGGAGCCTCGGATGATCTTTCAAGCGGACAGTCTACCTTTATGGTGGAGATGACAGAGGTATCAAATATCCTCAGAAATGCCACCTCAAAATCCCTTATAATCCTTGATGAAATAGGCCGGGGAACCTCCACCTTTGACGGGCTTTCCATAGCCTGGGCCGTGATCGAGCATATAGCCGATAAAAAGAAACTTGGAGCAAAAACCCTCTTTGCCACCCATTACCATGAGCTTACGGAACTGGAGGGAAAGATCCCGGGCTTAAATAATTACTGCGTTGCGGTTAAGGAAAACGGCAGGGACATTGTATTCTTAAGGAAGATCATAAAGGGAGGCGCCGACAAGTCCTACGGAATCCATGTTGCAAGGCTTGCGGGAGTCCCTGACAGCGTGACGGAGAGAGCTGACGAGATAGTGGCAGAGCTTTCCGATAACGATATAACCACAAACCTGAATGCCATAGCGGAAGAGAGCCAGGCAAGGCTTATAGGCCGTGGCAGGGGAGTAAAGCGCTATGACGAAGTGGACTTAAACCAGATGTCGCTCTTTGAGACTCTTAAAGATGATGATATTCTGGAAGAAATAAAGAACTTAGATTTAAGCCACATGACCCCCATGGACGCCATGAACCACTTATATAAATTTCAAAATGAAATAAAGAACCGTTGGTAAAACGTCCAGTGCAAAACATGCCGGTGGCATGTTTTGAATGCCGTTTAGGCACGCTGAGCGTGCCTGGCATCGGTTTTACGGGCACGCTTTGAAGCACTGAGTGGTCCACGATGTCCGGGGGACATCGGTTCTGGACCGACCGTAGCGAAGCGGAGACCAGTGCCCCGAAGAACATTGACCTGAGAAAACATAGAGAGAAACGATAAAATGATATGTATTCTTGATGAGAAAACAATAGATAAGATCGCTGCCGGAGAGGTTGTTGAGCGCCCTGCGTCCATTGTGAAAGAGCTGCTTGAGAACTCCATAGACGCGGGAGCCACAAAGATCTCAGTAGAGATAAAGAACGGCGGCATAGATCTGATAAGAGTGACGGATAACGGCTCCGGAATCGATGCAGGTGAAGTGCGCACTGCCTTTCTTCCCCATGCCACCAGCAAGCTTAAAAGCATCGAAGACCTCTATTCCTTAACAAGCCTTGGCTTCAGAGGTGAAGCCCTGTCCAGCATCGCTGCGGTCTCAAAGGCAGAGCTCCTTACAAAGAGAGCCGAAGATATCTTAGGGAGCAGATATGTGATAGAAGGCGGAAATGAAGTCACTCTTGAAGAAGCCGGAGTTCCGGACGGCACCACCTTTATTATCCGTGATCTTTTCTATAATACCCCTGCCCGCCGTAAATTCTTAAAGACCGGACATACAGAGGCCGGTTATATCACGACTCTCATCGAAGAGATGGCCATGGACAGGCCGGATATCGCTTATAAATACAGCGTGAACGGCTCCAACAGGCTGGTCACCGGCGGAAACGGGGACTTAAAGGAAGTGATCTACCGTATTTACGGCAGGGATATTTCGGATAATCTCATGGAAGTAAATGCGGAAGACGGGGATATGAGCCTTAAGGGCTATATCGCAAAACCTGTGGTCGTGAGGAACAGCCGGGCTTATGAAAATTATTTCGTGAATTCCCGCTATATCAAGGATGACATTATCGCAAAAGCCATAGAAGACGGATATGCCGGCTTCCTAATGCAGCACAGATTCCCCTTCACGGCGCTTTTCCTTACCATTTCTCCGGAAAACACGGATATAAACGTACATCCGAGAAAAATGGAGATCAAGTTTTCCGATCCCCCGGCTGTATATGAATTCATAAAAGCAGCCATAAAGGATACCCTGTCAGGAAAAGAATTCATAAATGATTTTTCCTTTGATGAGGAAAAAACGGAACTGCCGCCGAAGGCTCCGGAAATTGCTCCGGAACCCTTTGAAAAACCGGTGATCTTAAGGGAAGAAAAGGTGAATTCCTACAACGCGGATTCGGAAGACAGTGACGATCATTTATTCACCAGCATCACTCCTGAAAGCGCGAGGGAGGAAAAAACTGAGGTTCCCGAGACTCCGGCAGAAAATATTATTAAGGAGAATGTACATGAGCCGGAAACTCCAGAAAACTGGGATGAATACAGGGATGTTCCGGAAAAAGGCTCCCAGCTTGATCTCTTTGAAGAAAAGATTCTATCTAAAGACGCTTTTTCCGACTATAAAATAATCGGGCAGATCTTCAATACCTACTGGATATTACAGTATAATGATGAAATGCTCCTTATAGACCAGCATGCCGCCCATGAAAAGGTGAACTACGAACGTTTTATGGAGGAGTTCCGAAATAAGGATATAATGTCCCAGAACCTGAATCCTCCGGTGATCATGACCTTAAACGGGAAGGAGAGGACTGTTTTAGAGCGTTTCCTTGACCGCTTTACGGAAATGGGTTTTGAGATAGAGCCCTTCGGCGGAAATGATTTTGCCCTTAGAACCGTACCCGTAAACCTCTACGGCCTAAGTGAACATGAAGTGATGACTGCTCTTTTGGAAGAGCTTTCTTCCGGGGTAAAGGACGAAGACATAAGTATTATCCACGATAAGATCGCCTCCATGGCATGTAAAGCTTCCATTAAGGGAAATGAAGAGATAAGTTACGCCGAAGCAGAGGCACTCCTTAAACAGCTAATGTCCTGTAAGGATCCCTACAACTGCCCCCACGGCAGGCCCACCATAATAAAGATGTCGAAGTACGAACTGGAGAAAAAGTTTAAGCGTATAGTATGAATTCAAGCAATGAAAAAAAGCCCTTACTCTATGTACTTGCCGGACCCACTGCGGTGGGAAAGACCGAGCTCTCCCTGAAGCTTGCAAATAAGCTAAATGGAGAGATAATCTCTGCCGATTCCATACAGGTATATAAATACATGGACATCGGTTCCGCAAAGATCACTCCCGAAGAAATGGGAGATGTACCCCATCATCTTATAGACTGTCTTGAGCCCACGGAAAGCTTTGATGTGGCCCGTTTTCAGGACATGGCTAAATCAGCCATGTCCGATATTTATTCACGCTCTAATGTTCCCCTGATCGTTGGGGGTACGGGATTTTATCTGCACGCCCTGATCTATGACAACGATTTTACCGACGGTGCTTCCGATCCTATATACAGAAATGAACTGGAAAAAACCGGGGCTTCCGAACCCATGAAACTCTATGAAGAGCTTCGTATCAAAGATCCGGAGGCTGCCGCAGCCATTCCGCCGGGAAACGTTAAAAGAGTGATCCGGGCCCTTGAATACTTCCATGTCACAGGGGAAAAGATCTCGGAACATAATATGCGCGAACGGGAGAAGGAATCCCCTTATGACCTTAAGTTCTATGTCCTTACCATGCCCCGGGAGATCCTGTATGACAGGATTAATAAAAGAGTGGATATCATGGTTGAAAAGGGGCTCTTTGAGGAAACAGAAAAGCTAATGGAAATGGGCGTAAAGCCGGATATGACCAGTATGCAGGGGCTGGGATACAAACAGGCTTATATGTACTTAAGCGGTGAGATAAGCAGGGACGAATGCATTGAGCGCATAAAAAAAGAGACCAGACATTTCGCCAAGCGGCAGCTCACCTGGTTCAAAAAAGAAAAAGAGGCGGTATTCATAGATAAGACCAGATTTGGTTCCGATGATGATATAATTAAATATATGGTTGATTTTCAACCTTATCAAAAAGGAAGTTGATAAACCATTATGAAAGACCTTCCGGATGCAGAAGAGATATACCTGCGCTTTATAACCGAATATGATGACAGGGATCTGGAAGCTCTGCTTCTTGCCTATAGGGACGGACTTTATCTGTTTCTCTTAGGCTATGTAAAAAACGAGGAGGATGCCGAGGATCTGATGATGGATACCTTTGCGAAGCTCGCGGTGGATAAGCCGTACTTTGAGGCAAAGCGCGCCGGGAGCTTTAAGAGCTGGCTTTATGCCATCGCAAGGAACAATGCTCTTATGCATATCAGAAAGCACAAAATGGAAGCGGTGCCGCTTGAGGAAGAGACCATATCGGATGCGGATACACCGGAATCCGTGCTCCTTAAGGATGAACAGAGCAAAATGCTCTATAAAGCATTATCAGGCCTCAAGGCAGATTACCGCAGGGCGCTGATGCTTTTATATATTGAGGAGCTTACTCATGAAGAGATCGCCCAGGCCATGGGACTTCGGATCAAACAGGTCTATAATCTCATAGACCGGGGCAGGAATGCGCTGAAAAAGACTCTGGCTTCCATATCGCCATTATAAAAGGATAAGGAAAAGGAACGGGAAATATGATCACTCAGACAATTTCTGTCATATCCGTATCCATACAGATCGCGGTATTGGCAACGCTACTCGGACTGTTGGTGAAGCTGATCGGCGAAAGTGCAAGAAACCTTACCGCAGTGTTTTTATCTTTCAGCTTTAGTCTGTGGCTTCTTACGGATCTGTACTGGCTCATATATGATCTGATGCGGCCGGAATCGAGAATGCCCTTTGCCGCAAATGAAATAGAAGAAGTTTGTTTATTTCTGATGATTGCCGCTACGGTCAATTCGGCCAACCGGCGCCAAATGCGTCTGCCAATGGGTTATCTTATCGGGACCTGCCTGTTTGCGGTTTCCAATGCCGTGCTGTGGATATTATGGTCGGGAGAGATCGTAGAGGATATCATCGTGGGCGCCGTTTTCGTATGGCTTTTTTACAGTATAGTCTGCGGGCTCCAATGGTCGAAGGCGCTTGAAAGTCGGGAATGGGTCGTACTTGGCATAGTATGCGCTGCGCTTATCGTATGCCAGGGGCTTACCTTCATCCTACCGGAAAATGTCAGGAATATACCGGATCTGTGCGCATATATCCTTATGATTGCGGGAGCTGCCTTCTTCACATATCTGTTCATCCGCGCATACGGAAACAGCCTTGCATATCCCAGGCTGTTTCTCTCCTGTGCCCTTGTAATATGGATATTAACGTCAAAATACATGAGCGGCGGGAACTGGTACAACCTGTTTCTGACATTGGAAACCCCGGGAATAATACTATGGTATATGTCGGTAAGGAAGGCGGTGAAGGCAGAATGATCTATTCGGAAAATATCCTGATATGCATGGCTCTGCCTTTGCTGCTGACAGTTTTCTTTGTGCAGGGCAGCGCAAGGCGCCTTGTCATTCATTTCATTCTCGGTATGGTTGCCTGCCTTCTCGGTGCATATGTCAGCGGTTTTATAGATGTTGCAGCAGGCTTCGGAACGGAAAACACCGCCATATTCATATCGCCGGTGGTGGAAGAGACCATGAAATTCCTGCCGCTTTTGTTCAGTTTCCTCATGTTTGAGCCGAAGAGAGACACGCTGTTTCAAGCCGCTGTAGGTATAGGAGCGGGGTTTGCGTCCTTTGAAAACGTCTGCTCCATGATCACATCCGGAACGGAGAGTCTCGCCTTTCTCCTCATACGCGGTCTTGCGGTGGGTGTGATGCATATCGTAAGCGTCTCAGCCCTTGCCCTGGGACTTATGATCGCAAAGCATTATAAGGTATCCGGGTTTTCGAGCATACTCGGAGCGCTTTCCGTGGGAATGCTCTTTCACGGCATCTATAATCTTCTGGCCTCGGAGAGTGGTATCAGCTCTGCCATCGGTTTCAGTCTGCCGCTTATCACGGCGATCCTTATTTTCGTGGCATACAGAAAGCTCAGGACACTGTGACAGTCGAATGAGACAAGACAGGGGCACGGCTCTTTTGTCTTTCCGACCTCTATTTTTACTTGCCCTTACAGCAATTTCGCCCTCAGGGCAAGTAACTTTTATTTTATTTAAATTTTTTTAAAAAGGTGAGTAAAATCGAAAAAATCTGCATTACATATAGTGAAGAGGTAAATAAGGACCTAAGGAGGCGGTGATTATGAGAAGCATTGAAGACCAGATGGCCGAGATACGGCGGAGAAGCTCGCTTTATCGTGAGAAAAAAGAGATACGCGCCCTGTCGTTTCTTGCGACAGGTATAGGAGCATTGATCATGGCTGTATTGATGCTTGCTCCTGACGTGAGTGGAACGGTAGGCAGAAGCAGCTCTGTTTTGGGAGCGATGATCTTGGGACCGGAAGCGGGTGGATATTTCATTGTAGCGCTGCTTTCCTTTACTATGGGAGTTATAGTCACTCTCCTGATACAAAAGGAGAGAAGGATCAGAAAAAGCACAGATAAGGCGGTGGAATTATGAAATATAAAATGAAACAGCTAACCGGCATGCTGCTAAGCTTATCTTTGATAATGGGGCTGATGCCGGGAATGAGCCCGGCTGCATATGCAGATGATAAAGCGTATAGCGAATATCTTGTGAAAGACGAAGATACTTCCGGAACATTGGCAAACAAGGTTGTGAATTTCAATGGTATCAAGTGGTACATCATTGCGGACGATTCCACGGCGGCGGATGCCGGGACGGTGACGCTTCTGGCGGCTGATACGAGCTTTGGTACTTGTGCGTTTAATGATATTGCATCAAGCAGTTACAGCTATTCGACGGTGAAGAAGAGACTGGATGAGCTGACTGAAACCGGTTCATTTAAATCTATGGCGAAGTCTATTGCGGATACTGATCTGACGGATGTTAGTGTTACGAAAGCTAAGCTGTTCCTTCTTAGTTATGGAGAGGCCGTAGCGCTTCCTGACGAGGTAAAAAAGATAGATTTCACCGGGGGAAGCTGTACGAAAGGAGAGTGGTGGACTCGCTCAACGGATACGAGTCCTGGGAGAGTATTATACCTGGAAGGAGTCAGAGACGGCAGCGGCGGCAGTGGCAATATCGATTACTCATCTAATATAGCAAATGCCTACGGTGTCCGCCCCGCATTAAGGCTCGATCTGTCAAAGGTCAGTTTTTCTGTGGTAACAAGGGAGTTTTCACTAGATACGGCAAAGCTTCCATATTTCAACATTGTGAATACTACCACCACCGTAAGTTTTAATAATTGTGATTGGTATGTCATCGCGGATGATTCCACGGCGGTGGATGCCGGGACGGTGACGCTGCTTGCGGCAGGAACGGAATTCGGCAGGTCAGAGTTTTCTTCAGTTGGGAACAGTTATAATAACTCAGACGTGAAAGGCTATCTGGAACAAATAGTATCAGGAACTGCTGGAGAGGGGAAGCCGGATTTCAATGGTGTGGCAGCTGCTATACAAAAGGTTACCCTGACGACTTATACATATGATTCGACAGCGGTATCTGAAACGACCAATGATGCACAGATGTTTCTATTAAGCACAGAAGAAGCAGAAGCGCTTCCGGAAGAGATCCTGAAGTCCGGCTTCACCGATGGCTGGTGGCTCCGCTCGCCCGGCTGCAGTAATACTGAAGCAACGTTTGTGAACGGCGAGATCGGTTACGTCCAAAAATACGGTATCATCATCGGGAATTTGTTCGGTGTCCGCCCCGCTTTAAAGCTCGATCTGTCAAAGGTTATCTTCTCATCTGAATCAAATTCTTTTTCACTTCCGTCGGAATACGAAGTGACTTACAGGGTAGCGGGAGGAACATGGTCGGACGGCAGCACTGCAGATAAAACGGAGACCGTGCAAAGGGGCTCAAAGCCTGCCAGCGTTCCCACGGGCATGAAGGCATCCGAAGGTTTTACGAGGGGAGCATGGGACAAAGCCCCGGCTGATTCGACCATAACGAAAGCGACAACGTTCACATATACCTTCACATCGAAAGAGAAGGCTGTGCCGGTACTTTCAGCGGAGGATATCAGCGTAACCTATAACGGAGAAGCGGTTAAAGACAGTCTGATAAAGGGAACAGCCATTGCAGACGGCAGGAGCGTGCCCGGTACCTGGGCGTTTAAGGAAAGGGGATCAAGGACAAATGTATCTGACAGCGGTATAAAGACTGTGATCTTTACACCGGATGACAAAGATAGTATCAAGACCGGGGAAACCACCATAAAGCTCACCATTTCCCGAAAGGAAGTCACCGTTAAGGCAGATAACAAAGAAAAGAATGAGGGTGAAGAGGATCCGGAGCTTACCGCAAGTATTGACGGACTTATAGGCAATGATGAAATAATCTTCACCCTGTCAAGAGAAAGTGGGGAAGAAGCGGGAAGCTACGTTATAACGCCATCGGGAGAAAAGGAACAGGGAAATTATATGGTGTCTTTTAATACAGGGATATTTACTTTAAATAAAGTTACACCGGATCCCAACCCCGATCCGGATCCCAATCCTGATCCGGATCCCGACCCTGCGCCAAACCCTGACCCAAAGCCGGACCTAAATCCGGAGCCTGTCCCGGCTGCACGGGTGCCTCTTACGGAAAGCAGTGACCACTACGCATCGGAGAACGATAATATAGCTCCACTGTCCTCATCAGGGAAGATAAATAAGCTGGAGCTGGATTTCTCAAAGGTAAAGGGATCCGGGGTAGCGGCCGATAGCCTTAAGATGACTGCTATTGCGGGATCGAAGTTCACCACTAAGGCAAAGGTCAGGGATAAGGACTCTGTTAAGACCGAAGGCGGCGTAAAGGCCAAGTTCAACAAGAAGGACAGTACCGTGACCATCACCTGTAAAAATACAGGAAGAGCCATCTTCGATATGGAGGACGGAGATTCCTACACGGTCAGCTTCACGGTGGAAAAGCCCAAGCCCAATAAGAACGAGGGAAAGATCCCGGCAGGATCGGCCCCCGTCACAAAGACTATGAAGGACCTGTTCGGAACCTCGATAAATGGCGGGAAACTCACGATCCTTAAGGAGAAAGTAAGCGGCCAGGCGACATTGACCGGCAACGAGCTCACCGTGAACCCCGCAGTCAAGGACACCATCAAGCTTCAATACCAGTATCTGAATAAGAAATACAAGCTGAGCATTAAAGTGAAATAATACAGGGCAGGTATTATCTTGAAACCACAATATGAACCGCAAAAAAGAACTGTGATAGAAATCCTTGCTGATACCTACCGCCAGCTCTTCGTGGCGCCGGGACCGGGCGCAAAAGAGAAGTATCTCGATATTGTACTGCGTGGAAATGAGCCGGAAAATAAAGATCTTTCCCACTTTATCACAAGTGACGAGGACAGTCTGACATACGAGGAAACCCCGGCAGGAACGGTTGCAGTCATAACTCTAAGAAGACGTGAGGACTTTGTAACAAAAGATATGCGGTGTGCTCCGGCAATTTTCTGTTATCATCGACACATCTTTAACACCATATGAGCTTGCCATGAAGCTCGAGCAAACAAAAGAAAACCTCTGGAAAACCATCTGAAATGGGAACATATGAGATAAGAGAAGTAGAAGAACAGAAATACATGTATTCGCATAATATAAATTATACGAATATAAAAGTCGCTTTTGCGACTTTTATATCCGTATAATTTATATTATGACAGACGCGTTAGCGGCTGCATAATATAACGAACGGATTTGCTTTGCAAATCCGTGAGTCTAACTATAGATGTTTTTCGGAGTCTACTGAAAGTCAAGAACCTACATTTGCGGAATTAATACCGTAGGTGTTTTTGCGAGTCTACTGAAAGTCAAGTACGTGGATTCATCACCGGATAATCTAGTTTTTCATCTTTGACTTTATATGCCTCTGCACGAATTCTATGCCTTTTTCAGACATTTTTTCTCACCTTAGGCATGATCCATACGCCTTTTTTCTCATTCCCGGCGAGTTTCTATGCCTTTTTCAGGCATTTTTTCTTCTCTTAGGTATAAAACCCACTCAGCAGCCCTCGTGACTGTCGCATTTCTATGCCTCTTTTTAAGCCTTTTTAATTCCCTTAGGCATATTTTCTCTGCAGACGATCTCGCTCAAGATGGGTTTCTATGCCTTTTTTCAGACTTTTTTCTTCCCTTAGGTATATCCATTTCACAGCAGACGTTTAAGCTATAATTCTCGACTTAGAAACATTATTATATAAATGTGTTTATAAAATAAGATTAATAAATTACGAACTTAACGAGCATATTCTCGAAAACGTGTTATTTTCGCTCGTTGAATTGTTGTAATGCTGTTTATCCTGATCCCAAGATTTCAGTCTGCAGGAACACCTTGTTTCCTTCCCTGCGGAGCTTATTTCCGTCATAGCGTTCATGATGATACCGGGCACCCCTGGCAAGAAATGGATAATCTTTTATGGTTTCCAATATCTGTGCACCGTTTACCGGATGCTCCTTTATTATCTCATACTCTTTATCGGTCAATCTCCCCGGTTTATTAATGATATTGACAGGAGTTACGATCTTGCCCACATCGTGCAGAAGAGCCGCGTAATATACGTCGTCGCATTCTGCCTTGCTCACGGCGTGTTAAAAGCCAAAAATCGGCAATCCTAAGAAAGCCGATTTTATCATAAACATTCAAATTAATAACTCAAAGAAAAGTTAATCTCATTGAATC
>JAFSKT010000030.1 GCA_017448845.1 Lachnospiraceae bacterium
GATATCCTGATCTACAATGCCACCATAGACGGGGGCATAGAAAAGGTATCGGAACTCGTGGACAAGAACCCTCTTTTTGAGGATTTTAAGGCAGTAAAACTAAGAAACGTATATTGTTCCAATGCGGACATGTTCCAGAGGGCCAGCCTTGTGGCGGATATCATCACGGATATGTATAAGGTGATAAACAGCGGAGAAACGGACAATCTTCAATTCATGTATAAGGTCGGGAACTAAATGGGTAAGAGAAAAACACATATAATACTCTTTATCAGCTTAATACTTGTGATACTGCTTCTTATCATCATCAATATCCTCACCGGAAGCGTGGGTATCAGTGCCCGGGACATCCCGGGGATCCTTCTTAAGGGGGATAAGAGCAGTGTAGATGGCAGGATAATCCTTGATATCAGGCTTCCAAGGATAATAGAGGCGATTTTCTTAGGAGGCGCCCTGGCGCTGTCCGGATATATGCTACAGACCTTTTTCTTAAATCCCATTGCGGGACCTTATATCCTTGGCATATCCTCCGGGGCAAAGCTTTTGGTTGCGATCCTTATGGTATGTGCCTTAAAGGCGGGCTTTGCCATGAATTCCCTTATGCTGGTGGTTGCGGCTTTTCTGGGATCCCTTATCGCTACAGGCTTTGTACTTATCGTTTCCCAGAGGGTAAGGTCCATGTCCATCCTTATCGTATGCGGCGTTATGGTGGGATATATATGTTCCGCCATCACAGAGCTCATTGTGACCTTTGCGGATGACAGCAATATCGTAAATCTCCATAACTGGTCCCTCGGCACCTTTTCGGCAGCGGGATGGAGTGAAGCCTGGATCTATATCCCCATAGTGGCGGCGGGGATAATAGCGGCTTTCCTCATGTCAAAGACAATGGAAGCATATCAGTTCGGGGAAGAATATGCAGGGAGCCTGGGCATCAACATATACGGTTTCAGGATATTGCTTATCATTGTTTCAAGCGTATTGTCCGCTACGGTTACGGCATTTGCGGGCCCGGTATCTTTCGTGGGTATCGCCATGCCCCACGTTGCAAGGAATCTCTTCAGGTCGGAGAAACCGCTGGTCATTATACCGGCATCCTTTCTTTTGGGGTCTGCCTTCTGTCTTCTCTGTGACCTTCTGGCAAGAAGCATATTTTCCCCTACAGAGCTCAGCATAAGCACAGTGACTGCTGTTTTCGGGGCGCCTATTGTGATCTCCATGATGATCGGCAGGAGGAATGAAAATGTCTGAGATCTTATTTAAGAATGCAGTTATCGGATATAAGGACGTGCCGGTCTTAAAGGACGTGAGTTTCACCGCGGATAAGGGCAGCATCACAGCGCTGATCGGACCCAACGGCGCCGGAAAATCCACCATACTCAAAACTGCCGCAGGCTTATTAAAGCCTATAGACGGCAAGGTATATATAAGGGACAGGGCTATCGGGTCCTATTCCCCAAAGGAACTCTACAGCATCATTTCCGTCATGATGACGGACAGGGTAAAGACTAAGTTCATGAGCTGCCATGATGTGGTAAGGGTAGGGCGTTACAGGTATACAGGCATCTTCGGCGGGCTTACCGACAATGACAGGAAGGTCATAAAGGAAAGCATGGAGCTCATCGGCGTTTGGGAGCTTAAGGACCGGGATTATGCTACATTGAGCGACGGACAGAAACAGAGGGTCTTACTTGCAAGAGCCATCGTGTCGGAGCCCGGGATCCTTATCATGGACGAGCCGGCAAGCTTTCTGGATATGGGGCGGAAGATAGAATTCTTTGACGCCCTCCGGGGACTGGTAACTGAAAAGGGTATCGCAGTGCTTATTTCCATGCATGAGGTGGAGATGATAAGAAAGGTGGCGGATAAGGTCATATGCATTTCCGATTCCGGAAAGATAGACGCCAAGGGGGATGCGGCGGAACTGATCCGGCCGGCTTATATGGAAGAACTCTTCGGTATGAAGAAGGGCAAATATGAGGAATACTACGGATAAAAGAAAAACCGCATATATCATGGTACAGGGCACCATGTCCAATGCCGGGAAAAGCCTTATCGCAGCGGGATTATGCCGGGTATTTAAGCAGGACGGATTTAAGGTCTGCCCCTTCAAGTCCCAGAACATGGCCTTAAATTCCTATGTGACGGAGGATAACCTGGAAATGGGAAGGGCACAGGTCATGCAGGCAGAGGCTGCGGGCGTGAAGCCCTCCGTTTATATGAACCCCATCCTCTTAAAGCCCACAGGGGACATGAAGAGCCAGGTGATAGTAAACGGCGAAGTTTACGGGGATATGAACGCAAAGGAATATTTTGCCGTGAAAAGCTCATTTCTTCCCGATATAAAAGCTGCACTGGATAAGCTGTCCGAAGAATACGAGATCATAGTGATAGAAGGGGCTGGTTCCCCTGCGGAGATCAACTTAAAAGATAATGATATCGTCAACATGGGTATAGCGAAACTTGCAGACGCACCGGTGATCCTTGCGGCGGATATTGACAGGGGAGGGGTTTTTGCCCAGATCTACGGTACGGTGATGCTTCTGGACCCGGAAGAAAAGGAACGTGTAAAGGGCATAGTCATCAATAAATTCCGGGGAGATAAGAGCATACTTGACCCCGGTATAGAAAAAACAGAGGAGATGCTTGATATCCCTGTATGCGGGGTATTGCCCTATATGGATATAAGCCTCGATGATGAGGATTCCCTTGCTGAAAGACTTGAAAATACAGACTGTAAGGATATAGACATAGCGGTGATAAGGCTGCCCCACATATCGAATTTCACCGACTTTAACGTCTTTGATGAGTTTGAAGGCGTGGGAGTGAGATATGTGAAAAGGGCTTCCGGACTTAAAGACCCGGACCTTCTGATAATCCCCGGAAGCAAGAATACCATAGCAGATATGGAGTTTCTGAAGGAAAGCGGTCTTGGGGAAGCAATAAGGGATTATGCCGCGGAAGGCAAACCGGTCATCGGTATCTGCGGCGGCTATCAGATGCTTGGAAATGAGATAAGTGACCCGGAGGGTGCCGAAGGCGGCGGAAGTACTGAGGGACTGGGGCTCTTGCCTGTGGATACAAAGATCACCGGGGATAAGAAAAGAGAATTGTGCAAAGGCAGATTTGAGAAGGTTCCGGGTTTACTTAAGGGCCTTTCAGGAGTGAAATACAGCGGATATGAGATACATATGGGGGTAAGTGAGCTTGTCTCTGTCAGTGCCTCAGGCTTTACGGAGGGAAATTCCGGATGCAGTCTGGGCAATGTATATGGCACCTATGTTCACGGCATATTTGATGCGGACAGAGTTGCGGATGAGGTTGTAGGGGCTCTTTATAAGGCAAAGGGCTTATCCTATGAGGCCGGAAGAGTCAATCGGAAAAGCTTTAAGGAGGGAGAGTACGATAAGCTCTCGGACATGATAAGAAACCATATGGACATGGACTATATATACAGGATCATGGGGCTTAAGGACTGATATGGATTTAAGTATCTATGAAGAAATAAAAAGAAGATGGGACGGTATTGCAAAGCCCATAGACGGCCTCGGGGACTTTGAGGATGTCATATGTAAGATCGGGGCTGTTCAGGGTACTTTGGAACCGGATATCAGTAAAAAAGCGGTAGTCATCATGTGTGCTGATAACGGGATCGTAAGGGAAGGAGTTTCCCAGTGCGGGCCTGAGGTAACGTTACAGGTGGCAAGGGCGTTGGGTGCAGGGAGAAGTACTGCCAATGTGATGGCTCTCGAAGCCGGTATAAAGTGTATTCCCATAGATATTGGTATCGATCATGAAGGTGAGATACCAGGGGTAAGGGACCTGAAGATAAGAAGAGGCAGCGCTGACTTCCTTGAAGAGAGAGCACTCAGTGGAGATGAGGTGAGAAGGGCTGTCGATACAGGGATCGGGCTTGTTTCAGAATTAAAAAGGGAGGGCTTTGGTCTTATTGCCACAGGTGAAATGGGAATAGGAAATACCACCACAGCCACGGCTCTTTTATGCCTGATGACGGATGCGGATCCCTTATCTTTGACCGGAAGGGGCGCGGGGCTTGATGACAGCGGCCTCGAAAGAAAAGTAAAGGTGATAGGGAAAGCCTGTGAGTTATATAAGAGAAGTGATGCTGAGGACAGGAAAGAATTGGCCTATGACTATTTAAGCGCGGTGGGAGGCCTTGATATTGCCGGGCTCTGCGGACTGTTCCTCGGAGGGCAGAAATACGGCGTCCCTATGGTGATAGATGGGTTTATTTCCGGGGTGGCCGCATTATATGCAGACGCCATAAGCCCGGGATGCAGGGACTCTATGATACCTTCCCACAGCGGAAGAGAAAAGGGACTTTTGAGAGTATTGAAGGAGCTGGAACTGAAGCCCCTTATAAACGGAGACATGGCCCTGGGTGAAGGAACGGGGGCCATCATGGCATGTAAGCTTTTAAGCAGCGCGCTTTATCTGTACAAAAATGGCGCGGGATTTGATGATAACGGCATTAAGGAGTACGAACGCTTCAAATGATGATACTTGTGGTGGGGAGTCCCGACAGCGGCAAGTCGGTAAAGGCTGAAGAACTGGCGGTAGAGCTTTCCGGAAACGAAAAGAAAATATATCTTGCCACCATGATCCCCTTTGGGGAAGAGGGGGCCGCCAGGGTAGAGAAACACAGGGCTTTAAGGAACGGTAAGGGTTTTGTCACCGTGGAACGCCCCTTAAATGTGGGAAGCCTGCCTGACAGTGAAGGCTTTATTGAAGGAATAAGGGCGGAGGAAGCTACGGTTTTACTGGAATGCGCCGCAAATCTCTGCGCCAATGTGATGTTCGCCGTCGGAAGGGGAGTAGACGCGAAAAGCCCGGAGGAGACAGCGGAGATCGTTACGGAATACATATTGAGGCTTTAGAAGAGGGTGTAAAACCTTATCGTCGTGACGAATGAATTCCCGCCGGAAGAGAAATTCGACAGGGAAACCTTTGAATATATAAGCGCGGTTTCCGGCGTCA
>JAFSKT010000031.1 GCA_017448845.1 Lachnospiraceae bacterium
ATCGAGAATAAGCAGAAGTTCATAGGCCAAATAATGACAAGCAAGTCCCCGGTCCGCTCCTGTGAGGATGTGGACGAGGCAGCGCTCACCTATGCAGAGGTGAAAGCCCTTGCATCCGGGAATCCCCACATCAAGGAAAAGATGCAGCTGGATATGGAAGTGGCAAAGCTGAAGCTTGCAAAAGCCAACCATGACAGCCAGAAGTACCGGCTTGAGGACAATATCATAAGGGACTATCCCATGCAGATGTCCGCCTTAAGGGAGCGAATAGCCGGATATGAAAAGGACATATCTGTTTACAGGGCAAATGCCCCGGAGGATAAGGAAGGCTTTGTCATTGAGATCGCCGGGAAAGAGTACAGGGATAAAAAGGAAGCAGGGGAAGCCATCATTGCCTTCTGCCGTAAAACCGGGATCGGGGATCCTGAAAAAACCATGGGAAGCTATGCGGGAATGAAGCTGTCAGTAAGCTTTGACCGCTTTTATGAGAAGTTCCTGCTCAGCATACATGGGAGGCTCACCTATAAGGTTGACGTGGGAAAGGATCCTGTGGGGAATATAACCCGTATCAACAATGCTCTGGAAGGTATGGAAAAAAGCCTCACGGAGTGCAGGGAAAAGCTCTCCAATGTAGAAGCGCAGCTTGAAGAGGCAAAGAAAGAAGTGGCAAAGCCCTTTGAAAAAGAAGCGGAGCTTGCAGCAAAGCAGAAGAGACTCTCGGAACTGAATGCGGAGCTAAATATGGATATGAAGGAGGAAAATGCCGCCGACATGGATGATGAGCCTGAAAAGACAGTGGCTCCCGAAGAACGTCCATCTGTCAGGAAAAAGCTGGAGGAAGGCAGGAATAGAGCAATAAAACCCTCAGAGGCTATAGAGGAAGTACGAAAAATGGATAAAGCCCTTTAAAGCCTTCCCCCGCTTGCGGGAGAAGGTGGCACGAAGGGCCGGATGAGGACAAGAAAGGAAAATATATGGAAAAAACAAAAGAACTGGAGCTGACAGTCGATGAACTTGTGCAGCTCCTTAAAATCGCAGGTGATGGCACGTTAATTAACGTGGAATTTGAAGTGGAAGGGGGTGATAAAGATGGCAGAAGAGAAGAAGTACGAGCTTAAACAGGTCAGCGTCAGGCTGAAGCTCTGTGAGGAAACCCCTTTATACAGCACGGAGCAGATTAACACACCAAGGAGGGCGATAGAAGTCATGAAGGACATGATGCGCCAGCTTGACCGTGAATATGTCTGTGTGGTGAACCTGGATAACGGCAACAGGCCGATAAATTTCAACGTGGTCAGCATAGGGACAATAAACAGTTCCATAGTGAGCATGAGGGAGCTCTTGAAGTCAGCCCTTCTCAGTAACAGCAAAGCCCTTATTTTACTTCATAACCATCCGTCATACAAGACGGAAAAGCCGCAGCCCAGTCATGAGGACGATATCACAACACTTAATGTAATGATTGCTACACAGCTTACAGGGCTGGAACTGATAGACCATGTGATCGTTTCAGGCGGAACCGGAAGCTTATACAGCTATAAGGAAGAGCTTAGGGACAGGTTTTCCATAGAGGGCTTGCAGGAAATAGCCGGAAGGAATGCAGCAGTTCCTGTCTTAAAGGAAGCACAGCCTTTATACGGAACCCAGGAAGCAAAAGCTGACGATCTCGGTCCGAAAAGAGTGGTGGAGCCGCCTGAAAAGGAAAGCGGAGATGATGAAGGCAGGGAATCTGTGGATGAATTCAGGGCAGAGACAGAAAAGCATTTCGCTGTCATCGGTGGCATGACCGCAGGACAGATTGAAGCATATGTCAGGGATAAGGCTGAAAAAATCTTTGAGGACTACGGAATGGAAGCAGAAGTGACGGAAGCTGTCATTACCGGGAGCCGCTGCAGGGGACTTGAAAAAGCGGGATCTGATCTTGACATAATGCTGGAATACAGAGGAGAGGAGCCAAAGGATGTAGTGGCGGCTTTCCTTAATGACGAAAAGCTGATAATCGGCGGCGTGAGGGTTGATATTAGTCCCCTTCAAAAGGATAAGGATGAGTCACTGGAGAACTATCTCCGAAAGGAAAGGGAAAAGTTCGCAGAAGCTGAAAAAAAGGCCAGGGAAAGGAAGCCCGGATCCATAGAGGAAAGACCATCTGTCAGGGAAAAACTGAGGCGGGGCAGGATTGCCATGGAAACTGCAAAAAGACAGAGCATGATAAAACAGGCACGACTTAAAACGGAGAGGGCGGTATAACTTATGGCGGATAGCTGCGCTTGCTGGCGTGGTTGTCCGTCTTTTTTTGTATGTTCTGGAAAGAGATCGGAATCATCAACCAGAAAACGATGCATAATTATAGTGAATGTAGTATAATAAAGAGGCCGTTTGACGGGGATTATTGGTAAAAATGCCCGAAAGTATTTAACATATAACAAATAATCGTTGTACCGGGGAGATAGGAAATGACGGATGCTGAGAGACGGGAGGCCGCAAGACAGTTCTGCCAGAGATGGGCAAATAAGGGAAAGGAAGATGAAGATGCACGTTCATACTGGATAGAGTTCCTTCAGGAGATCATAGGGATGGAGGAAGTCACCAAGCGGGTGGATTTTGAAAAGAAGGTAATAGGCCCGGATGGTAATACAAAGAGGATTGATGCCTATATCCCCGAAACAAGGGTTCTGATTGAACAGAAAAGCCTCGGAATCGCCCTTGATAAGCCACAGCAGGGGCATAATGGCATGACTCCATATGAACAGGCTAAGATGTATGATAATTCCCTCCCTTTCGATGAGAAGTCCCGATGGATCATCGTTTCGAATTTTGCAGAGATATGGGTATATGATCTCAATGAGAAGAAGCCTGAACCGAAAAAGTTCATTCTGTCTGATATTCAGAGCAAATACTCACTGTTTGAGTTCCTTATAAACAAGAAGCAGCAGAAGATAAGTCAGGAGATGGAAGTATCCATAGAGGCCGGTAAATTTGTTGGGCTTATTTATGATGCTTTTCTAAAACAGTATATCAATCCTGAAAACGAGGAGAGCCTTAAGAGTCTGAATATGCTCTGTGTAAGGCTCGTTTTTTGTCTTTACGCAGAGGATGCGCATATATTTGGGAATAATGGTCATATGTTCCATGACTATATGGATCAGTTCGAGACAAAGGACATGAGGAAAGCTCTGATCGAGCTTTTCAAGATTCTTGATACCCCGGAGAAGAACAGGGATCCATATGATGACAGCCTGCTTGCGCAGTTCCCATATGTTAATGGAGGACTATTTGCTGATGAAAGCATAGAGATTCCGAGATTCACAGAGGAAATCCGTGATATCCTGCTTTCAAAGGCAAGCGAGGGATTTGACTGGTCTAAAATATCCCCAAC
>JAFSKT010000032.1 GCA_017448845.1 Lachnospiraceae bacterium
ATGAGCATGTCGGTAACCTTAACATCCTCGGGGAAACGCTTCCCCGGAGCAGAAGCCACGATTATCCTTCTGTCCGGGTCTGCGTCGATTATCTCTTTGACTTTTTTGAACTGGCTTCCATCCGCAAGGGATGTGCCGCCGAATTTCGCTACAATAGTCTTCATAATTCGGAAATATGCTCCTGATCAACCAGATTGAATCCGCCTATTTTGAGCGTTGACTCCGCTCTGTCTATGTGAGCCACCTTCATGATAAGGAAGGCCTTATCCACATCCTTTCCTCCGAGGAAAGCGTACATATATTCCAGATTTACCTGGGCTGCAGAAAGAGTCTTAAGGACCTTATTCAGTCCGCCGGGAATATCCGGGATCTCCACAGCCAGCACTTCGCTCAGCTTATTTACAAAGCCTGCGTCCTTAAGCACTGTGGCGGTTTCATAGACATCATCCACTATGAGACGGGCGATGCCGAAATCCTCTGCCTCTGCCACGGAAATGGCCCTCATGTCAATATTGTTCTTTGCCAGCACATCCGTCATTTCCTCAAGAGTGCCGGGTTTATTTTCCATAAAAACCGAGATCTGTTTAATACTCATATTCGACGCCGCTCCTTTCTCATATCTTCCTGTTATCGATGACACGCACCGCTTTTCCTTCAGACCTCTGAATGGACTTGGGTGCAACAAGGGTAACCTTCGCTTTTATTCCAAGCATGGACTGCAGTCCTGCTACCAGCTTCTTCTGTCTTGCCTCTATCTCACCTAAGTTATCCGTGAACATCTCAGGTGTCATCTCCACATGTACATCAAGGGTATCTGTGTTATTTACCCTGCCTACGATTATCTGGTAATTAGCGGCATAGCCGTTATTCAAGAGCACTGTCTCTATCTGTGACGGGAATACATTTACGCCGCGGATGATAAGCATGTCGTCCGTACGTCCCTTAGGCTTCGCCATCCTGATAAGGGTACGGCCGCAGGAACACTTTTTCCTTGTAAGGGAACAGATATCCCTTGTCCTGTATCGGAGTAAGGGGAAGGCTTCCTTGTCAAGGGAAGTAAATACCAGCTCTCCCTCTGTGTCATCCGGCAGCACCTCTCCGGTATCCGGGTCTATGATCTCAGGGATGAAGTGGTCCTCATTTACATGCATACCCTTCTGCTCTGAGCACTCAAAGGCCACACCCGGTCCTGAAAGCTCGGTCAGACCGTAGATATCATAGGCCTTGATGCCCATGGTCTGCTCTATGTCGTGACGCATTTCCTCACTCCAGGCCTCTGCGCCGAAGATACCTGCCTTCAAAGGGATATCCTCGGGAGAAAGTCCCATTTCTTTCATCCTCTCTCCGAGATATGCGGCGTAACTGGGGGTACAGCAGATTATTGACGCCTCCAGATCCCTTATGAACATTATCTGTCTGTCAGTATTTCCGGAAGATGTAGGAACCGTAAGGCAGCCCACCTTGTGGCTTCCGTCATTTAATCCGGGACCTCCGGTAAAAAGTCCGTATCCGTAAGAAACCTGTACTACGCTCTTCTTTGAAGCTCCCGCTGCAACAAGAGCTCTTGCGGTGCAGTCTGACCAGAGATCCAGGTCCTCTTTGGTGTAGAATGCCACCACTCTTTTTCCCGTGGTACCGGAGGTGGACTGTATCCGCACACACTTCTCAAGGGGTGCCCCAAGAAGTCCGTAGGGGTAACATTCCCTCAGATCTGCCTTTGATAAAAAGGGAAGCTTATGGAGATCATCCCTTGACTTTATATCGTCGGGAGTAAGTCCTTTCTTCTCCATCTTCTTACGGTAATAGGCCACATTGTTCCATACATGCTTAACCTGTGCCACAAGCTTTTCATCCTGGAGTTTCTTTAACTCCTTAAGGGGCATGCATTCAAACTTTTTCTGGAAATACTTCTCCATTTTCTTTTTCCTCCTAAATCTGAAGTCCTTATTAAAACAACATTCTGTACAGGGCACATAACTGACTGTGTCAGTATAGTCCCATCCCCCTTAAAAATACCGGACTCCGTTTCTCAGGCTTCCTTACCGTACTGAAAAGCCTTTTTATTAATATCCAGGAGTTTCGCGGGAACATTGTTCTCCAGAGCCTTGATCCAGCTCTCCTCCGGAAGGTCGAAGTAATGGGAAAGCCTGCCTAAGAGCACCACGTTTACGGCCTTTATGTTTCCGGCCTTTTCCGCAAGGCTTAAGCAGTCAAGGGCATCTACCTTAACTCCCTTCTCCTTCATTTTTTCAACCAGGTTTTCGGGATACTCTTCCGCCCCGAGAACCACGCTCATGGGATCGATCTGCTGGGTATTGGTTACGATCTGCCCGTCCTTCTTCAGGTATTTTAGCCATCTCGCAGATTCCATAAGCTCAAATGATACTATGTAGTCCGCTTCTCCCTCATCGATAATGGGTGAATAAACGTGCTCCCCGTATCTCACATAGGTTACAACACTTCCGCCCCTCTGGGACATTCCGTGAACCTCGGAAACCTTCACGTCATATCCTTCGCTTAAAAGGAGAGAACCAAGTATCTTGCTGGCAAGGAGGGAACCCTGTCCTCCCACGCCCACTATCATTATATTCTTTGTTTCCTTAGACATCTGATACACCTCTGTTTTTATTTGAAAGCCACGGCATTAAGACCTATGCCAAAGCGTTAAAAGCACACATTTCACTGCAGACTCCGCATCCTACGCAGAGCGTATTGTCCACCCGGGCTTTTCCGTCTTTAATGGAAATTGCAGGGCAGCCCAGCTTCATGCAGGACTTACATCCTACGCACTTATCGGTATCCACCTTAAGAGGCGGTTTCTTTTCCACTTTCTTAAGCAGCACGCAGGGTCTTCTGGAAATGATCACAGAGGGTCCGGCAGCTTCCAGTTCTTCCTTTATCACCCTGTCACATTCCTTAAGGTCGTAGGGATCCACAACCTTCACCCTTTCAATACCCATGGCCCTGCAAAGAGCCTCAAGATCTATCTGTCCTGCGGGATCTCCCTTGATGTTCAGGCCTGTAAGGGGATTCTGCTGATGTCCCGTCATTCCTGTGATTGAATTATCAAGAATGATGGAAACGGAATTACTCTGGTTATATGCGATATTCGCAAGTCCGGTCATGCCGGAATGCATAAAGGTCGAATCTCCGATGACCGCAACGGTCTTCTTCTCGGTCTCCTCTCCTCCCATCTTGTTAAAGCCGTGTATGGATGAAAGGGAAGCGCCCATGCAGAGGGTGGTATCCACTGCATTTAATGGCGGTGCGGAACCTAAGGTATAGCAGCCTATATCACCAAGTACCGTGCACTTATTTTTGGTAAGGGCATAAAACAGTCCTCTGTGAGGGCAGCCGGGACACATTGCAGGCGGACGGGGAGGCATGGGATCTTCTAACGCCACACCCTTATGCTCCTCTATTCCCAGAGCCTTGGCTACTATATTCCTTGAGAACTCTCCGGTCATGGGAAGGATATCTTTTCCGGAAACCTTAAGTCCCAGGGCCTTGCAGTGATCCTCGATTATGGGATCCAGTTCTTCCACTACAACGATCTTCTCAACCTTTGAGGCAAACTCCTTTATCAGCCTGTCCGGAAGAGGATTTACAAGTCCTATCTTAAGGATCGAAACAGTATCACCGCACACTTCCTTCACATACTGATAGCTGGTGGAATCGGTGATGATGCCAAGCTCCGTTCCCGATATTTCCATGCGGTTGAGGGGACTGTCATAGCCGTACTCCGAAAGCTTCCTTGTGCGCTCTTCCACTACGGGATGCTTTCTTATGGCGTTTGCCGGAGTCATAACATATTTACGGATGTCCTTGACATATTCCTTTTTTTCCGGAACAACCCTCTCTCCGGTCTCCACAACGGACTGGGAGTGAGCCACTCTGGTACACATCTTTAATAATACCGGCGTGTCGAATTCCTCTGAGATCTCGTAAGCCAGCTTTGCGAACCTGTAGGCCTCGTCTGAATCCGAAGGCTCCAGCATGGGAACCTTGGAAGCGATGGCGTGGTGCCTGGAATCCTGCTCGTTCTGGGAAGAATGCATTCCTGCGTCATCAGCTACGACTATCACCATTCCGCCATTGATCCCTGTATAGGACATGGTATAAAGGGGATCCGCCGCCACATTCAGTCCCACGTGCTTCATAGCACAGAAGGAACGCCTTCCCGCAAGGGAAGCTCCGAAAGCCGCCTCCATGGCCACTTTTTCATTGGGTGCCCACTCTGAATAAACCTCATCATATTTTGCCAGTTCCTCCGTAACCTCCGTGCTCGGGGTTCCGGGATAGCTGGAAGCAAAAGAGACTCCTGCTTCATAGAGTCCTCTGGCAACTGCTGCATTGCCCAGCATCAACTGTTTCATCTTATATACCTGCGCCTTTCCTTAAGTCATTATCCTTATTTCACAGACA
>JAFSKT010000033.1 GCA_017448845.1 Lachnospiraceae bacterium
CCCGGAAATAAGAGCTATATCGAAAAGGACGGGAAGAGGATAAAGGTCTGTAAAAACTGCAACTTCCCCCATGATGAAGGTAATTACGAAAAGATAATAAAAATCCTGTCTGCCGGAAACAGATAGTCCGGGGCAGACAGGACTGTTAAGACAGGTTTTATTTTATCTTCAGGATATGGTCGGCAAAGAAGTTGTCGATGCTCTCCAAAAGCTGATCCTTGGGGGTGGATTTGAGGAGGTAGCCGTTGGGCTTCTTCTCAATAATATGCATGACGCTTTCCTTGTCGTCCTTCCCCGTAAGGAAGATCACGGGGATATCGGCAGTCTTCCAGTTCTTTCTTATCTCGGACAGAAATTCATAACCGCTCATCTTGGGCATTTCGTGATCCAGGAGGATAAGATCCGGCTTCTTTTCGGACAGATACTTCATGGCCTCTTTGGCGCTGCTCACGATGTCCACGTCATAGATACCGTCAAACCAGGCATAGGCGATCTGAAGGAAGTCAGTATCGTCATCCACCAAAAGGATGCTCTTTTTCCTGTTGTATTCAACCCGGGTGTGTAACATGACCCTTAAGTCATTCACCAGCTTCCTCACGTCAAGGGGACGGTTATAGAAGACGGTGATGACTCCGGGATCACAGGTCTCCTGGGCAATACGGAGACTGTTGGACTCTCCTATCACACAGAGAGTCTTCCTGTATTCCTTTGTCATTCCGTTAAGGCATTTAAGTACCCTTCTGGTACCCACTTCCATATTTCCGATGTAATAAACGATTATCTCGGAATCATACTGATGCCTCTCTATCTCATCGATGACGGAATTGATGTCTATGACCTCCATCCCCGCATCGGTGATATTCTGTATTATGGTCTGCACCATAAATCCCGGTTCATCATAGATAAAAACTATGGTATCCTTCATTTTCGTCCCCATTACCTTTTCCTGAATCCGGTCATCAGTCCTCTGGCCTTTTCCCAGTCCATGCACCTTACATAAACATTCAGGTCATCAAAGAGCTTCCGCCAGTCATCCGGCATCTCGCACTGTTCCAGACTCTTAAGGATCTTGTCGATGTTGCCCAGATCATATCTTCCCATGAGTTCCTCTATGGTATCATAAGCGTCCTTCAGTTCATCTTCCGTAATGTACCTTAGGCTCGTCTCTCCGTCCGCACCCTTCCAGTGCTGCCGGATATGATCTCCGATGTTCCGGTATTTATTTAAGTACTCCGGAGTAAGCTTATAAATAAGCGGAGTATTATGCTCTTCACAGGCCTTTTCCAGAAGCTTTGACATCTCAGAAAGCTGCTTTGCACCTATTGCCCCCGCCGTACTTTTCAGGGAATGGACTATAAGCCTTAAGCTGTCCAGATCTCCCTGCTTGATATACTTGTCTATTGAGAATGATTTGTCATTTATGGAATCATTAAAGATCCTTAGGGCAGAGAGGAAATCCTGCACGGAGCCGCAATGCATGACTCCGTATTCCGCGTCCAGCTCGGGAATGGAATGCACCCAGTCGGGAAGCCTCTCCTCAATATCCTCATCATCATCCTCGTTCCCGTCTGAGCGAACAAGATCGGAAGGACCGTACTTTTTCAGCATGTCCTCCAGCACCTTTTTATTTATGGGCTTACTCATAACATCCGTAAAGCCCGCCCTCAGGATCTCCTTTTTTCTCCCGTTATCGGTATCTCCGGTGATGCAGATCACCGGCACCGGATCCCCGTTAACAGCAAAGAGCTTTTTTAACTCATTAAGGGTATCAAAACCGTCCATACCGGGCATCCGGATATCCAGGAAGATAAAGTCGAATCTCCTTTTGGAGCAGAGATCCATGCACTCATGTCCGTTGGCGGCATTCGCGCTTTCCACCCCGAAGGATGAAAGCATCTTATTAAAGATTAAAAGGTTAATGCGCTCGTCATCTACAACGAGCGCACTTGGTCTTGATGTAGTCATGCATATATATTACACGACCGGCATGAAAATTACAATGTCTTATCCCTTGACACCGCCTAAAGTAACACCACCCACGATATACCTGGAAAGAATGAGATAAACCAGGATAACCGGGAAGATGGAGAAGGCGATCATGACATAAACCTGTCCCATATCGAACTTCAGCCAGTCAGCGCTTCTAAGCTGTGCGATAAGGATGGGAAGTGTCTTCTTCGTATCCGTGTGCAGCACCAGGGCCGGTGTGAAGTAGTTATTCCAGCTGGCTACGAAGCTGAAGATCGCCTGTACCGCAATGGCGGGCTTCATAAGGGGAACCACTATCTGGTTAAAGGTCCTGAACTCTCCCGCCCCGTCTATACGGGCTGCCTCTATAAGAGACAGGGGAAGGGTGGCATCCATGTACTGCTTCATATAGAAGAATACCGCAGGTGCAGCGATACCGGGAACGATAAGAGGTATAAAGCTGTCGTCCAGTTTCATTTTTCCTATCAACTGGACAAATCCGAGAGCGGTAACCTGTGTAGGGATCATCATTACCATAAGGATAAAGGTAAACATGAACTTCTTTAACTTAAAATCATAAGCATGGATGGCATAGGCCGTCATGGTTGAGAAATAAGTACTTAAGGCTGCAGTGGTAAGCGCTATGAACAGGGAGTTCATCATGCCGTTAAAGATAGGCAGTGTCCCGTTCTTTAAGTTTACCCAGTTCTCAATAAGGAAGGCACCGGGAATAGCGGAAAATCCGGTCTTAAGCTCTGAGTTTGATCTGGTGGCATTTATAAAAAGCACATAGAACCAGAAAAGACAGAGAAACGTTGCCAGCAAAAGAAC
>JAFSKT010000034.1 GCA_017448845.1 Lachnospiraceae bacterium
GATCAGAGGTATAACTATGTGACGGATCTGGTGAAAAAGGCTGTGAAGAAGGGGAATGCGGCGGGAGAACCCACCACCTCCGATAAGATCGACAGTATAGTCACAAACAGGATACTGGCTATTCCCATCTTTATCTTAGCCATGTTCCTTGTCTATTATATCGCTGTTACCACCATAGGTACCATCGTCACCGACTTTACCAACGACACCCTTTTCGGAGCATGGATACAGCCGGCGGTTCGGAGTTTACTGGTAAATGCCGGAGCTTCCGACTGGGTAGTGTCCCTTGTGGTTGAAGGAATTATAGGCGGTCTTGCCGCGCCTATCGGCTTTGCGCCTCAGATGGCAATTCTTTTCTTCTTCCTCTCATTTCTTGAGGACTGCGGTTACATGTCCCGTGTGGCCTTTATCATGGATAAGATCTTCAGGAAATTCGGGCTTTCGGGAAAGAGCTTTATTCCCTTCCTTATTTCTTCAGGCTGTGGGGTTCCAGGCATTATGGCCACCCGTACCATTGAATCCGAGAAGGACCGCAGGATGACCATGATCACAACTACCATGATACCCTGCGGGGCCAAGCTCCCCGTTATTGCAGCCATTGCGGGCTTCTGTCTGGGCGGCGCCTGGTGGGCTGCGCCCGCCTGCTATTTCGGCGGTATCGTGTTAGTGATGATTTACTGCATCATATTAAAGAAGACTTCCATGTTTGCCGGGGATTCCGTTCCCTTTGTAATGGAACTCCCCCAGTATCATATGCCTCTTATTAAGACGGTTCTCCTTCATGTGTGGGAGAGGGTCTGGTCCTTCCTGAAAAAGGCAGGAACGGTGTTGGTCCTCTGTTGCACGGTGATGTGGTTTCTGGCGAGCTTCGGCTTTTCCGAAAGCGGTTTCGGGCTGGTGGAATCAAAGGATTCCATGCTTGCGATGCTCGGGGGATTCCTTGCACCCCTCTTTATCCCTGTGGGTTTCGGTTCCTGGCAGACCGTGGCATCCACTCTTTCCGGTTTTGTTGCCAAGGAAGGACTGGTCTCCACCATGTCTCTTTTGTCTTCAATAGGAAAGGGAGCGGAGAATTACGAATCCAGCTTCCATGACGCATATGCGGCCTTCTTCCCCACCACGGCCGCAGCCATATCCTATCTGGTATTCAATATTTACAACTCGCCCTGTATCGCAGCGATTTCAACGCTTGCAAAGGAAATGGGCAGCGCAAAATATTTCTGGTACGCCATCTTTTTCCAGAATGTGTCTGCCTATGCGGTTGCGCTCATTGTCTATCAGCTTTTCGGATTTGCAGCGGGAGAGGTGCCCTTTACCCTCTGGACTGTTGTGGCAGTCGTTGTGCTGGTTATTTCACTGTTTCTTCTATTCAGGCCCAGTGAAAAAAAGAATGTCTGATTTTCTTGAAAATAATTGGAAAAATCTTGAAAATAATTGGAAAAATCTTGTTGACATGGATAGAGTCATTTGATAATATATCATTTGCGCTGCTCATGAGTAGCGTTTTAATAAAGACCATAAACACTCGGTTGTGGGCTTTTGGAGAGGTATCGAAGTGGTCATAACGAGGCGGTCTTGAAAACCGTTTGGCGGCAACGCCACATGGGTTCGAATCCCATCCTCTCCGCTCATCTGTAATACGGATGATTTTGGGAGAACCGTGATTTTTCGTATTTTCAGGCTATTTGGAGAAGTACCCAAGAGGCTGAAGGGACACCCCTGGAAAGGGTGCAGGTCGTTAATAGCGGCGCGAGAGTTCAAATCTCTCCTTCTCCGGTTATGAAAATAATAGAGGCTATCCTTTAGTGTGCGAGCACATAAGGACAGCCTCTTTTATTTTCAGGATTATGGACTTTACCAGGTTCTCTTCCGGTCTGGGATCAGTTATGGTGTTTATACATAATTCAGGTAACATGCAAAAGATGTATGCTATAATGGAAGCAAAAGAACGTCAAGCTTCCGGGAGACGGTAAACATCGAAAGGAGTGACAATGAATATAAGGTTAAAGAGTTTATTATCGGAGATTCTTGTTCTGGCGCTTGCTTTTTCCATGACTATGCCGGTCAGTGCAGCACCTTACAATAAGCTTAAGGGGGAAGTATCCCTCTTAAATGGAGATGAGGATGAAATAGACGTTAATCCCGGTGAGGTGGGTTCCCTTGGGGGTTGGGCTGTAACGGAAAAAAATAATAAATTCAGGGTTTACAGATCAAAAAATGGTGACGGAGAGTTTATTACCTCTGTTTTATTTCGCTATATCAGTGGGGATGCCGAGAGGATTCCGGTTGAAGCTGTTATAAGCGGAAACTCTTTTTCTGACCCTATTAGTATCGGAGTACCCGGTGATGATAATTTACTTCTGAAAGAGGGAGACAGCATAACCCTCGATGTGGACTGCTCTGATAAGAAACAGAGTGAGCCTGTATCTGTCTATATCTACAAGGACAGCTTTTCTGTTCAAACAGAAGATTATATGAAAAAGATCATCAAGATAAAAGAACATTCCGGAACGATATGTTTGACCGAGTCCGATGGGGTGTTCTTATTCTACAATGAAACATACTATAACAAAGAGATTGCACCCAAACAGCAGACCGGAAAACCGGGAAAGACAGTTTCCCTTGGGGGTTGGGCTGTAACGGAAAAAAATAATAGATTCAGGGTTTCCAGATCAAAAAATGGTGACGGAGAGTTTATTACCAATGTTATATTATGCGATCTTAGTGGGGATGACGAGAGGTTTCCGGTTGAAGCCGTTATAAGCGGAAACTCTTTTTCCGAAACTCTTTCTATCGGAGTACCCGGTGATGATTTTTTACTTTTGAAAGAGGGAGACAGCATAACCCTCGATGTAGACTGCTCTGATAAGAAACAGAGTGAGCCTGTACGAATCTCTATCAATAAGGAGGGCTTTTCGGATAAAACAGAAGATCTTATGAAAAAGGTTATCAGGATTAACGAGAATCCCGGAACGATCTGTGAAAAAAAAGGGGATGATCGGGCGTGGTTATTTTTATTCTACAATGAAGAATCCTATAAAGAGAATATTGGCAATAACGATGAGGTGACAATAACCGGAAATCCCGGTGAAGCTGTTTCCCTTGGGGGATGGACCGTAAAGGACAGTGGAAATGATAATTACATAAGTATGAGAAGGGGAAAAAACGGAGACGGAGATATGTTGACCATTGCGGGTATTGTACGTCCTTTTTCGAATAGCAGGATAAATACCACTATAAAGGGCGGCATTTCTTCCGATCCTCTGGGAATCAGCATCAGAGGGAATGGAAATGATGCCACACTATTTGTAGAAGATTCCATAACCCTCGATGTTGACTGCCGGGATATGGTTGGTCAGGATTATGTATTTGTGTTTATTCATCTCAGCAATTTTAGTGAAGATTCAATTGAACTCCTGAACAAAGTAATAAAGATCAAAGACAACCCCGGAACGGTGTGCATCAGGGATCGCTATAATAAAAAAGGTGAAGATGGCGAGGAGGACAGATGGGTTTTTAAATTTTATAATAAGGATTCCCGTAAAAAAGCGGAGACAGGCGGCTGGACGGTAACTGATGCCAATGTAGAGGGAGACGAATACAGTTATATCGAGGGCGGCATATCCAAATATGACGAAAACGACTGCTGGGTAGATATTACCAGTCCCGTTTCCGGCAATAAACCTATAGACGCTACCATTAAGGGGAGTCTTGATTCATTAAACCTCGAATTAACTACCTGGGATTATGATGTAAGGAATAAATATGGTTCCATAGAGTATTCGGTAGAACGTAAATTATCGGACGGTGATCATATCCTTATTGACGTTAGTAAGCCTGATAATGCCAGACCCGGAGACAATGTTACCTTTTCCATTCAGGATAAGTATTTTTCGAAGTCAAACGAAGATGAGATCAGAAAGATCATTTCGGTAAAAGACAATCCGGGAGTGAAATATGAACTTAGTCTGGAGAAATACCCTGATGGAGACGGCGATGGGGATGAGTACTGTGAATACTGGGAGTTTTACTTTGAGGTGACAGCCCAGGGAATAAAGGAAAGCATAGTATCTGACGAACGTAAGAATGAAAACGGCAGCAAGACAGTGCGTACACAGGTATATGGGGATACGATAAAGATGACCGGAGAGAAGAGGGGGAAGAAGCAGATATTCTCCATTTCCGGATTAAAGGAGCTTAAGGGTTATCAAAAGCTTACAGTGAATGCCGGTGCCAAGTTTATGGCAGAGGACCTTAAGGATCTTGACAGTGAGAAGGTGACTGTTTCCTTTAACAAGACTGACGGGACCACGGAAAACGGTACGGTAAAGGATGTGAAGAAGCTCTTTAAGATAAATAAGAAGGGCCAGGTTACCGTGAAAGCCGATAAGACACATTCTGCCTACACCCTGATGATACCGGTGGAAGCGTGCACTCTCTGCCTCACGGTTGTAAATATCAATTTTGACAAGAAGGGACTTAAGGATAAAAAGATCACAGCCCTTAACGGAACCGGATCTACATTATCCGTGAATCTGGTTGAGTTTGTCGGAAAGACAGCAGGCACAGTGGAATCGGAATTCCTTTCGGCCGATTGGTATGTGGATAAGACGACCGATGAGCAAAATGTAAAGACTACGGATCCTGCAAACCCGATAAAGTCAAAGAAAGGATTTCTGATTTATCTTTCGAAGGATTTCAGGACTATAACAATAGCCAATCCCGGAACCATAAACAACGGCAACGTAAAGATTATTGCCGTGATAAACGGAAGGAAGTACACCGTGACCGTAAAGGCCAAGGTTAAATAGTAAGACAGAAGAACTGTCCCCTATGGATTTGCCGAAAATAAAAAATATCGAAAAACTGTTGACTTTGATAATACTCAATGATATTATAGCTAATGCGCCGCTCAAGAGGCGGCGCGTTTTTTGCCCGAAAAGTCAAGCAATATAAAGGCTTTGAAAGGGAAAGCACCTTGACAAACAAACAGCAATGCAACCCTGAA
>JAFSKT010000035.1 GCA_017448845.1 Lachnospiraceae bacterium
AAAGATCTCTTCATCCCCCGGCAGCTTAATGGAGTTTTGGATCTCCCCGCCTTTCAAAAGGAAAAGACGTCCGTCAGATGCCACCACCGCCACGTGTCCTTCTTCATCGGCGGTTATGCTTTCTGCATAATATATCTCATTTAAGGTACTTGCAGCCTTGAGGCCGTTATTCATGGCCAGTATCTGCATGCTGCCGGTTGTTCCCACATAATAATATCCGTCCGTAGCCCGGATTATGCAACGCACCGAATTGGAAGGAAGTCCGCTGGACTGGTCCAGCACATTTACCACCTTCTCGCGGATCACGATGGACAGACCGTTATCGTTGGTTCCGATCCACAGACGTCCCTCTTCATCCACATAGAGGCAGTTCACGTTTTTTACAGATTCATAATTATCAACCCAGCGGAACTCCCGGCCGTTATAGCGGTACAGTCCCGCATAGGTACCTATCCAGAGCACGCCGTCATTTGTCTGTGCTATATCGTTAGCCTCGCCGCAGGGCAGGCCGTTATTGCTGCTGTAAATATTCTGAACATAGTCGTTGTAATCCGTGGCCTCCGTCACAGGCTGTGCCTCTCCCTTAACCGTGGTAGAAAGCCCAAGACAGAGTGACAGACAGAGGAATAATCCCACAAGGGCAGCACCGTTATTCGTTTCTGCTTTGGCGACGTCATTGCTGCCGTCACTGTTTCCGTCACTGCTGCCTCCGCTGTTTCCGTTCATCCGTCGTATATTGATAACTATAAACACTGCCGCAATGGTTAAGAGCTTATCCGCAAATTCAATGGCAAGCTGACCGAAGACATAGCAGATAAAAGGCACCCAGTCCTTATCCAGAAGATAATCGATCAAACCGTCTCCCCATTTATTCCCTGTATATCCTCCGGAAAACAGTATATTTACCGGAATGGACACGATAAGCGCAGAGAATACCGCCAGAGAAGAGGCTATCATAAAGCCGTAGAACTGATAGAACCATTTCCTCTTTGCCGCGATACCTATGATGATGCCAAGGGTGATGCTTGTGATGGAATAAGCCGCAGAAAGATGGTTAACCGTGAAATACGCTATATTACTCGTAAATCCTATGACCGCTCCGCAGACAGGCCCTCCGATGCAGGCGCTGAGCGCTGTTCCGAAGGAATCGGCCCAAAGCGGCAGTTCCAGATATACGGATAAAAGCTTTCCGCAAATATTCAGGGATATACATGTTATCGTAAAAAGAATGATCTTCGAGGTTTTCCAGTTCTCCATCTGTTTGACTCTCCTCCCACATCACGCAGGATAATATTTTCAGCGCTCCCTTTTATGCTTGTCGGTGGCGCACTTCATTTCATACATTTTCTTATCGGCAACCTCTATAAGATCATCCAGGTCCGTCATCCCCTCCCCAAAGGACTCCAGCACCCAGCCGTAACTCACCCCTGTATCATACGGATTGGAATGGGTTGCATTATAATCCGTAATGATCTTCTGTATCTTTACATCCATCTCCTCCGGTTCCCTGCTGTCCGGAGCCAAGGCCGCAAATATCAGGAATTCATCCCCTCCGGTCCTCACTATTTTAGAACCTTCGGGAGCCGCCTCGATCAGTGCTGAAGAAACTGCCCTTATGGCCTCATCTCCTGCAGCGTGACCGTATGTATCATTTATGTATTTCAAGCTGTTTAAGTCCGCCACACATACGAAAACGGCTCTTCCCTCATCTTCAGCTTCCTTCAGCACTATTTCCGTATAGTACTTTAATCCCTTACGGTTATAGCAGCCGGTCTGCTGGTCCGTCATATTCTCCTCGAAAAGAGAATCATATTTATTCTGCAGTGCTGATAAAACGAGCCTGTTCTCTTTTTCCCTTTTCAGGGATTCCTTCTTCAGTTTATCTATGTCCCTTATCAGGAAAAGATGGTCGTCACCTCCCGCCTTATCTTCCGCATCCGCGTTGCAGATTATGATCTCGGACCATTTATATCTGCTATCCGCCTGACGTATCCTGCACTCCATGGAAATGAAGACCTCTTTTTTCAATCTTTCGGGAATATCATCATGTCCCGCAAATGCAGCAAATCTCTCCCTGTCCTCCGGATGTATATTCTCGTAGAGAAGAGAATAGAATGGATCGTAATCCCCGTCCGAGTTCAGGAAATACCTGAATTCCTTATTACAATCAATGATCCTGCCCTTCCCCTTGGGTATATTTACCTCCATGATAAACTGGTAAAGGCTCCGGATCGCGTTTTCTACATAGATATTCTTCATTTTCTGCTTTGTAATGCCATTCCTCATCTTGCTTAAACTTTAATATTATATGATATCACCAATTCCCTTAAACTTACAGTACAATCTTATATTTTATTATTTAACCCGTAATAAAGGTAAGATCCGTCTGAAACCCGCTGTTTGACACTGTCCGCAAGGGGATTATAATTATCAGATACGGTAAAGGGGATTGCTTATGAGATCGTCGATAAAAGTGATTTTGTCATTCTTAATAATATTCTTGCTGTTCTGCATTATTAAGCAGGACATCCATGCCACTTCCGGAAACACTCTTACCATCGTGTTTGACGCAAACGGCGGTCAGGGGAAAATGAAAAAGCAGAAGATCTCAAGGTCAGCCGGTTTCACCGCCCCGGACTGCAGTTTCACCTTTGAAGGACACAGCTTTACCGGCTGGAGCACCCATCCCTATTCCCAGGACGGCTCTGTTGACTACCTGCCGGGCAGCAGCGTTGATATCGACAAACTTACGATCAATAAAAAGAAGGCAGCCCTTTATGCCTGCTGGAAAAATAATTCTCCCGCAGATCTTTATGTCTCCGTCGGGGGCTCCGACAGCAATCCCGGCACCTCAGACTCTCCCTTTGCCACCATAGGGCATGCTTTGAGCCTGGCAACCGGCGGAAGCAGGATACATATACTTCCCGGAACTTACCGGGAAACTCTGACCTTTGAGAAAAGCGGCGATAACCGGGAACCCATAATCCTTATTGGCGAAGGCCGGGATCCCGACGGCACCCCCTCTGCAAAGCTCACTTCCGACGGCGGCGAGCAGATATATCTCCTGAACCTTAACGGCCAGTCAAACTACAGGTTCGTAAATCTCGACATCGGCAATATAGAAGCCAAATACGCCTGCGGTATCTACATTCCCGAAAACAGTAAGAATATAGGCATCAGCGGAAACAACATCCACGACATAAAGGTAAGCCCTGCCTTTATCCGCTCTCCGGAAGAGGACGAAAAGAACGCCGGCGAGGCCAACGCCATCCTCTGTCTCGGGGAAGGGAAAAAGCTTTCAACCGCTGTCAGCGCCATAACCATCTGTGACAATACCATTTCGGAAAACGTGACCAACTGGAGCGAAACCCTGTCGGTTGCGGGAAACTGCGAAGATATACGGGTGTACGGGAACCGTATCCATGACAACACGAATATAGGCATTGATTTTAACGGGAACATGGGCTACTGTCCGAAGAAGAAGCTTGATCAGCCAAGAAACTGCGAGGCTTACGGCAATACAGTATATAACTGTCACTGTGATTACGCCTCCTGCGCCGGGATATACGCCGACGGCGCCATAGATACGAAGATCCACGATAACGAAGTATATAACTGCGACTACGGCATTGAGATCGGCGCCGAAGCGAAAAAGAGGGGCCGTCCGGTGAAAAATATAAGCGTGGAAAAAAATTTCCTCCACGACAACCCGAAGGGCGGAATCTGGATCGGGGGTTATGAGGAAAAGACCACCGGCATAGTTACAGACAGCCGGATAACTAAGAACACCATAAGCAATAACGGCGCTCCGGCCATACAGATAAACCAGGTTAAAAATATCAGTTTTTCAGATAATATGGTAATCGTGCCCTCCGCCGCAGATCCGGTGATAAACGGCGAGATGGCTGAAAAATACACTTCAGGATTGTCATTTGAAAACAATACATACAGACTCTCAGCAGGTCAGGGACCTCTTCTTTTTAAGCTCCACGACACCGTCTTTACGGGCGTTCCCGCCTTCAATGAATATACCGGCGGTTCCGACAGGGAAGGATAAGCCCTGTCTCAGGATATGGTTATGTCATGCTTGACAAGATAATACCCGCCCTCAAGCTTTTCGGTAGAGCAGCCAAGGTTCGCGCCACCTGCTCCTATGTCGCTTAAAAGCTTATAAAGCACCTTCTCCTTTATTTCAGAACTTGTATAGGCCCGGTTAAAGTCCTCTACGATTCCTTCGCTTATTACCATATTTATGGTGTGAGTTCCCTTTCCGACCTCAAAGAGCTTTCTGTAAAACGTATCATAATACACTCCTAAATCGGATATGACATCATTCTCCGTAAAGCCGTAATCCTGAAGTGTCGCGAGATTCTCTTCTTCCGGCTCTTCCGGCTCCAAGTTCCTGTACTTTTTACCCCTGCAGGCAGGCAGATGCACGGAAAGCCCCTTCCTTATGTGGGTCAGGCCGTAATCATTATCGGTCTTATTGAACCATTCATAATTATAATAAGGGTTGTCCGTGCCTGTATCATCCCAGGTCACGTCCACATTGTAATAATCATCCTCAAGCTTTATGATATTCCAGCCGTGAGCTTCTCCCGCATATCCGGTGCAGAGATAGCAGGGAATACCCATTTTTGTCATGATATATGCAAAGGACCTGGCGTAGCCCGCGCATACGGTCTTATTATCCACAAGCCCGCTGTAAGCGCTCTGGTCCAGAGGATTCCTCTGGTACTCAAAGAGCTCTGCCAGCGCATTATGGACAAACCTTTCCTTTTCATAATCATTGCCCTGTGCCGCAGAAGCGATCTGCTCCGCTGCCGTTTCAAACTCCATCCTGGCGGATGATATCCACTTTGCGGTGTCATTATAAAACAGATCAAGCTCGATAAAATCCCCGTTCTTCCTGTAAATAGTCCTGTATTCGGTATCGATCCAGAAAAGCTCCGGATGGTCGTTGAACACCGCTTCAAAAGCACTGTCTATCCGCTTTCCTGTCAGCATCTTATCCACTGACCTGAAGGCAGGGTTCATCTCATTCATATTTGCATATATCTGCCGGTACAGAGCCTTACCCCTGTCATCAAGCATTGCATAATAGGGATAATACAACGGATCAAACTCTAAATCCTCCCCCAGCGGACCGGTGGAGAGTTCCTTTTCTATCTTGTCAGCTTCTTCATCGCTTACAGTCTTTTCAGTAACATGGATATTTTCATACCCCGTTTTATCCGCCATTCCCTCCGGGATCTCCAGCTCTTTCTCTGAAGGAGCATTATAGTCATCGGAAACATTCCCCGTAACCCCGTCAGAATCATCTCTTACTACCGGCGGTTCTTCCTCTTTCTCTTTTTCTTTTACTTCCGGCTCGAGCGCTTTGGGGACCTCGGTAGCTGCCGGGATCTGCGGCTTAACTGCAGCCACAGGTTCCTTGCTTACTTCAGTTTCTTTACTCTCTTCAACAGCTGCAGCCGCTGCCTGTGGAGACTTATTCCCTATACGCTTATCCACATAGTCGGTAAATTTCGGATCGATCACATAAAGGGAAATGAAAGCCGTCAAAAAAGCAAGCACGACCATGAATATTGCTACCAGGAAATACTGTAATTTCTTCATACGCTTCTCCCTTTAATGATCTGTCAGATGGAATCCTCTGCTCCGCTTACTCCGAGCCTACGAGCCTCATTCTCCGGGCCGCATCCTGCGCATCTCCGAGTCGCTTCTTCCGATCCCTATCCTGCGAGCCCAATCCTCCGAGTCGCTTCTTCCGATCCCACAATTGTCACTCTCTTTGTATTTTAGTACATTTTTAATCATCTGTCGCTTGATTTTTTCATCTCAACCTAGCTTCCGTCTCTCACTCCTGCCAACTCCTCTCTTCCCCTTCTTCCCTCGCTCCCGCTTCTCCTCTCCTTCTCTTCTTCCCTCACTCCCGCCTCTCCTCTCCTTCTCTTCTTTCTTCAACCCAGTCGCGCTTTTATGCCCTTTTTAGACAATTCTTCTCCCCTTAGGCATATTCTCTTTCCCGCCGTCCCCCCTCCTGTCAAGATTCTATGCCCTTTTCAAGCATTTCTTCTCCCCTTAGGCATAGAATTCCCGCAGCCACCCTCGTTCCTGTCGAGATTCTATGCCCTTTTCGGACATTTCTTCTCCCCTTAGGCATAGACTACTCCTCGCTACCCTCGTTCCTGTCGAGATTCTATGCCCTTTTCAGACTTTTCTTCTCCCCTTAGGCATAGAATCCCAACAGCCACCCTCGCTCCTGTCGGGATTCTATGCCCTTTTCAGACTTTTCTTCTCCCCTTAGGCATAGAATCCCAACAGCCACCCTCGCTCCCGCCGGGATTCTATGCCCTTTTCAGGCTTTTCTTCTCCCCTTAGGCATATTTTTTACGCATCTCAACATAAGAGACTTCTCAACATTTCTTTTGTCCCTTTGATATCTAAGGGATTTTCTTCTGTCTCGTATGTGAATAGAAGATTCTTTCCGGGATAGATCCCGCTGCTCCTGTATTCATCAAGCTTAGACAAGCTTTCTTTTAAGTACTGATCATCATCCAACAACCCAAAATGTTCGAGATGCACTTCCTCTCTGGTTTTTACTCTCAGCATCGTGAAATCCGGATATCTGATCCTCCTGTTCATAAGCTGTAACGGACACTCATAACGATAAGGGATTCCCAGCTCATATAAGATGTCCGCAATTATGGCTTCAGATTTAGATCTGACTTTTTCTCCTCTTCTGGTATCGTATTTTTTATTCTCCGGCATAAAGGGGTTAGCTTTGAATATCTCAGACTGCCATTTTACGGCAAACAGCTCATCAGATAAGATGTATGGCTCTGCAAGATTTCTTCTCTCAGTGGACATATCATCAAAGACGTTTTCCGAATTTACTTCACCATACTTCAACACAAATTTCTCCAGTAATTTAAGTTCTGCCTTTTCCGTTTTCAAAAAGAGTTTGTTGTAATGTTTCTGGCTAAGGCGCTGTGTAATAGCCATTTCCTTTTTTGGAAGATACTTACCTGTACTGTCACCACCTTCTAAAATCTGATAGTATCGTGTCTGCTGTGTAGTCTTATTAATGCGCAGCCTCCCCGGCGGAAAAGATTCTGCATCCTTTTCTGCCGCTCTTATCGCTCTCCTCAAAAGCGCAATCCTCTTATTCATCGTTTCAATCGTTTCATTCATCATTATTTCTTTCTCCTTTCTTTTATTTATATTCTTCAGTTTTTCTGTACGTTATGCCCTTTTCAGACTTTTTTTCTCCCTTTAGGCATAGGATCCTTCCAGCCATCCTCCCTCCTGTTGAGAATCTATGCCCCTTTCAGACATTTCTTCTCCCCTTAGGCATAGAATCCCCGCAGCTGTCCTCCCTCCTGCCGGGATTCTATGCCCCTTTCGGACATTTCTTTTCTCCTTAGGCATAGAATTCTTCCATCCATCCTCGCTCCAGCCGAGATTCTATGCCCTTTTCAGGCATTTCTTCTCCCCTTAGGCATAGAATCTCCGCAGCGGCCCTCGCTCCCGTCGGGATTCTATGCCCTTTTAGGGCATTTCTTCTCCCCTTAGGCATAAGCGCCATAAAAGGCCTTCCCGCAACAAAAATAAAATGGATTCTTGCACATCAGAACGATGCACAGGTTCAAATGAAATACTTAAAGAATCTATAGCTGGCACTATATCACAAAAAACAGCATTTTGTCATCCCAAAGTTAAAAGATCCGGGAAAAGACGGTCGCGGATAACGTTTGATGGCGCATCCTTATTTTGGTGTTATAATGTGAAACAAGACAAAAAAATAAGCTGATCGATTTTAGAAAACCGGAAATAAAGGATGAAATTAACTACAGAAAACCAAACTGCCAAGGGAGGTTCTTACCATGAGTTCAATAGAGATTAAAAAGATCGGAATTACAAACCTTGATACGGATGCCATCGTAAATGCAGCGAATGAAGGCCTGTGGGGTGGAAGCGGAGTGTGCGGAGCCATATTCCGAGATGCGGGCTCAGCGGAAATGACCAAAGCCTGTAATGCCATAGGCGGATGTAAGACAGGAGATGCCGTTATAACTCCGGGGTTCAGGCTGCCTGCAAAGTATGTGATCCATGCTGTGGGTCCTGTATGGCAAGGTGGTGAGCATGATGAACCCAGGCTTCTCTACAGTGCCTATGAGAAGTCATTGATCCTTGCAAAGGAAAAGGGGCTGCATTCCATCGGATTCCCGCTGATCTCAGCTGGTATTTACGGATACCCGAAAGATAAAGCCTGGAGGAAAGCTATCCAGGCATGTAAGGATTTTATCGGAAGCAATCCCGATCATGATATCAAGATCATCTTTGCGGTGCTGGATGACGGGATTCTTTCTCTTGGCGAAAAGACACTTAAAGAGATCGGCTAAAACAGGCTGACCGGTCGTAATTACCGAAGGTAGAAATATATGAGTAAAGTATTTGTTATCGCTGATGTACATCTGAAACCCTGGATATTTGAAGCGGCGGAGGATGAATTATCAAAGGGAACTTATGACAGAATAGTATGTCTCGGAGACCTTGTAGATGACTGGGATCAGGAATACAATCTGAATCTGTATGAGAAAACTCTTGATACAGTGACCAAATTTATGAAACGGCATCCCGATATGCTTTTCTGTTACGGGAACCATGATCTCAGCTATGAATGGGAGGCACTGGAATCAGGCTATTCCCCGGCAGCAAGAAATACCGTGCTTCAAGGGCTGTCCAAGTTGAGAAAAAGCCTTCCTCCGGAAAACATTGCTATTATACATAAGGTCGATAATGTGCTCTTCAGCCATGCCGGATTGTCACAGCCCTTTGTTTCACGCTTTTTCCCTGACCATGAAGGGGAGCTTGACAGCCTTTTGGAACGTATATACGGTTTGGGGAGATCGGAACTTTGGAATGACGCTTCTCCCCTCTGGGCGAGACCGCAGGAT
>JAFSKT010000036.1 GCA_017448845.1 Lachnospiraceae bacterium
ATCTGCCTGATGGTGAGGATACCATGACACTGACCATTGAAGGCGTAGGAAAAGATGTGGCCTGGGCCCATAAAGACGGTGATGGCTTCACCGAGGTGGACATTGTGCCGGAGCCGGAAGAAAAGGAAGAAGAGGAAGAGAACGATAATAACGACGATAATAAGGATAAGGAAAGTGCGAATGAAGCTCCTGTAAGGGATGCCAACGGAAACTGGCATTATACTGCCAAGCAGGAGGCAGCTTTTACACAGAGCGAAAGGTGTTATGAATTGGACATGGAAGGTATGAAGGTCAACCTGAATCTCTATGCAAAGGATGCGGCCTTCTACCTGAACAACAAAAAGGCCCTGACTCAGAGTATCATTGATACGAGCAAGAGCTACGTTGCCATAGACAATGTGAAGCTGTCGGTCAAGAAGGTTGTCCTTAAGAATTACAAGAAGTCCTATGTATCACCGAATTCCATCTTTAAGGAAACCATAAGCGAAAACAATCTGGCAGCCTATGCCGAATACAAGGATAGCAAACTGCCCGGTTATGTTGTAACCATTGATACGAAGGGTATTACCGAGACGACAATGAAGAAAGCTGCAAAGCAGGCAAATAAGATGTTTAAGCGTAATCCCATAGGCATTGATCTGCTGCCCATCAACTTAACAAGCAAGAACGTGACAGTCGAAAAGTATAACGACAATAAGCAGGTTGTTAAGAAGATGTCAGTTACCGATCAGGACAGCAACGTATTTAAGTGTAAAAAGAAGGATTTCAGCTCCGAAGCATCAGGAGATCAGAATGTGATCACCGGAGAGATCAACTTTAACGGATCAGTGATCTACGATCCTAACAACAATACGGTGAAGGCTAACTGAACACACAGAAAAACAATGTAGATCAATACAGGCCCGGTCCCCCATGGACCGGGCCGTTGCTATGCTAAGATGCCGGGGACCGGTGCATACACCCACTCCCCGGTTCGTGTCGCCGGCATTGATGGGCTTTGTTGACACGGATTGTTGTGGGGAATTATAATAAATAATTGTTGATAGTAAAGGGGCCGGTCTAAAACAGTATATGGAAAAGGATTACGAAGCGAAAATTGAAGAATTGAGGGCGGAGCTTGAAAGCACACAGAAGATGCTGGATATGCTCCTGGAAAATATTCCGGGGGGAGTAATGGAGTATGACATGGAGACCGAGAAGATCGGTTATGTGAGTGAAGGCCTCCTGAATATTTTCGGCTGCTCCGAAGAGATCTTCCGTGAGCATTTCATGAACAGCTTCGGTCTCTTTGTGTATAAGTTCGACAGGGCAATGGTTAAGGAGCAGATAAAGAACCAGACCGCCTTTTTTGATACGGTGGAGCTTACCTACAGGGTAAGGGGCATCATGGATGATATCCTCTGGGTGACTCACAAGGGGAAGCTCTATACGGACTCCAAGGGCACGAAAAGGTTCCTTGTAGTGCTGAATGATGTGACCAATGAAAAGCTTATCCAGGCGGAGCTGCAGAGGAATACGGAACAGCTCTACATGGAGACGGAAAGGCTCAAGCTCATTGAGGAGGCCGTGGACAACACGGAGTATGATTACAATGTTTTCAACGACAGCATGGACACCTCCGACAGGGATGAAAACGGTAACAGGACCCTGGTACGGAACTTCATGGAGCATGATCATCTTTCCAAAGTCATACACCCCGATGATCTGTCTTTATGTAAGGAGAGATTTGAGGAGTGTCTTAACGAGACCATTAAGGGTACCGTGGAATACAGGCTTAAGAAAAAAGGCGAAAGCGACTATCTCTGGTACAGGCTTACTTACGCAAGCTTTGCGGATAAGCATGACAGGATAGTGAGAGTGGTGGGTTCCGCCAAGGATATTACCGAGGAAAAGAAGCGGAGCGAGGAGCTGGAAGCAAAGATCGCCCTGGACGGCATGACGGGGCTCTTAAATAAGACCGCCATGGAGGACGGTGTGGAGCATTATCTTTCAAAGAGGGATTTCAGGGCCACCCACGCCATGATGATGATAGACACGGATAACTTTAAGAACGTGAATGATAATTTAGGACACGATTACGGCGATAAAGTCATAAAATTCGTGGCCTCCACCATAAAGGATATCTTCCGTGAAACCGACTATGTGGGACGCATGGGAGGAGACGAATTCATGGTATTCATGAAGAATACCACGAAGAAGATAGCGGAAGAGAGAGCCCAGAGGCTCAATGACTCCATAAGAAAGGTTTTCGTTGAAAAGGGAAAGACAGTGGGTATAAGCTGCAGTATAGGCATAGCCTATTACCCGAAGGACGGAGACGATTACCAGGGCCTTTTCAAAGCGGCGGATAGCGCGCTTTATGAGGCAAAGGAAGCAGGCAAGGACTGCTACAGGACTTACAGTAAGGACGGAAACGTATGAAAATAAGGCTTTGGCCCGCCCTCATATCCCTGATCCTTTTGACGGGCTGCGCATCGGTATCCGGTGAGAGCAGTACGGATCTCGGATATGCCGCATTGGAGACCAAGGAATACGAATCGGCTCTTGATTTTTTTGACAAGGCTGAGGAGAATAAAGAGAATCTTCAGGATATCTACAGGGGCCGGGGAATAGCATATATGGGCCTTGCAGAATATGACCAGGCGGTTTCCGCCCTGCAGGACTCCTTAAGCCAATCCAAGGGCTATGCAGGGAATATGGAATTTGACACCGCTTTCTATCTGGCGGTGGCACAGTTCAGGAACGGGGATCCCGCTTCTTCAAAGGATACCTGCACGGCTATCATCAATCTGGAGAGAAACGATCCGGACGCCTACTTCTTAAGGGGCAAGGCGCTGCTTGCCCTGGGGGAGGACGATCTCGCCATGAGGGACTTCAATATGGCGGTCTCTATTGACAAGAATAACCCGGATCTCTACATAGACATCTATGAATGTCTTTCAAACGCAGGGCTTGCGGAGGAAGGCGGAGGTTTCTTGAAGAGCGCCATGGAGCTCACAAAGATCAACGATTTCCAGAAGGGAAAGCTCCTCTTCTTCATGGGGGAATACGACGAAGCCAGGACCAATCTGGAATCCGCAAGGGGAGACGGCTCGGATCCTGTGCTGATACTCTGGCTCGGAAAGACCTATGAAGCCCTTGGGGATAAGTCCTACGCCGCATCCCTATATAAGACCTACTTAAAGGATAATCAGGGAAATGTAGAAATATATAACCAGCTGGGGCTCTGTGAGATGGATACCGGAGATTACGAATCGGCCCTCAAATCCTTTGAGACCGGGCTTTCCCAGGGAGACAGCGAGATACTGCAGTCCCTGCTCTTTAACCAGATCGTGGCATACGAATACCTGGCTGATTTCAAGAAGGCTGCGGTGTTGATGGAATCTTACTTAAAATCCTATCCGGATGATGAGAAGGCAAAAAGGGAATACGAGTTCTTAAAGACCAGATGATGCCGGAGTTCAGGATAAATACTTTATAAGGAACGGATCATGATAGGAAAGCTTATAAAAAAGATAAAGGAAACAAACGCCCCCATCTGCGTGGGTTTAGATCCCTCATTGAAGTTCATACCGGACTTCATAAAGAAGGAAGCTTTTGAGAAATACGGGGAGACCCCGGAGGGTGCGGCGGAGGCCATTGTTCTTTTCAATAAGGGCATAGTGGATAAGGTTTATGACCTTATTCCAGCTGTGAAACCACAGATCGCCATGTATGAGCAGTTCGGGCTCCCGGGGCTCAAGGCCTTTAAGGATACGGTGGATTACTGCCATAAGAAGGGCCTGCTTGTTATCGGCGACATAAAGAGGAACGATATCGGAAATACCTCTGCCTCCTATGCCGAAGCCCATATCGGAAAAGTGAAGATCGGGGAGAACAGTTTTTCATTATTTAACGAGGATTTCTGCACCGTGAACCCCTATCTCGGCAGCGACGGCGTAAAGCCCTTTATAGATGTGTGCAGGGAAAACGACAGGGGTATCTTTGTTCTGGTAAAGACCAGCAATAAGAGCAGCGGGGAGCTGCAGGACAGGATCTCGGATGGAAAGCCAATATACGAGATCATGGCTGAATATGTGGAAGAGTGGGGCAAGGACCTCACCGAAGACGGCTATTCGGAAGTGGGAGCCGTGGTTGGAGCAACCTATCCCGAGATGGGTAAGGCCTTGAGAAAGCTTATGCCCCACGCCTTTATCCTGGTGCCGGGTTACGGAGCCCAGGGGGGAAAGGCTGAAGACTTAAAGGGTTTCTTTAACAGCGATTCCCTGGGAGCCATAGTGAATTCCTCGAGAGGGATAATCGCGGCATACACCCAGGACGGATACAAGGATAACTACGATGAGAAAGGTTACGCAGATGCCGCGAGAGAAGCGGTGATAAGGATGAGGGACGATATCAATGGATGCATATAAAGAAGAATTCATAGAATTTATGCTGGAGTGTCAGGTCCTTAAATTCGGGGATTTTGTCACAAAGAGCGGAAGGAACACGCCCTTTTTCGTAAATACCGGCTTTTACAGGACGGGAAGCCAGTTAAAGAGGCTGGGAGAAAACTACGCGAAGGCTGTCCATTCTGCCTTCGGCACCGACTTTGACGTGCTCTTTGGACCGGCATACAAGGGAATACCCTTATCCGTTACTGCATCTATTGCGTACAGTACTCTCTACGACAAGGAGATACGCTATGCCTCAAACCGCAAGGAGATAAAGGACCATGGCGACAAGGGCGCGCTTCTCGGCGGACCTGTAGGAGACGGCGACAGGGTAGTGATCATTGAGGACGTCACCACTGCAGGTACTTCCATAAGGGAGACGGTGCCCATCCTTAAGGGCTGCGGCAACGTGGATATCAAAGGTCTTGTGGTGTCGGTTGACAGGGAAGAAAGAGGTGCGGGAGAGATTTCTGCCTTAAGGGAAATAGAAGGGGAATACGGCTTTAAGACCCTTTCAATAGTAAAGATGTCGGAAGTGGTGTCCTACCTTAAGACCCACGAAGTCAACGGGCAAAAGATAATAGACAGTGAACTGGAGTCGAGGATAGAGGCCTATTACAAAGAGTATGGGGCCAAAGAGGCATGATACTTATTTGACAGGAAGGAGATAGACGGCATGGAAAACAATGAACTTGTATATAAGAGAATGGTTTTTTCGGGAGCCCTTAACGTAACACTGGGGATCGTCCTCCTGGTGGTTGGGATAGTGAGCGGTATCATGCTCTTAATATCCGGCGGCAAGCTCTTAAGGGGCAAGTCGAGATTGATGATCTAATATGTTATTTCGGAAATATCTATTTACCAGTAAAAAAACTTCTTACAAGGGGATAGTCTCTTTTATCGCGGGGCTTATTTCCTTTACCTCATTTCTGTTCGTTATCACTGTGGTGCTGAAGGCAGGAGGCAATGCAGACGAACGGCTGGGTGCAGTCGGGTTTGTTTCCCTTCTTTTCAGTGTCGCAGGTGTCATTATCGGGATAGTGAGCCTTTTGGAAAAGGAAACCTTCCGTTTCTTTCCAAGGGCCGGTACCATCCTATCTCTTTTTACGTCATTCCTATGGGGAGGTGTAATGTATGTCGGATTCACAGGAATTTTATGAAGAAAATTTAGAGATGGAAGATCTTGAATTAAGGCACGGTCTTGCTATGGGAAGGATAGCCGAGATACCGGGGGAAAGCGGTCTCTTAAGCGAAGAAGACCATGAGTACTTTAGGTTCATGGCGGAGTTTTATTTGAACCCCTCCTATGATGATACCCTTCCCGGGAAATATGAGCTTAGCTTCTTCAATCCCTCCTATGCGGTTAAAAAGCTGGGAAAGGAAGCGGGACAGATCCTTTCATTCCTCGCCTACGAGAGCCTTAACATCATACCCTTCAGGGCAGAAAAGATGCTCTTTGACGAGGTGATCCTTTTGGAGCTCTTCCTTGAGATCTACGGTCTCTATACCGGGGAAGAAGAGGGCGTGAAGCCGGAACCGGGCTATGTAAAGGATGCAGTCAGGAACTATGTCTATGACTATATGGGGCATTCCGTGGCTCTCCGTATAAGGGAGCGGATCGACCCCTCATTTTCCTTTGCAAGGGACATCATAATGGAATCGGACTTGACGGATGTCTCTTATCTCGACAAGTTTGGAGAGTACATTGACGATGATACAAGGGAGATCGCATCCTTCCTTGCAACTCTTCCGGACAGCAAGATACAGCTTATGGCGGACACTTTTACCGAAGGCTTCAGGCTTGGCTTTATCGCTACGGGTAAGGATATTTCCAAAAAGTCCGTGGTGAACATCTGGTACGACCTTGGTTTTGAAAGGGTGATCAAAGCTGCCATCGAGAATTTTCAGAGGATGGGCTTAAAGTCCACCCTGATGCGCCGCGCCCTTTATGCGGCAAACAGGAATTCCCTTGTGAGAGTAGGCTATTCCGGTGCCATCAGCAAC
>JAFSKT010000037.1 GCA_017448845.1 Lachnospiraceae bacterium
GTCGCTGGAGTACTTGCCTTTACGCAATATTATGAGAAAAGGCAAGTACAGAAACCTCGAAATCGTCACTGGAATACTTGCCTTTTTACAGTATTATGATAAAAGGCAAGTACTCTCGTCCAATATATAAAATAATCAAGATAACCCACCACCTTTAGGTGGTGGGAATGTCTTGATTTCGGGTGCGGGGTTATAAGCCCCGTACCAGGAGAGCTGCGTAAGCAGCGATTTTATAACGAGCAAAAAGCGAAGCGTTTGCGAGTTTAACCCCTCTAGGGATGGTCTTCTCTAAGGATCAGGTCGTCTGGAAGAACCTCCGGTCTCAGGTGAAAGAACGCGGAACGCTTCAATCGATCGTGAATCGATTGAATAATATCCTGACCTATATCATGATAAAAATTGCTTGACGTGGGCGAAAGCCTATGCTATAGTAATTGAGCTTGGGCGGAAGCCCCTTTTTTGTTGTCTGTAAAATACAGGCAGGAGGGGTGCCCGGAATGTTGGTATCATTATCTGTCCGGAGACCGGAAGGCAGCGGACGGGTATGAATAATGAAAGGAGCGGCAGCAAAGACATGAGGACCAGAGTAACGCTTGCCTGCACAGAGTGCAAGAACCGTAATTACAACACCACTAAGGATAAGAAGACCCATCCTGAAAGAATGGAGATAAAGAAGTACTGCAAGTTCTGCAGAACCCATACACTGCATAAGGAAACCAAGTAAAGGCAGGATGACAGGAAATGAGTGATAGTCAGAATAATACATCTGCTTCCGAAAAAAGAAGCAATACAGAGTCCGGGCTTCAGTCGTTCTTTAAGGGCATCAAGACGGAATTCCGCAAGATAATCTGGCCGGACCGCGAGTCCCTTATAAAGCAGTCAACAGCTGTAGTGATAGTGTCTGTGATAGTCGGTGCCATTATCGCCCTTATTGATCGTGGCGTTCTTTATGGTATTGATTTTCTGTTGAAGTGATCCGGATTTAATGACAGATCAGACTACGGAAGGGATATTTATGGCTGGAAAAGAACAGGAAGAAATATTAGATAATACAGAGAACATCGAGGTTGAAGCAACTGAAACCCCCGAAACTGCAGGTGAAGAAGGCAGCTCCGATGAGAAGAAGATACCTGATAATGCACGGTGGTATGTGGTCCACACTTATTCCGGATATGAGAATAAGGTAAAGACGGACTTAGACAAGACCATTGAGAACAGGCATTTAGAGGATCTGATCCTCGAGGTCAGGATCCCCACACAGATGGTTTCCGAACTGAATTCCAAGGGGCAGAGAAAGACTGCCGAAAGGAAGATGTTCCCGGGATATGTTCTGGTGCATATGGTAAATACCAACGACACCTGGTATGTGGTTAGAAATACCAGAGGCGTCACAGGCTTTGTGGGTCCGGGAAGCGAACCCATTCCCCTTACAGAGGAAGAGATGAAGCCTCTTGGTATACATGTGGAGAACATGGTTGTAGATTTTGGCGTTGGCGATACTGTTGCCGTTGTTGCAGGAGTCTGGAAGGATACCATTGGAGAGATCACCCGTATGGATATGAATAAGAAGACCGCCACCATTACAGTGGAGCTCTTTGGACGGGGAACCTCCGTGGAGATCAGTTTTGATGAGATATCCAAGATGCGCTGAGCTTTGCTCTGTGTGTCTAGATATATAGAACAAGGAGCGCCGCACATTTATATGTGCGTGCTTCCCGTAAGTGCGTCACGTGGAGCATTTTGCTAAAGCAAAACGCTCCAATAGTGGGAGGGACGATCCTTTCCCGGATAACCACAAAGGCAGAAATGCCGAATTTATAAGGAGGGCAATATGGCCAAAAAAGTAGAAGGTTACATCAAGTTACAGATCCAGGCCGGCAAAGCAACACCTGCACCGCCGGTAGGTCCCGCTCTGGGACAGCACGGTGTGAACATTGTTGAGTTCACAAAGCAGTTCAACGCAAGGACTGCCGACAAGGGCGATTACCTTATCCCCTGCGTCATCACTGTTTATACCGACAGAAGCTTTTCATTCATCATCAAGGAACCCCCTGCAGCAGCTCTTATAAAGAAGGCCTGCAAGATCCAGAAGGCATCCGGAGTTCCCAACAAGCAGAAGGTAGCAAAGCTCTCAAAGGCAGATCTCGAAGAGATAGCAAAGAGGAAGATGCCTGACCTTAATGCCGCTTCCCTTGAAGCTGCAATGAGCATGATCGCCGGCACCGCACGTTCCATGGGTGTCGAGGTAGAAGGTTAAGGAGGGCTTGACAGATGAAACACGGAAAGAAATATATGGAAGCTGTCAAGGAAATTGACAGGATGAAGCAGTACGAGCCCGCTGAGGCAATGGAGCTCGTAAAGAAGGTTGCAGTAGCAAAGTTTGATGAGACTATAGAAGTACATATCCGTACAAGTCTGGATTCCCGTCACGCTGACCAGCAGGTGAGAGGCGCCGTAGTACTTCCCAACGGAACAGGACGTTCCGTTAAGGTGCTGGTATTTGCAAAGGGTGCCAAGCTGGATGAGGCAGAGGCTGCCGGTGCAGATCACGTTGGAGGAGAGGAGCTGATCCCCAAGATCCAGAATGAGGGATGGCTTGATTTCGATGTTGTTGTTGCCACACCCGATATGATGGGCGTTGTAGGACGTCTCGGTAAGGTTCTCGGACCCAAGGGTCTCATGCCGAACCCCAAGGCCGGCACCGTTACCATGGATGTAGCAAATGCCATCAAGGATATCAAGGCAGGTAAGGTTGAGTACAGGCTGGATAAGGCCAACATCATCCACGTACCCCTTGGAAAGGCTTCATTCTCAGCAGAGAAGCTTACAGAGAACTTTGATGCTCTGATCGCCGCTCTTGTGAAGGCTAAGCCCGCTACCTGCAAGGGACAGTACATGAAGTCCATTTCAGTAGCTCCCACCATGGGACCCGGAGTGAAGATCATAGCTAACAGATATTAATTAATACGCATTACAGCGTAACATATGAGAGAACGAAAAAGGGCTGCCGGACAGTATTGCCGGCAGCCCTTTACTGAGCAGTTCTTAAACATGCTGTCCATATCAGTTACATTTTCAGTATTAAACCAGCTTAGATCCAGTATCTCCAATATGACACAGCCGGAAAACAACCCGGATCCCAGATTCACGGACCTCGAAACGGCATATGCCTTCTTTGCTTCGGGGGTAAGGTATATTTCAAATGCCTGCGATCATCCGAATGTGTTCAGGTTTGTGAATGTGGATGATCCTGTTTTCACAATCGGGGAACAAATCCATACTGATAACAGCATTTTTACCGAGCAGTTTGGCGGTGATGCTGCCGGGATGCTTGCCGCTGAATATGATGCTCCGCCTGAAGCCATCGGAGAAATGGTCAGGGATACCGTTATCTATACCAACGGGCTGGCGGTTATGATGATGTTTGATAATTACAGGCTTTCAAAAGAGGAGGCCTGCAGGATGATATATGAAACAGGCAGGAAGCTTGCGAAGGCAATAGGGATAGAGGTGTGAAAAGGAGTCACCGAGAATCGTCCCCGGTGACTCTATTGAATAAAGTCCTGTTGTCTTGTATAATAGCCGTATCTGTTCAGAGCTTTCCGGATTCTGAACAGATAACAATAACCCTCAAAAGGGATCATCAGAAATCTGTAATAATGTTGCCCATGCGTATAATGAGGATATTGTGAGGACCGCAAGAGAGGATTATTTAGATATATTCAGGAAACTGGAAGCAGAGATCAGGGATAACTGGATTTAAGGGGAAATCGGGAAGTAAACCAGAGGTTCAAACCAGGGGTTGACATAAAATGACATCAGAAGCATCATTAGACAGACAGACAGACAGACAGACA
>JAFSKT010000038.1 GCA_017448845.1 Lachnospiraceae bacterium
CATCCACATTGATGGTGATCCTTGTCACCTTGTAGTTCCTTGCGCTGCCGTTGATCATTTCCGAGGTAACGGATCTGGGTATCACCTTGAATTCCCCTCTGGTCAGCTGAACTCCGGCTTTATAAGGGGCGCTCCTCATCTTCCAGCGGATGACCACATGGGCTGTCCCCACCCTTCTGTTATTGTAGGCGGAGATACGGTAATCCCTCTTATGCCTGTAAACCACGCCATCATATACGACGCAGCCCTTCCTGCCGGGAGCTATCCGGTTTCCCGTAAATTCATAGCAGGCATCCCCTCCGGTGCTTCCGTCAGCATAGGAAAGGATGAGCACACTCTCCCCATAAACGGTCTTATAGGAATTATGCAGGGTATCCTTAACAAGGGTAACAGCCCTCCCCTGGGTATCTACGAAATCCTCTTTGCGGTTTCTGATAACTGTGACGCCGCATTTGGCGCTGGTATTTCCGTCTCCGGAAGTAACCTGTATCACGGCACTTCCCTCGGAAACAGCAGTTACAAGGCCGGTTTCATCCACGGTAGCGACCCTTCTGTTGCTGCTCTCCCATTTCAATTCCTTAAATGTAGCGTTGGCCGGGGTCAGCTCACAGCTTAACTGCTCTGTTTTTCCGGGAAGTATATCCGTCTGGGTCTTATTCAATATAAGCCCCTGGACATAGATGATCTTTGTCCACCGGGCATAAAAGGTGGTGTTTTCAAGAAGGAGCACTGTATCATTCTTATCTACGATCTCAGAACTGTAATAAGGTCCGTCAGCCCAGCCTTCAAAAAGATAGCCCGACCGCTCCGGATCCGGAAGTTCCGAGAAGGTCTTGCCGTAGCTCACGGTAATGCTGTCCATGTCACACCGGCCGCCACCGGCATTCAATGTGATAGTAAATTTAAGTGCCTTCCAACGGGCATAGAGGGTGATATCGGATTCCAGCTCCACTACGGTATCCGCTTTTACTTCTACACCAAAGACAGGATCCGTAAACCAGCCCTTAAACTCATATCCTGTATAAAACGGATCCGGGAGAACCCCATAGGTCTTACCGTTTTCCACTTCAATTGATCCGGTGTCCACCATCCCTCCGTTTGCGCTAAGGGTAACTGTATATTTGTCACCGGTACCATTCAGGATCTCAGGCTCTTCTTCAATCTCCGCGGTATCGTTGCACCCGGCTGTCTCAGTGTTTTCCTGTATCTCCGGAATCTCTTCCCCATGAACGGAACACACGAAGAAAAGCAGCATAAATAATACTGCGGAAACAAACCATATGTAACTGCGTCTCACTGCTTTCATCTTCTGCCTGCGACGCTCCTTTCACCAAACGATCACCGGGGGCCGGTTTCCCTCAGGAAATGTAATTTACTGAAACGGAACCGCTGAAATTATTCATAAAATCGATGAAGATACTCTCAGCTCCAAAGTAATAGATGAAATCCTTTTTCTTAGGTTTCACGGTGATGCCGTCATCTGTAACAGTAAGATTTTTGATCTTTCCGTTCTTCACATAAAAATCCACCATGTTGGCACTCACACTTCTGGGAGCTATGACAAAATCTTTCTCCGCCTTTTTCCCCTCATAATAAGGGTCACAGGTTTTTTTCCACCTGATAACGGCCTTTGCCGGCCCCGCATTCTTATTCTTCTTAAATCCTATTTTATAGTCTTCCTTATATTCGTAAAGATTCCCTTTATAGACCACAAAACCATCTTTTCCGGGAGTAAGCTTTTTCCCTGTGTAATAATATACCGGCGTTTCCGGATGCGCTTCACCGTCAAGGGATATAACCAGTACATCGCTTCCGTCCTCAGTGGTATAGGTGTTATCCGTACTGTCATAGATGATCTCAGTGGTTTTATCATTCCCCCGGATCCTGACAGGGATCTTCTTTATCCTGTCATCGGAAACAGCCTCCTTATCCTTCTTCGGATCCTCAGGGTCATCGGGATCATCCGGGTTGTCAGGATTATTGGGGTTATCCGGATTGTCGGGATTATCCGGATCACTTCCCGATGAGGTAATGGTAAATACCCAGTCATCCTCCATAAGATTGTGAGCCGAAGCGTATTTATCCGTGGCTGTTACACTTACACTCACCCTGTAGGTTCCGGCAGCCACCGGAACATCAGCTTTCCACTCATTATTACCGTTTTCATCTGTATATTCGTAGAACACCGTAATGGTCCCAACTACCTTGCCCTTTGATACAACGCTTGCCGCATGGGGCTGTCCGTCATAAGTAAGGGAAGTCGGAGGGGTGAATGCAAAGTCCGAAGCGGAGAGTGTCTCCTTCGGTGTTGTTATATTTTTAGTGTGGGCCGAAATACAGAAGTTGCCGCCGCTTAAACCCGAATTGCACTTATCTTCCCAATACCCGCCATGGTTTGGATTATAAACAAAGCTCTGTCCGGCCTCAAGGCCGCTGGTTGAGAAGTACGAGCTGCAGTCAACCTCATATGCTACGAACCTGTCATCCGTGGTGACCACTACAGAAAAAGTATCCCCGCCCGAAAGATATACAGGCTCGCTTAAAGGAATGGTATATAGTCCGGGAAAAGAGATCTTCCCTGAAACAGAAGTCTTATTGGTGCTGCTGTCCGGCTTTTGGGGATCCGTAGGATTGACGTAGATATCCAATTCATAGTCGGTATCATTGTAAAACTCCACTGTCACCTCAGTAAGAGTTTCCTGTTTCCCTTCAGGCACTTTGAAAACATTGGCAGCCTTATTCATCTTCGGTCCGCTATACCCGGTACTTGCTATATTGTGGATCTGTGTATCATAGCAGTAAATATTGTCAAAATCCGCCTTCGCTGTTACATCATATATGTAAACAGTATTAGCCAGGCTTCCGGTCTCATAAGACATCCAGAAGTAGTTTTCATAACTGAAATTTGTTCCGGCACCCCAGCTGTTCCGTATAAGCCAGGCGCCGTTATTATCAGGTCTCACACTTTCCTTAAAGTATGACGCCGGAAAATTGTCATCCCATCCCACTATGCAGACCGCATGATTGGGTTTGCCATTATATTTATCACTGTAAGCGTTGTTAGTTGTATAATAATTACTATCGATGGAATAAAAGGAACATCCAACTATGCCGTTCCGCTTAATGGCCTCTTTTACGATATCAGGCCTTTTTTTGATATCCACCTCATACATGTTCTCAAGATGCAGTACATTATTCTCACAGGTATCATAGAGATAGTCCATTTTATTAATGAGCATACCTTCACTGTCAAAATATTCGGAATTATAACTATTAGTCTTGATATAGGGGAAAGTGCTCTCATCCACATATCCGAAGTTCTTTGAAAGAAACTGGGCGGCCATCTCCAGATTCCCGCCGTAATCCAGTAAGTCTATGTCATTTTTACCGGATTGCACACTCCCCTTAATAACATCTTTGCATATAAGAAAATCAGGCGTTCTGGTCTTAAAGGCACCATATGCCAGATAGGCTTCGCTTAAGTTAATACTTTTACTTTTACCCAGATTGCTCACGGCATAAAACTCCGCCAATGCCATGGCTGAATGGGCCCAGCAGGAGCCGAAGGGACTCTGGTTCCTGCAGGCAGGAAAATTATCGGAAAGATAGGTCCGAAGATCTGTGGTATTGCTGTACCCTACCGGATATGCACTTTGCAAATCGCCTTCGGGTTCATAGTCGGTTATCTGCTGAATGGAGATCCTGCCGTCCTGTTTCTCTTCCACCACCCGGTCTAAGGCTTCATCAAAAGAAATATCCTCATCGGTCATCTCCACAGAAAAATCATGCCCTGTGGGAATATAACCGCAGCGAGAATCCCCCTTGCTTTCTATGGCATAAACAGGGGAAGAAAAGACCAGGGACAAAGCCACTGCCACCGCTGTAAATTTTAACTGCTTAACCTTACTCAAAATCTATCCTCTGAAGTGCGCCCACCCCAGGCCGCACCCTCTCACTTTATTATACGTCTATTAGTTATATATCGGCATTTTCAACCCTATCTTCAAGACGGATGATTGTTTCCCGCGAGTAAACATTCATCCTTTATTCTACAAAAAAACAACCGGGGAATCAATGACCCCGGCTCCTCAGGGCAAGTACTTTCACTCTTTTGTTCTCGCTTTTTTACTTGCCTTTTCTGCCTTTTCGCACTCAGGGCAAGTACTTTCTCTCTTTTGTCTTCTCTTTATAACTGGGGAAAACGCCAAAAGAACTGTTTCCCCAGTACTTTTTCCCTTAAACCGGCTTTCATGTCAGAGAATTATGATGTTCACCGTGCAGGGGCCAAGCTCTTCCGTGACTCTCTTTTTCATGGCGGCCACCGTGTCCCTGATCTCGCCGTAGCGCATGTATTCATGGAAGGAAAGCTCGATATCCACGTAGATCTTTTCGCCGGTCATCCTGCTCTTCACCTCTCCCAGCTCATCGTATTTTTCATAGAACTCGGAAAGGATGGAGATGATCTTAAGCTGGTTCTCTTCGTCTAAGGTAAGGTCCGTAAGGTCGATAAGAGAGCTCTTCAGATGGCCTATCACCGTTATTGAGAAAGGGATCACCACGATGATACTGACAATGGGGGTGAAATAACTTATCCAGAAACTTTCTTTGAAGATGATACCGATAACCAGGGTAATGATGGAGATAAAGTCAAAAACGAATTCCTTCTGTGCGCTGACATAAGCCGTATGGAGCATCTTGCTGTGGTTCATGGCGGTGAGTTTCTCTTCTTTCCGCATTATCACATAGTCGATAACAAGGCCTGCAATGCTGACAGCTAAGGCGAAATGCAGATACCCGCCGGCCTCAGCTCCCCTTATAAGGTTCCTTACCGCGAAGATAAGGATACAGAAAAGACCCGCCAGATCGAACATCTCGCAGCTTAGGGCAGTGATGGCCTCCACCTTTTCCGTACCGTAATTGTATTTGAATTTCAGGTTCTTATTAAGCCTCTGGGAAAGAACAAGGAGCAGTATTCCCGGGAGAAGGATGCTGGCATTCTCAATGAATTCAAGCCATAAGACTAAGGAGCGGCTGGCGCAGGCAGCCACGAAAGCTGTGATAAACCCGGGTATCCGCCACACTACCAGCAGAAACGCCACCTTATGCTGTGCATCCATTGCTTCTCTTTTTTTACTCATATCATTTATCCTTGATTAATATTATGGGCCGGCGGTCTTCGCAGAAGTCAGGCTGCGACAGGGTGCCGGACTGTAATCACCTGTATCTTATGGCACCTGTGGGGCAGTCCTTTATGCAATCCCCGCAGCTTATGCACTCCCTGTCTCCCGCTATGCGGCAATCCATCCTGCAGGCCCTGGCACAGGCGCTGCAGTGACAGCATTTATCCTTATCCACCTTAACCCCGAAAAAAGCTACCGGATTAAAGAGAGAATACAGAGCACCCAAGGGGCAGACAAAACGGCAGAACGCCCGGTAGAACATGAGGCAGAGGATGACGCACAGGATAAGCAGCAAAAGTTTCCATGAGAAAAGGACTCCCAGGCGCTCTCTTATACCTTCGTCCGCTATACTCAAGGGGATCCCGGCTTCCAGTGTACCCGCTGGGCAGATATATTTGCAGAAGGAGGGATTGTATAAAACCACAGGAAGGATCATCACGAAAAGAACCAGTATCACATATTTAAGCCCGGAAAAAAGCCGCGTCGCGTGACTCTTTTTTATCTTCTTAAAAGGGATCAGGAAGACCAGCTCCTGAAAAAGTCCGAAGGGGCATAAAAAACCGCAGATAAACCTCCCAAAAAGAAGGGAGAAAAGCATAAGGGTCCCCAAAACATATAGGGGAACGGAATACCTGGACTGCATAAGGGCGCTCTGAAAGCTCCCCAGGGGGCAGGACAGGACCGCACCGGGACAGGAATAGCAGTTTAAGCCCGGGGCGCAGACGCCCTTAAGCTCACCCTTATAAATACGTCCGGATAAAAAGCCCTTCAGGTTCGAATTATATAATACGGCTGAGATCAGCTGGGTATAGCGTCTGCCGTATTTCTTTAAGCTGTCTCCGAAAGCTCCCATTATCCGATCCCTATACATTCAAGGCAGATGTTGACGCCCTTTATCATCACACTAAAGAAGTCACCCTTTGAAATGCCTGCAGCTATAAGCAAAACAGAAGCAAGAAGAAACGCAGCCCTTATCAGATTTTTCCCTGAAAAAAGATTTTCTCTCAAAGCTTTACTCCAGATAACTGTTAAGCCTTTTCTTAGTATCCTTGAATTTAGCGCCGTCCATCAGCTTTCCCACGATCCGGCCTTCCCTGTCAACAAAGAAAGAAGAAGGCACATACTGGAAAGCGAATACCAGATCATAATTACTGTCACTGGTGGCGATATTGGTAAATTTGGCTCCAGCATCATCCAGTATCTCATGTGCCGTATCCACATTGTTGTCAAGGCCGTCATATACATCGCATACCAGACCTACCAGGTTCACATTGTCCGGAAGGTCTTTGTAAAGCTCGGCATAATCTCCCATTTCCGCTATACAGGGACCGCAATAGGTACCCCAGACATGGACTATGGTGAGATCGTAATCCTTAAAGATTTCATCGGTTACCACCTTATTATCAAGGGTGGTGGACCTGAATTTAAAGGTCTCTCCGCCCAGCTCGGATTCGGGGATATTTACCTTTACTGTGTGTTTCCCCTCTTCCTTACCGGATTCCCCGTCCGTAGCGGCCTCTTCCTGACCATTCTGAACAGTCTCCTCCTGAGCTTCTTCCTGATCATTCTGAACAGTCTCCTCTTCAGCCTCTGCTACGGCAGTCTCTGAGGCTGCTTCCGTTGTTTCCTGACTTTCTTCTTTTGCAGCCTCCCCCTCAGTATCCTCGTCCTTCGGACCCTGGGAAACGTTTTCCTCCTGCTCCTTTTCTTCTTCGGACGCTGCCTCCACCGATTCCTCGGTGACAGTCTGGGCCGTGCTGTCCTCCTCATCTTCGGGAAGAAGTAAAAGGATAATGAACAGGACTCCGTATGCCGCAAACACTATGGTCAATACTTTCAGGATTTTTTTCAACATTTATTCAGCCTCGTACCACTCGTCATTTTCTTCATCGTAAGCGTAGACAATGTCCTCGTCCTCATCGTAATAATAGGTGGTATCGGTTTCATCATCATAGAGATACAGGATACCGTCCTCATAAAGATACCACAATTCCTCCTCGTAGTCGTAGATCCAGTCGTCAAAGGAATCCTCGTCTCCGTAATCGTAGTATTCGCTGTTCTCGTTTTCGCAGAAATCATCGCTCCAGGAGCCGTCATCGGAATAGAACCAGGAATTGGTGCAGTTTCCGTCGCTGCAGCCGTATTCCTCCTCATATTCGCCCCAGCCTCCCCAACTGTCCTCAAAGAAACCGAAGTCAAAGAAGTCGTCCTGTCCTTCTGAATCCACGAACTTTTCAAGCCATTCTATATATTCATCCTCAAAACCAACGGACTTGTAAACTTTTTTCAGTCTCTTATAAAAATCCCGGTCCCCGTAGGGAAGGGAAACCGCCATGCCCGTTAGTTCGTTGGAATCCGAGGTATGGCCGTAATAGGCCACAGCAGCCTTCAATACGGATATGAGGTTCTTTGCTTCATTGCTTTCGGAATCGATACTCTCCACAAGGGCCAGCATATCGCTTATATAATAATCTTCAAGGGTCACGCTGCTTAAGTCAAATCCCCACATTTCCCAGAAGCCCTTATCATCCACACTGCTTCTGCCCTTGGACATATGCTTTTTACTGTAGTTATTGCCCAACAGGGCGTCCTCGTTAAGGTAAGCGTATTCCTTCCAGGCGGAATAGAGGTTCTTAATGGTGGACTCGTTAAAAAGTCCTATACAGGAAGAGTCCCCATCCTCCGAGTTTTCATTATCCTCTATTATGGAGTCCACTATATATTTGCCTAAGAGCGGTGATGACATTCCCGGATTCTCTTCCAGTTTCTTCATCCAGTCCTTATAACACCAGCCAAGACCGGACTCGAAATCCTCAGAAAGCAGGGCATACTTGCAATAGGGCGAAAGGGCGTAACAGGTCTCCATATTTGCCATGATACAGCAGTCCATTCCTATGATATCAAAATGGACGTCCTTATGCTTCCCAAAGGCTTTCGCCATCTCATCTATGGTAAGGCTTGAGTCTTCAGCCTGCCATTCATCATAGCCGAAACCGTACACCGGGCCGCCGCCGTGGTCCCAGAATATAAAGAAATAGCGGTCTGCCGGATAGGAATCGCTGCAGTAACCGATGAATTCCGACAGAGTCTCTTCCTTTGTGCAGTCCAGCTGCCCCAGATCATCCCTCACAAGCTCCAGGGACTTGTCCTTTATAATATAGGTCTGGGAGGTTTTTGAGGAAATGCCGTAATCATGCCAGGTCCTGGTGCCCATGGTCTGGATCACCACATTGACATTGTCCCCGATTCCGGAAGACAGCATTTCACTTATATCCGTGGTGGCCTCTCCTGCTTCGGTCTCCAGATCGGAGCCGTTCATATATACCATTACGGTGGCATTTGCCGCATCAGTGCCTGCGGAAACAGCCTCCACATCTGTATCCTTACCCCTTCCCCCGGGAGAAGCATCATCCCTTTTATTCCCGCTGCTCTCCTCCTTTTCAGAGGAGCTATCCGCCTCTTCGGAAGAACTGTCCTCCTTTTCGGAAGTGCTGTCCGCCTCCTCGGAAGAACTCTCCTCCTTTTCGGCAGAGGTCTCTATGCTCTGGGATTTCATATCCGCATCATCATCGGGCATAAGAAGGATAAGGATAAACAATATCCCTAAGATCACCAGAATTCCTATTAAGATCTTTTTGATCGTTTTTCCCATACACTATTCTTTAGGGAGCATGACTTTTCCCCGTATTTCCGTCTTTACAGCACCTGAAAGGGTCTCTGTCAGCTCTTTTTCAAAGCTTTCTCCCCTTTCGGACAGAATGTTAACAGTGAACTCCACCTTGTCGCTGTAATCCGTCTCTGAGGGAAAGGTTCCGTATTTTTCAAGGAGTCTTCTTACGCTCCCCTCCTTTGCGTAATCAAAGGCAATGGCAAATACGGTGAATTCATCCATGTTGAGTATCTCAGGTTCCGCCGCCTTTAACGCTTCCTTGGCAGCGTCCGTATAGGCTCTCACCAGCCCGCCGGTGCCAAGGAGCACTCCCCCGAAATACCTTGTCACTACCATCACCGCATTTTTAAGCTCCGCGCCGCTTAACACCGCCATCATGGGCTTTCCTGCGGTTCCTGAAGGTTCTCCGTCATCCGAGGAATGTAATATATCCCCTGTGGGACCTGCAATAATATAGGCGCTGCAGTTATGCCTTGCGTCATGGTGCTTTTTTCTTATGGAATCAATAAAGATAAGGGCTTCTTCTTCGGATCCCGCAAATGTCATATATGAAAGAAAACGGGATTTTTTCTCCGTTATCTCCCCCGTATATATCTGGTCTTTCTTAAGGGATCTGTACAAAGAAAACCTCCCGACTTCAGTCTTTTCTCTCTTCTGTTTTTTCCGGCGGCACGCCGTAGGTAATGGCGCCGGAGGGGCATATATTCGCGCAGTTCGCACACATCAAACAGGGCTTTTCCCACTCCGGACGGTCATTTATCCACTTGATATGCCCCGTTGGGCACTCATCGTAACACTTCTTACAGCCGTCGCAGGCATCCGTGGCATAGAACCTCGGATCCCTGCTTCTGTCCGACCATTTTTCCTTTGTTACGAGCCATTTTAAGATCGATCTTATACTCATAGGTAAAAGGGCTTATTCCATCTCGATATTGCCCCACTCCTCTTCCCGGATAAGGGCTACGTAGGACTTACCTACATTGATCTTGATCTCCTTGCCGTTCATATCATAATACCTGGTGGCATCCAGATCGTTGAGCTTTGTCCACTTTACGGGAATAGCCTTTCCCTCGGTGATGAACCAGCCGTCCCTGTCGGATTCGCTGGGATAGTACATCATGTATCCATGGCTGTCCAGCTGCTCCAAGCGGGCATTCTGTAAAAGAAGGTTGGTAAATGCGATCTGTTCATTTCCGTTTCCTGCGTCAACTTCCTTCTGGTTATACTGGAAATACTTATATGTATGGCTCTCGCTGTCATACTCCAGCCAGGGGTTGTTGTGGTGGAAGGGAAGGGTTATCTTCTCGCACTTTACCGCATCGGGATAGTCTGAAAGGTCGTTCACCTTGGTATGTGAAGCGAACTGATAATGAGGCAGTCCCGAATAGAATTCGTTATAAGTGGTGCTGAATCCGGAATTCTTGAAATTCTTTTCCAGATCTCCGGGAAGTATGTACTCCGTGAATTCCCTCGGCTTTCCGTTATCCACTCTGGAGAAGGTTCCGCTGAAACGCTCTACGAATTTGTTCTTATAGAACATATCATTCCAGAAGGGGCCTCCGTCGTGGCAGAGGACTGCGTTCCACTCAGGGAAGATCTGCAGGTTGGTAGGCCTTGTGCTTCGTATGGAGCCCAGCTGCTTGATGCTGCCCCAGTCCTTAACCATTACCATGAATCTGGTAACGCCTTCGTTTGCTGTGGAATTCACCATCTCATACACGATATCTGATGTTGAGATACCAAAGTGGGGAAGTGCTGTCTTCTCATCATCCACCATTACAGCGATGGGTCTCTGATCCTTTAAGGACAGGTCTATCCATTCACCGGTAAGCTCGCTGGCATATTTGCCGTCGGGAGCTACTTCCACTTCTTCCTCTTCTTCCTCTTCCTGCTCCTCAACAGAGGGTGCCTCCGGTTCCGGCTCCTCGGGTGCAACGGCGATTATGGGCGCCTCCTCGGAAGCCTCGGTAGGGGCGGCTGCCTCTTCCTTTTTCTTACAGCCGGTAAAGAGCATAGATGCTGTAACTCCGGCCAGCAGTAATATCAGTAGATTTCTTTTCATTTTAATTCAAACCTCCAAAAACACAAATACTTCGAACATCATACCACAAAACTACAAAATATGGTACCTATCATTATAAATCTTTGAAATCGCATTAGCCACATATCCAGAAGCACACCCCGCGGAACGCGCTACGTCGAGCTCTCCGCCAACTGCGGCTAGGCACGCAGGACATTCACGTAGGATTTGTTCTTATCCTGCGTGCCAATCCGCAGTAGGCGGCATATCTCGCCGGCGGTTCCGACAAGGGGATGTGTTTCTGGATATGCGTCTAATGCGATTGCTTCAGGTATTGATACGATCACCCTACTTCAAGGGAGATTTTCTGTAGATTATATCTTCCCTGGCGGGGCCGTTGGAAATGATGGTGATGGGATATCCCAGTTTTTCCTCTATGAACTCCACGTAATCCTTTGTCTCCTGCGGCAGGTCTTCGTAATTCTTTATGCCGCGGATATCACATTTCCAGCCCTTGAATACCTTGTAGACGGGCTTACATCTTTCAAGATCCTTTGTAACGGGGAAATCGGTGATCTCCTTGCCGTCCAGTTCATAGGCCACGCAGACCGGGATCTCGTCAAGGTAGCCCAGATCGTCAAGCACCGTGAAAGCCACATCTGTAGCACCCTGGAGCCTGCAGCCGTACTTTGAAGCCACCAGATCATACCAGCCAACTCTTCTGGGCCTTCCGGTGGTTGCGCCGTACTCTCCGCCGTCTCCTCCGTGATTCCTTAAGGTTACAGCCTCATCCCCAAATACTTCGGAAACAAAGGCTCCTGCCCCTACCGCTGAAGAATAGGCCTTTGTTACTGCAACTATCTCCTTTATCTCATAGGGAGGTATGCCGGCTCCGATGGCTCCGTAACCCGCTATGGGGCTGGATGAAGTCACCATGGGATAGATCCCGTGATCAGGATCCTTCATGGTTCCAAGCTGTCCCTCTAAAAGAACGGTTTTATTTTCCTTTAAGGCCTTATCGAGATAGAGGGATATGTCCTTTAAGTAGGGCTTTACCTTATCCCTTCTCTCCTTTATCCAGTTAAGGAGGCCCTTCCTGTCTATGCCCTCTTTATGGTAGAGGTTGATCAGCACCGCGTCCTTTATGTCCGCTACCCTGTTGATCTTTTCCATAAGAACGTCGTCATCCTGGAAGAATTCGTTTATCTGCCAGCCGATCTTCGCGAACTTATCGGAATAGAAGGGGGCGATCCCTGACTTGGTGGAACCGAAGGACTTGCCCGCAAGCCTTTCCTCTTCTAAGGTATCGAAAAGGATGTGATAGGGCATCATCACCTGTATCCTGTCGGATATCATGATATTCGGTTCAGGAACACCCTTTGAGGTGATGTCCGCCATCTCATTCACGAATTTATCTATGTCAAAGGCCACGCCGTTACCAAGGATATTTACTATATCCTGATGAAAGACCCCTGAGGGCAGAAGATGCAGCGCAAATTTACCGTAGTCATTGACTATGGTGTGTCCCGCATTTGCTCCTCCCTGAAAACGGATGACGATATCCGCCTTTTCAGCAAGGGTATCGGTGATCTTCCCCTTTCCTTCATCTCCCCAGTTAACGCCTACTACTGCTTTTACCATGTTCTGCTGATTCCGCTCCTTTCTTTAAGAAACCAACTATTTCAAACCTTTATTTCCGCTTTTATATCCCCAGCATCAGAATACTCTGATATAACGGGATCCACAAAGTCCCTTATATAATCCTTCACCTGCTCCTCGGAAAGACCTGTGTAGTTCTCGGGCTGCAGATTCTTCTTTAAGTCCTCTTCGGTAAGACCGAATTTCTTACCCAGTCTCTCATCCTCTGCCAGAAGCTTTAAGAGATCGTTTTCCTTACCCTCTTCCTTAACATGCTTTCCGGCGATCATGGAATTTTCCCTTATTACCTCGTGGAGATCCTGGCGGTTTCCGCCCCTTTCCACGCAGTCCATCATGATATTCTCGGTGGCCATGAAGGGAAGCTCTTCCCAGAAGTGTTTTTCAATTACCTTCTTATATACAACAAGACCGTCCACCACATTTAAGCAGAGATCCAAAATGCCGTCCAGAGCCAGAAATCCCTCGGGAACTGAAAGCCTCTTATTTGCCGAGTCATCCAGAGTCCTTTCAAACCACTGTACGGATGAGGTGATGGCAGGATTCAGCGCATCCGTCATCACGAACCTTGCAAGGCTTGCTATACGTTCGGACCTCATGGGATTCCTCTTATAAGCCATGGCGCTGGAGCCGATCTGGCTCTTTTCAAAGGGCTCCTCCACTTCCTTCATGTGCTGTAAAAGCCTTATATCGTTACTCATCTTATGGGCGCTGGCCGCAATGCCCGCAAGAACATTCAGCACCCTGGTGTCCGTCTTTCTGGAATAGGTCTGTCCGGAGACGGGAACGCAGGACTCAAAGCCCATTTTTTCAGCGATCATTGGATCTATCTTCTTTATTCTTTCCAGATCTCCGTGGAAAAGTTCCTTAAAGCTTGCCTGTGTACCGGTGGTACCCTTGGAACCCAGAAGCTTTAATGACGACTTTACATATTTAAGGTCATCCAGATCCAGCATGAATTCATTGAGCCATAATACCGCTCTCTTCCCCACGGTGGTGGGCTGTGCCGGCTGGAAATGGGTAAAAGCCAGGGTGGGAAGGGCCTTATACTCATCCGCAAAATCCCTGAGCTTCTTAATAACGCCCACAAGCTTTCTCTCTGTAAGCTCTAATGCCTCCTTCATAAGGATTATGTCCGTATTGTCTCCCACATAGCAGCTGGTGGCTCCCAGATGGATTATGCCCGCTGCACGGGGGCACTGCCTGCCGTATGCATAAACATGGCTCATTACATCGTGGCGCACTTCCTTTTCCCTCTGCTCCGCCACTTCGTAATTGATATCTCCGGCATGCTCCTTCATTTCCCGGATCATGTCCTCGTCTATCTCTTTTAATCCCAGTTCCATCTCGGTTTCAGCCAGGGCGATCCAGAGCCTTCTCCAGGTCTTAAATTTCTTTTCCTGGGAAAAAATGTACTGCATCTCCTTTGAAGCGTATCTCCCCGAAAGGGGGCTTATATATCTGTCTCTGTCCGACATAGATTCTCCTTATGATCTTTGCTCACATCCCTTTAATTCCTGTTAATAAAACAGGAATTAAACAGCTGATGATTTACTTGCCCAAGTTTGTGATTATAAATGAAAACAGAATTACACGCAAGTTCAGACACCGTTTCCGGCTCTTAAAAATTTCTTAAATCTCCGGTCATTGAGGAATGACATAACTTCCGTCCAGATTGCCGCTGAAGAATATGGTCTGTAACGAATCGTCATAGCTCCATTCAGTCTTCTTTGCCTTATAATACTTTTCACCGATCAGAACCTTCACGGTGGAAAGGCTTCCGTCCGCTTTATACTTCGTGAAAATACCGGTATCATTTCTGACACAGAAGGGATTTACCTTGTAGGGAAGTCCCAATCCTCCCTTTGTGGCAGTCTTCAGCAGCTTCACAACGCTTCTATCCACTCCGTAAAGCCCGGTGATCTGGTAGAGCCCGGTCTTCTTATTTATCTTCACCTTTGTGGCGTTATAGGTGTTGCCTTCATAGACAACAATAACTCCCGGTTCTCCAAAAACTCTGATATCCGATTTCTGTTTTCCCCAGAATGGAAGGGCATAACAATAGTATATTTCGAAACCGGACCTTTCTTCCTTACGATATTCCATGGGCTTGTTCTCCGAAAGCGAATTTCCAAGGCCTTCAGGGATTTTGACGGAGGGATCATCCTTTCCGGAAGGATCATCGCTTCCGGAAGGGTCACCGCCTTTAATAGTGACTGTCACACAGGCCGCAGGGCTGTTATAGTGGTTTTCGTCCCCCAGCGCCCTGTACCATACGTAGTAGGTTCCGCCATCCCTTCCTTCCGGAACAGTTGAAGAAAACTCTTCATCAGCGGGTCTTCTGGTATCATCCTTTATAGGGACATACTGGATCTCTCCTCCTTCTGCCGCACCCTCTGTCACCAGGGTATGAGTATTTCCGTCGTATTCCAGTCCCTCGATCGGAGCCGGGGCTGTTGTAACTTTGGCCGACTCATAGGAGATCTTATAAGAATAGATGTATAACCTGTCCTCTTTATCATTGTAGCTGTTTCCGACCCAGGTTACCGCTCCGTTTGCACATACAGGCATTTCATAGGGGTTCAGGGTGGCTTTTTCATCCAGCAGGGTGGCCGGAACGATCACGTCCCCCTTATCATCCATAATAATACCGTACACTCCCTTATAATCTATTCCTTCCCAATAATGATATAGAACGAATATTAACTGACCGTCAAGGGCCGCTATCTGGACGTGTTTTATCTTGGCGCCTTCCCTGATATCGGTAAGCCATTCAACTCCGTGATTTGTTACGTCTTCGCTGCCATCCATTCCGGATTTGCCGCTCCTCTCACCGGAGGTGGTATAAGAAGCAGGTGAGTTCAGATCCGCATATGGATCGAAAACCTGCAGGAAGATATTCTCCCTTTCGTTGAGGGCATTTTCGTTCAGTGAACGGGCAGACTGAGCCGCAAAGGCCATCCTGCCGTCGTGAAGAGCCGCAAGCCCCCCTGTATGGGCATAATTATTATTTAAGGAATCATTTACCCAGAAATTAAAGAGCTGGGAATTTGTGCCTTTGGTATATGCACCACCTGACATTTCAGCGGAATACAGGGTAAAGGCCCTGCCGTAACAGTCTCCCTCGCTTAAGAAAACAAAGCCTTTATCCACCGGTACCACTCTCTGCGCAAAGGAATGGGATTCATAAAATAATCCCATATTGACCTTTGACATATCTTTGATATTGACGGAAAAAACAGAATTACTCTGGTGTCCGTTGTACATTTTCCTGGCATACTCCACGGTAAGGATATCCCCGGTTATGGCAGCATCACAGTTCCCGGCTTCAAAAGGCTTCTGAGTATAGAATCCATCATCAAAATAATCCTCAATGCTGGAACTTCCGTTATCCCCTACAGTCTTAATATGCTCTCCGATCATGTCATACTTAGATATGAAGACGGTCTCCCTGTTCCTGTCGGATGTGGTATTTTCTTCTCCGGTGACCAGATAGAAATTGCCATCCTTATCACAGAGCGCTGTCCCGAACAGTGGATGCTGCATCTCAAGTTCAACTTTCCCGGCAAAATCCATGTTTTCATTTGTCATATATACATCAACCCTGTTCTGTGAAACATGAGCGATAGCATAACAGAAATTTCCGTCGGGTCCCTCAAACTGGGGGACATTCGTGATCCCTTCCCAGTTTTCGTATTCTCCCGCGGCTTTGACATGAATAATATTGCCGGTATCCTTTGCCTCGAAATCCGCATATGCCGTCCCGCATAACAACAGGGAAACACTTGTCAGAGTTAATAAAAACAGCGCTGTCTTTTCCTTGAATCTCATATCCTGATCCTTACCGCAGGCATCTGTGCCTGATCCTTTCCGGTGCGTGCCTGCCATGTCACCGGTGTATGTCATAAACAGTATAGCATTATCCGTATATAAATCATACGGCTTAAATTGATGTTTTACCTCAGACCGGCGTGAAACCTGAAACTATGCTCAAGACCTCTTCTCCGTATTCCGGATAGTCCTTGACTATGGAATTTATCTCATCTCTGGAGATATCACGGGTCTGGGTATTATATTCTATGCGCTTTCTTATGGAAGAACGGCGCTCGAAGAGTTCGTGCCGGACTTCAACCATCTCTCCCGGATTGACTAAGGCTTCACACTGATTGAGCCAGATGGTCGGATCTTTTATCTTAAGGGAACGGAGTTCCTTTAGAAGGGCCGTCCTCTCAAGGGAGAGCTCAGAATCTGCTCTTTCCAATGCGATCCGGGCCTGTTTTTCCTCTATATAGGTATCCCACTGATAAGAAAGCTCATCGGAAGCGTTTACTCTGTACTTCCGGTATTCATACTCCAGAAGATTACTGGTATTTACGAAACGGATCTTTACCTTGTTAAGCTCGGAGATCACCGCGTTCATATATCTCTCGCTCCGGGCCAGCTCGCTTTTGGCCTTTGTGTAGGAGATGTATTCAAAGATAAGGGCCCCTGAAGCTATGAAAGCAGTAAGCAGAAAACCCGGTTCCGCATGCATCATCAGGAAAAACTGAAGGAAGGACAGGAGCAGTACAAGGAGTACCGCAAAAAGAAAGGTTATAAAGACCATGCTCTTCATGTTCTTCATGGTGGAGCGCATCTCGTTTATCTTATAATCGCATACGGCTTTTTCACCCTCAAGTTTCTGCAGATCCTGACGGACCAGCTCCTTAAATTCCTCATTTTTCTGCATATTTCGTATGTCGTCCGGGATCTCGTTCTCATATCTTGACATGATACGGTATCTCTCTTCCGATATACGGCCTAAGTTCTTGGATTTGGCCTGGCTTTGGAGGCTTAAGGTATTTATCTTATCCGCTATACGGGCAAGGTTCCTCTTTGAATCATCGGGTAGAGCGTCTATCACCTCTATATCCGTGAGATAATCCGTCACAAGACGGTACTCCATCTTGGAGCGCTCTATCTCCTTATCCGCTTCGATCATCTGCTCACAGCAGTTTTCTATATACCTGCTCCTCTGATCCTTTGAACGGATATTGATGGAATCCCTGCGGACAGGCGCAGTATCCTCCCGGATGGTATCAGCGTCATAATAGCCCTCATCCTCAGCATCCCCTCTCTTAAGGGTGGATATTTTGTTTTTCATCCAGGAAATAATGCCCACGTCTTAACCACCTGTATTTCTGTATCTGTTCTTCCAGTCATTAAGCACACCGTTTCTCAGTGTGACATAACCGTTATAATTTCCTTCGCTTCTCTGCTTCCTGCCCTCTTTTAAGGATCGGGCGTCATCCCTTCTCATGGCCTTCTTTTCCGCTTCCTTCATCCTCTCAAGGACACGCACATATATATCCTCCGGGATGTTTTTCTTCTTCATAAGCTCAAAGAAGCCGTCGCCCTTTACCGCAAGCCTGGCAGCAACTATATATTTATTCATTATCCCGGGATCTCCGGGGTTTAATTCCATAGCTTCCTCAAAGTACCTGCATGCGCTGTCGAATTTGAACATCCTTCCCGCGGTATTTCCGAGACCGGTAAGGAGTCTTGCCGCATCATAGGGGTTCTGCTCCCTGTCTACAAGAGACAGGGCCGCCTTGTACTCTATCACCGCCTCCGGAAGCCTTGAACTCTTAAAGAAAAAGTCCGCCCTTACCCTGTGGGAATCGTTGTAGCTCATGTGTTCACTCATGTTAAGGGCTTTGCGGATGGTCTCAACCTCGCTCTCCCCGGAATAGCGGGATTCCGAAAAGAGCATACAGATCCGGTCCGCAAAAGATGCTTCCTTTGCAAGCATCTCTTCATACTTATCCGCCATCTCCGGCAGCTCCAACCTGCTGCGGAGGAAACGGGCAAGGCCGCTGCCAAAGTCTTCGGGATCAAGCATGAAAACGTTTTCTCTTATATAGTAGAAAAGTTCTTCAAGTGAATAGATCCCTGTGCGGGTGTCCTTTATGATATAGGGTTTTTCACTCCTTTTTCCTATACACTCAAAGATCAAAGCTTAATCTCCTCTTTCCTCTTTTCTCCCGTGGCCCTGAATATCTCTCCGAATCCCAGATCCGTAACCTTTACTCTCAGCCTTTTCGCCGAGAGGAACTCAAATTCTACCTTTACACGGCTGGCTCTCTCAGGGCGCATGGGCATCCAGTCCAGCCTTATCACCGCATTTCTTTCGTTCCTGTCCCTTATGTCCGTAAGGACCACTATAAGTTCCCGGTCATGTCCCAGCAGTACTTCCATGGTCTTTGAGGATTCATACCACTTGCTTCCCGCATCCGCTATGGGGATAAGGGACTCCCTTCCCTCGGAAATAGCCCTTAAACTCACATTTGTAAGCAGGGAATCCTTCCCCAGATAGAGATACCTTCTGCTGATCCTTATAAGATCCACGTCGTCCGCCGCCGAATAACAGGCTCCCTTGCTGTAAAGGTTCTGTCCCTTAAACACCCTGGACCTGGTGCAGATAAATCTTAAGGTCCTCTGCTCCCATCTCTCATTAAAGGCTTCCCCCGTAAGGTAAGTACCGGACACGCTCTTTTTAAGGTCTTCCATGGCAACAGCAAGGAATTTCTCGTCCATCTTCCTTCTGTCGGCACCAAAGAAGGGGACCATGTCCTCATGTGTCTTCCTTATATCCGATACCAGTACGGGCGCTGTGCCGTGATCTATGCTTAAGTAATCCGATTCAAAAAGCTCATCGCTGTAATCATATAGCAGGGCTCCGTTTTTCCAGAGGCCTATGGGCTGGCTCAGGGCATAGAAGAAAAAGCTTTCCCCGTAGCTTATGACTCTTATGGAAGGGATGCTTATGCCTGCAGACTTCATCGCCTCCTCGAAAACCTTTTTTGAAAAAGGATGAACCTCCCTCTCTGTAATGCAGAGGGCATTCACTCTGGAGGTGGCCGTTTCCGGCGGAAGCCTTAAAAGGTAGGATAAATACCTGCCCAGCAGCACTATCTCCGGAGAATTCTTCCGGTCCTTCCCCCTCTCTCCGGCAGAAAGCGCTCTCGCAAGGATATCCGTCTCGTACTTCATCTTGAAGCTTTCAGCCCTCTCCACAGCCTCTTCACCGAAGACCCACTTATCGCTTCCGGGGAGCTTAAAAGCCGCCACCGGCACCTTGAAATCCTCGTTGCCGCTGTTTCCGGACCAGGTCACCACCCCTTCGGAAGGGTCGTGACAGGTGGAGATCAGGGTATATTTATCGCTGAAATCTATTCCTACTACAAGTTTTGCCGCTATCAAAAGAACTCCTCCACTGTTTCCGTAAGGGTGAGGTACTGATCCATAAGATCGTCAAGGCTGGGATCATCCTGCACAGATCCGGACAACAGCATATCATTTATCATATCGTAACGGGAATCCGTTCTCACGCCGCGGGTAAGGTCTCTTTCCAGTTCCTCGCTCTCGGTGAGTTCCCTTGTTTCACCATCTTCCTCTGTAATGTAATACTGGAGCCGCTCTCCGAAGAAGAGGATAAAGTCGGCGGTGTAGACACCGGGGTAATTTTCCTCCATATTGAGCTCCATAAATGAACCGTCTCCGGAATCGTCATCGGAAATGAGATAGTGTATCTTTACCCTCCTGTCAGGGGCGGTCCTGTATTCCACAAAGGTCCTGTCGTGATAGAGGGCCATGGAAGGAGCATAATCCCTGTATTCACGGAAGAAGTCGAAGATAACTCCCTTTTTGATAAGCTTTTCAACAAGAGGCGCTATCTTCTCTTTAAGCGCTTCATCTTCCTGATCCTCGGAATAGTATCGGAGGAGCGCCAGGGAAGAAATATCACTTAATTCATCCATATCCGTGAATTTCTTTAAGAGAGCCTTGAAGATCCTTTCATCCACTATCTTCTTTTCAACGAAATACTCATGGGCGATATAATCCAGGCAGGCTGTGACTATCCTCTCACGGCCGCCGTTCTCCATGCAGCTTAAGAGTATCTCGTCCCTGTCAGCGGTAAAGGATCCCGCAAAGAGCATCTGGGACAGGATACGTTCCTCTATCCTTGCGGTATCAAGCCCGAATTCCCTTGCTGCCTTCCAAACATCCCTTAAATCCTTTATGGTCCCATGGAACTCGGCGCAGAGGAAATTCAGTATGTTTTCATCATATTTGCCCTGCTTCAGGGCTTCCATGGAAAGGTTGATAAGGCTTGGATCCTCAGTATTAATACCCTCGCCTATCATGCGGCTTAAGAGCCGGACAAGGATCACCGGGTCGATTCCTTCAGGGCCGTATTCCCGTATCATGGAATAAACCTTACCGTGCATTCCCCTTGAGACATAGAGCCTTGCGATCTCGGCCCTCACCTCAATGGAAACCTTGGAAACATCCAGCTTATCCAATATGCTGTCCAATGACTCAAAATCATCTATGTCGGAATAATGCCTGAGCAGCGCAAAGTAGCACTCATTCCGGATACTGGTCTCTATTTCCGGGGCTTCAGAGATCACGCGGACACTGCTCTCATTCACCTGATTCACGGTGATGGTATGCCTTCCGGAGCCGCAGACATAGAAAGCCTGTCCCGGATCTTTTTCGATACCGTAGCGAATGGCCTTCACAAAGCGGGAAGGATTGATAAGAGTCCTGTCTTTGACACCCCTCTTTGCTAAAGTTCTCCGCATATCGTCATATTCGGTTATAAGGTCGTATTCCCCGCCGTAGAAGCTTATAAGGGCCTTCCCTCCGGTGACGGTACCGGAATGCTCCCTATTGAAGCCGTTTTCCACCGAAGCCACCACCTTCACGCTGGGATCGTCCACGGTGATCTCATGGCAGAATATGAGCGGACTGATAGCCAGCATGAAACGGCTTGAAAGCTCATTTTTCGGAAGTCCCGCCACATACTCGTAAATAATGGCGTGGTTTACGCTTATACGCTTATTCTCCGCCTCCTTAACGGCAAAGGCAGCTATCCTCTGCTCATTGCTCTTAAGTATCTCTGCGGTACTGTCCTTATTGACTATCATGGATGCGTAGAACAGAGCCATCCTGTCATTTCCCACGCCCGCGCCTATGCTGAAGTACATAAGTATGGACTCCGGCATCAGTTCGCTGGGATCGTCGGGTGCTGTATTTAAGTAAGACTCGTAGAGCCTTGTGATCTTTAAGCCGTATCTCACGCCGGCATTGAACCAGCGGAAATCGTCATCGGTCCTTTTTCTGTTTCCCCTCTCCCTTATTAGGATGGAGCAGATCGCTTCCAAAAGTTCCAGTGAACCGAACCTGTTGTAATAAGCCTTTACCACCTCTAAGAATACGGCGGAATAACCCTTCATCCCATAGCTGAAGGAAAGGATGGCGGATACAAGCTTTTCATAGTAAATGCCGTTCTTCACTCCCCAGTACAGGGCGTGGATCTCCGAAAGGGAATTGATCTTTGTATGCTCCGGCTTCTCTGTAAGGGCCCTTAAAACCTCTATATATAAAAGTGGATTTTTGGATCCGGACATAAACTGCCGGTCCAAAAGCTTAAGCCTTTCTTCCGGATGGTCTCCCAGTTCCTTATCTAAATAGAACCTGAACCAGAGCAGCATGGAGGAATCGGGATGCTCTATATGCAGCCGCCTTACCTCACCGCTCATCTCATCGGCAAAAACGTTTTCCTTCTTATAGAGGGCCTTTAAGTAATCATAGTATCCCTCGATCTCATAGTGGATATCTCCCAGCATGAACTCATTATCTATGAGGGAAAGCATGATCTCCGCGTCATGATCCCTGCCCTCTAAAAGGTAAACATGAGTCATGACAAGCCTCGGCAGTATATCCCTCTTATCTTCATCGATCATGTGGCTGCAGGTCTCGGACGTCCTGGTGGAGAAGGTCATGAGATCCACTCTCTTTACCCTGAAATCAAGGTAATACCTGATAAGGGAGGCTATGTTCCTCTGACGCCTGAATAGCCGGGCATTATTCTCCTCTTCAGAGTCGGGAGTCAGGTCCACATCCACTTCTATCTTTATCTCGGAACTGAAGGATTTAAGTATTATGAAAGCCCTGTTCAATCCACGGTGGAGCTTTTCAGGGTCTATCATGTAATTAAGGGAGGCAAGATCCCCGTCAAAATCACTTAAGGTTATCAGATCCTTTTTAAGCCTGATAAAGCCCCCTGTGGTCCTGGCACTGATCCTGGTATATCCCCAACCGCTCTTTCTTATCTTTATTTCCTTCGGCCTGTTCAGTTCCCCTCTTTCCCTTATCTCCACCTTATCCTGATCTGTAGTGAAGATTACCGGGGACTTCTTATGGACAGCTATCAGGAATTCTTCCACGTTCACGCCGGAACCCGGATATACGGAAAAGGCCCTGTAGAGATTTAAGGACCGTCTGTCCTGATCTTTAAAGATATTCTGCATACCGGGGGAGTAAAACAGATTTACCGCTTCATCGAAATGATTCCTTGCAAGGTTCGTAAAGTGGAACAGGTTCTTTATCATACCCTGGGAGCTTTCCGGGTACTTCATCACAACGCTTACGGAGAAGGGAAGCCTGTACTCTCCTTCTTCGGAGATGATGGCTATATCCCCTTTTATCACAGTACCTTCCTGAAGGCCCTTTGCCCTGAAGGTAAAATGCACTTCAGACCGGTCCTCTTCCACCTTTACATTATCGCATTCCATCCTGGACTCGGAGGAGACGATCATGCCGTCTATACTGTCCTTCCTTTCGGAATGCACATGAAAAACGCCCTCGATATCCTCGTCGGGAAATACCGTAAGCTCCAATTTTTCTTCGGGAAAGGACAAACCCTTATGTTTTTTTCCGAATTCTCCGCTTAAAATGCGACTGATGTGGCTTTCCATTATGGCTATTTTAATTTCCGGTGATATTTGATATCATAACCGTGAGGACATAATCCCCCGATTGTGACTCTAACATAACAGTATACACTAAGAACTGTCTTGATACAATGAGGTATATGATGCTTGAGCATAAAGATGATTTTCACGGAAGCGATCTGATGAGGATCGAGGAACTGTACGGCATAAATAAGGACGAGATCGTATCCTTCTCGGCCAATGTGAACCCCCTGGGGATCTCTCCCCTGTTAAAAAAGACTGTGGCAGAAGAGATTGACTGCATTTCTTCCTACCCCGACAGGGAATACAGGGAATTAAAGCAGGTCATCGCCGGCTACTTAAACACATCGGAAGAAAAGATCATCCCCGGGAACGGTTCCACTGAACTGATCTCAATGATAATAGATATAAAAAGACCGGGAAAGACCTTGATAATAGGCCCCACCTATTCGGAATATGAAAGGGAGGTCTCCCTTTCCGGCGGAAAATCCTACTACTACCAGCTAAAGGAAAAGAGGGATTTTAGGCTGGATATGGATGAGCTCAACGAGAACCTCCGTAACGACGTGGATATGCTTATTATCTGCAATCCGAACAACCCCACCTCCACCGTGATAAACCGGAATGACCTCCGCACCATCATGGATATCTGCAAGGAGCGGGATATCTTTGTCATGGTGGACGAGACCTATATTGAATTTGTGCATGACAGGGAAAAGACAGAGGGTATCCCCCTCACCGATTACTATAATAACCTCTTTATCATAAGGGGAGTTTCCAAGTTTTTCGCGGCTCCGGGCTTAAGACTGGGCTACGCCGTCACCGGAAACCGGGATCTCATAAGGGAAGTAGGAAAGATAATGAACCCCTGGACCATCAATTCCCTTGCAGAGGCTGCGGGAAAAGTGATGTTTAAGGACAGCAAATATATAGAGAAAACGGTAAAACTCATTGAAAAAGAGCGAAAATATGTGACGGAAAGGCTTTCCGCCATGTCCGCCACCATAAAAACCTATGAACCTTCTGCTAATTTCATTCTCTTCCGCATAGATTCGGACTCGGTAAATGCCGATACCCTTTTTGACAGCTGCATAATGCAGAAGATGATGATACGTAACTGCTGCACTTTTCCCTTCTTAGATAACAGATATGTGCGTATCTGCTTCATGAATCACGAGGACAATGTGCGACTCTTAAATTGCATTGAAAGGGAGCTCACCGGCTGATACGGTACTCTCGGTCTCACGTGCCTCATCAGTGACCGGATTCTGCTCCTGTACCGGTTTGTTTTCGTTATCCTGCACCGGTTCCCCGGTATTATCCGGAACTTCGGGAGTATTGACCGAAGGAGAAGATATAACTTCCACAGTCTCGGATCCGCTGTGTACCATCACGAGATTGTCTGCTTTGAACTTTCCGAAGACTCCCTTATCATTTTCCCTTGTACCTGTGAGCACAAAGTCATAATTGTCGACCACGCTGTTACCGTGTTCATCTCTGTGACCTGATGAAAAGCTTCCCTTCAGGGTGACTATTCCGCCGATCTCTTCAGCAGAACTGATCTTCGGAGCCTTTAAGTAAACCTGGTTTCCGGAAAGTGCCCTTATCTCCTTATTGGAAAGGACTTTCCCGCTCTCTAAGAGATAAGCGGCCTCTAATGCCTCATTATCCACCTTGCCGTTATAGACATTGCAGTTCGACATCATGTAGAGGGAAGCCACAGCCCCGGCCAGATGTTTCTTATTCTTATCGGACATCTTGAAGGGACTGACTTCAATAGTGTTTTCAGAAAGAGCGTTTTCGGAAACTTCTTCCTTCTCTTTTTCTTCGGCTTCCTTCCCGTCCTTATCCTTATTATCTTTTTCGGACTCTTCCTCTGCTACCGGAGATGTCTCTGTATCCTCATCTCCCGCTTCTTCAGATGCTGCCTCAGTCGGAATTTCCTTCTCATAAGCGCTCTCTTCACCGGCAAATACAGGCTCTTCTTCTATGATCTCATTCGTCCCGTTGTCGGAAATGTCGCTTTCCACATCATTATCTGAAATAATTACATTGCTGTTCTCTTCATTTACGGAGGCACTGTCCACGGAAGAAACAGTATTCCTGTAAATTGTAGTACCTACTGTTCCGCCTGTACCTGCTACCGCCACTGCCACTGCCACTGCTATTCCCTTTGCGGTTCCTGCAGCCGCAACGCTGCCTGCCGCTGTACCTGCTGCCGCTGCTGCTGTTCCCGCTGCTGTAGCTGCCGTTCCTGCTGCTGCCGCTGTTCCCGCTGCTGTAGCTGCCGTTCCTGCTGCTGCCGCTGTTCCCGCTGCTGTAGCTGCTGCCGTCCCGGCTGCTGAGACCGTTCCCGCCGCTGTAGCTGCCGTTCCCGCTGCTGTGGTAGCCGCTGTTCCTGCCGCCGCAGTTGTAGCCGCTGCAGTAGTCGCTGCTGTAGCTGCCGTTGTAACAGTTCCCGTAGCCGCTGAAACACCGGCACCTCCAGCCAGGGCAGTTCCTGCAAGAGCCGCACCTGTGGCAGCTATACCAAGTCCTGAACATATATTTCCGAATGCACCTGCAGCCAAAGGCGCAGCTAATACCGTCTCCTCTGACATGAGCTGAATTGCTCCGAAAAGAAGTCCTGCGGTCAGAGCCATCTTACCGGCCTTTCCTTTGCCCTCTCTCCTGTCAGCTGCCTCCAGCTTCTTCTTCAGTGCCTGTCTCGCATAGCTGAGCCTGCTCTTTACAGTACCTACAGAGCATCCCATAACATCTGCTATTTCTTCTATCTTTATATTATCGTAATAGAATGCCACCATTGTGGCACGCTGAACTTCCGGAAGGGAGTCTATCAGAGAAGCAAGCAGCTCCTGCTGCTCTTTCCTCTCGATAGAAAGCTCAGGTCTGGAATCTCTGTCGGGGGATTCCACAGAATCAAAGATATTCTCGAAATCCTCGTCCAGCAATATTTCCTTGTTTTTCTGGAATAATTTCATCCCCTGCCTGAAGGTAATCGAACTGAGCCAGGAATAGATACTCTCGGGTTTATCGAGATTTGCAATGGATTTATATGCTTCCATATACACGATCTGCATGAGATCCATGGCGTCATCTTCATTTTTCATGATCTGACGGGCACGGAAATACACATAGTTGTAGGTAGATGCGTATACCTCGCCGAATGCCTCATCATTCCCGCTCTTAAGTTGTATTACAGCCGATTTGAGCTTCGGATTAACTTCCATCTTTTAGCTCCGATTACCTTTTCCTCCTTAAACACTCCATCTTCTATATCTCACAGTGCCTTTATCCGGCACCGTGAGATGCGGTCCCTTTCTGAAAACAACTTCTCCTTCCTTCTGAACCTGCCCCGTCTTCAAAGATATAAGGCACATTATATCCGGAAAACAAAGCCTGTCCGAATTCCCGATCAGTCAATTTCGGAAACAAACCTTTTAATCGGCTACACAATAGTACAGCCTTTGGAGAAAAAGGTTTTAAATAATTTTTTAAGTGTCAGTAACTACGTTAATTTGCGGCTTTAAGCCCCGTGTAAAGCTGGTAGTACTTGCCCTTTTCCTTTATCAGGGCCTCGTGGTTCCCTCTTTCCGTGATCCTTCCGTTTTCAAGTACCATTATACAGTCGGCATTTCTTACGGTGGAAAGGCGGTGGGCAATGACAAAGCTGGTCCTGCCCTTCATAAGGGAATCCATCCCCGCCTGGATTATCTTCTCTGTCCTGGTGTCTATGGAGCTGGTGGCCTCATCCAGAATAAGTGCCGGAGGATCTGCCACCGCAGCCCTTGCAATGGAAAGCAGCTGCCTCTGTCCCTGGGAAAGGGAGGCGCCGTTTCCGGTTATGACTGTATTATAGCCCTCCGGAAGATGCCTTATAAAGGAATCGGCGCTCACTAACTTCGCAGCCTTTATCACTTCCTCATCCGTGGCGTCCAAACGCCCGAAGCGGATGTTCTCCATTATGGTTCCGGTAAAGAGGCTGGTGTCCTGCAGTACCATACCGAGGGATCTCCTCAGATCCCCCTTCTTTATCTTATTTATATTTATCCCGTCAAAGCGGATCTTTCCGTCCTGAATATCGTAAAACCTGTTGATGAGATTGGTAATGGTGGTCTTCCCCGCACCGGTGGAGCCCACAAAGGCGATCTTCTGCCCGCTCTCGGCGTTGAGGGCTATGTCATGAAGGACAAAATGCTCCCCGTCATAGGCGAAGTCCACATTGTTAAGGGTGATCTCACCCTTTAATTCCACGTAATCTATGGAGCCGTCGGCACTGTGTACATGCTTCCAGGCCCAGAGTCCGGTACGCTCATCTGTTTCGGAGAGGGTGCCGTCCGGGTTCCTCTTTGCATTTACAAGGCTCACATAGCCGTTGTCCTCTTCCGGTTCCTCATCCAGCAGGGCAAATATCCTCTCTCCTCCTGCCAATGCCATAATGACAAAGTTTATCTGCATGCTGATCTGGCTTATGGGCATGCTGAAGCTCCTGTTAAAGGAAAGGAAGGACGCCAGTGCTCCCAGAGTCAGTCCCGAAAAACCGCTTATGGCCATAGCGCCTCCTGCTATGGCACAGACCACGTAGCTTAGGTTGCCGATCTGGGCGTTTATGGGACCTAATATATTGGAATACTGATTGGCGTTATAAGAGCTGTGGAAAAGCTCCTCATTTCTCTTCTTAAATTCCTCTATTGCCGCCTCCTCATGGTTGAATACCTTTACCACCTTCTGTCCGGTCATCATCTCTTCAATGTAGCCGTTTATGGACCCCAGTGCCTTCTGCTGGGATTTGAAGAAACCGCCGGAGATGCCGGTTGCGGTCTTTGAGGCAAAGAAGGATATCCCCACCATAAATAAGGTGATGATGGTAAGCGGGACATTCAAAAACAGCATGCTGATAAGGACGCTGACCACAGTTATGATGGAATTAAGGAACTGGGGCAGGGACTGGCTTATCATCTGACGGAGGGTGTCTATATCATTGGTATATACGGACATTATCTCCCCGTGGGGATGGGTGTCAAAGTACCTTAGGGGCAGCTTTTCCATCTTCTCGAAGAGCTCGCAGCGCAGGTTTTTCAACGTCCCCTGGGACACCTCAACCATAAGCCTCTGATGTACATAGGAAGCGATAATGCCTATAAGGTAAAATACTGCCACCCTTGTCATCGCTCCCAGAAGCGGTCTGAAATCACGGCTGTTATTATTCACCATAGGCAGGATATAGTCATCTATCAGAGTCCTGGTGAAAAGGGTTCCCTGAACGCTGGCAAGGACGCCGACGATAATGCAGACCACGACTACCACCACACTTACGGCGTAGCGCTTCATTACAATACCCATCAGCCTTTTAAAGATCTTTCCCGGATCCTTGACCTTTACGCCTCCGGGGGCAGCCATCCTTCTGCCATGAAATTGTCTTACTTTTTCTTCTGCCATATCTTTATCATTATAGTCCGGGGTTCATGAAACCCTCTGTCCTTCAGTCGTCGAATTCCGAAAGCCCCGAACCTCTCTTCCTTTCAGTCGTCGAAATCCGAAAGTCCCGCGCCGCTCTGCTGGGACTCGTAGACATCCCTGTAGATCTCGTTATTTTCCATCAGCTCTTCGTGGGTTCCGACTCCCGAGATCCGGCCCTCATCCAGTACCACTATCCTGTCCGCATCCATTACGCTGGATATCCTCTGGGCGATGATGAACTTCGTCATGCCGGGAAGGGATTCCCTGAAGCCCTGTCTTATGGTGGCGTCCGTAGCGGTATCCACAGCGGAAGTGGAATCGTCAAGTATCAGTATCTTTGGCTTTCCCAGTATGGCCCTTGCTATGCAGAGCCTCTGTTTCTGTCCTCCGGAGAGGTTGGTGCCTCCCTGTTCTATATGGGTTTCATATCCGTCATGGAATTTCTCTATGAATTCAGCAGCGCAGGCTATGCGGCAGGCTTCCGCGCATTCCTCTTCCGTGGCAAGCTCATTTCCCCACCTCAGGTTTTCGAGTATGGTCCCGGAAAAGAGCTCATTCTTCTGCAGCACATGGGCTACGCTTTTCCTTAAGGTCTTTATATCATAGGAACGGACATCCACTCCTCCCACTTTCACGGAGCCTTCAGTCACATCATAGAGCCTGCTTATAAGGTTTATAAGGCTGGTCTTGGAACTTCCCGTTCCTCCGATAATACCTATGGTCTCTCCGTCCCCTATACTTAAATTCACATCACTTAAGATGTAATCCTTTTCCTTCCCGTAATAAGAAAAAGAGACGTTTTCAAATGTGACACTGCCGTCCTTCACCTCATATACCGGGTTTTCCGGCTCCCTTATCACCGGAGTCTCCTTAATCACTTCCGTGATCCTTCTGGCGCTGGCGGCTGACATGCTGACCATCACGAATATCATGGACAGCATCATAAGGGACATCAGTATGTTCATGCAGTAGGTGAGGAGGCTCATAAGCTCTCCGGTAGTCAGATCACCGTAGACGATAAAATGGGCCCCGAACCAGCTTAACAGAAGGATGCAGGTATAGACCGTGAACTGCATCACCGGCATATTCAGTATTATCATTTTTTCAGCCCGGACGAACATCCTGTATATATTGCCCGCTGCCTCGAAAAACTTGCTCTTTTCGTGCTCCTCACGCACAAAGGCTTTGACAACCCTTATACCGGATACGTTTTCCTGCACGCTCTCGTTCAAGTCATCATATCTTAAGAATACTTCAGCGAAATAATCCGTGACTCTTCCCATAAGGAAGAAAATGAAGATAGCAAGGAAGATCACTGCCACGAGATAGATCATGGAAAGCCTGGCATTGATGGAAAAAGCCATGACCATGGCAATCACTATGGAGGAGGGTGCTCTCATGAACATCCTGAGTATCATCTGATAGGCGTTCTGGATATTTGTCACATCCGTTGTGAGCCTTGTAACCAGCCCCGCCGTGGAATACTTGTCGAGATTCGGGAAACTGAAGGCCTGGATCTTTTCAAACATGGTGTTCCTTAAGTTCCTTGCAAGCCCTGCCGAGGCCTTTGCCCCGAAATGGGCCCCCATGACGCCAAAAAGCAGGCCCATAACGGCCACGATGATCATAATGATCCCCGTATGCCTGATGTGAGCCATATTTCCCGGCGTCACGCCCTTATCGATAATGGACGCCATGAGAAAAGGTATGATCATCTCCATCACAACCTCCAGTATCATGGACACCGGAGTCATGACAGAGGGAAACCAGAATTCCTTTACTTCCGCTCCCAGAGTGGTGATGACCTCAACGGGAGTGTATTTTTCATAAGATCTTTCCATCTGTCCCGGATCTCTACATAAAACCGAATTATATCGTTATCTTCAGTAATGCGCCGTGACCCTTAACTCTGTACTCCCCGTGATCGGCACTGACAAAGATGCCGTTACCCTTATTGACTTCCATTCTCATGTCGCCGGACCTGAGAAGCAGATCCCCATCCACTACCAGTAAATGGTTAAAGGTGCTGCCATCCGTGGAGAGATACTCTTCCCCGTCAACCTCCACCTTGTCGATGGTAAAGGTGTCGCAGTCACAGAGATGGCCGTGCATATCCTTTTCGGGTACGTCCTTCTTAAGAAGGGCAGCCTCTCTCGCCTCATCTATCATAAGCTCTCTGGGGCTCCCGTCCGGTTTTACGCGTCCGAAGTCGTAAACCCTGTATTTAACCTGTTTCATCTGCTTTACTTCAACCACCAGCACACCGGCACCTATGGAATGGAGAAGTCCCGGTCCGCAGAAATAGAGTTCTCCCTTTTTAACGGGCTGGAAGTGCAATACCTTCTTAAAAGTGTTGTCCCGCACCATCTTTTCGAACTCTTCCTTTGTAACATCCCTGTCAACGCCGTAGAAAATACCTGAATTCGGAAGAGCGTCCAGGATATACCAGCACTCGTCATTTCCCTTTGTAAGTCCCTGCTTTTCCGCATATTCATCGGAAGGATGCACCTTGATGGAAATATTCTGATGTGCATCTATGAACTTTACGGAAAGGGGCCATTCATCAAAACGGCTGTACCTTGTGCCAAGTGCCTTTTCTCCCTCAGCGTCAAAGTATTCCTTCAGGGTCTTTCCCTTAAAGGATCCGCTGTCGATCACCGTCGGATGCTCCGGATCACAGGAAAGCTCCCAGGTCTCAGACAGCACATATCCCGGATAGTCCGATTTATTGTACTCCTTCTTTAATCTGCTCCCACCCCACATATCGTCAAAGTATGCAGGCTTTAAACGTAAAATTGCCATGACTTTTCTCCTTTATCTGATATCTGCCCATATCCGGACAGTTCTGTTACGCTTTTCTTTCGTAAGTCACAAAGTGATAGACCAGATCGAAACAGGTCTGCTCCTCACTCACCTTTGTTACCTCCCAGTCTTCCATCTTATCCAGATCCGGGAAGTAAGCATCTGCCTCATAGGCCTCGTCCACCTTTGTGATCAGAGCCTTATCGCAGAAGGGGAGAAGCTCCTCATAAACCGAAGCCCCGCCTATACAGAAAACCGAATCCTTCGGATACTTTTCAAGTTCTTTCATAAGGCTTTCCGTATCATTAAAGACCGTAATACCTTCCTTATTAAGGGAAGTATTTCTGGACAGGACGATATTTGTCCTGTTCTTTAAGGGAGCTCCGTTGGGGAAGCTGTCCAGTGTCTTCCTCCCCATCACCACCACGTTCCCTGTGGTAGTCTCCCTGAAAAACCTCTGATCTGCCGGAATATGGAAAAGCAGTGAATTATCCTTTCCTATTCCCCAGTTCCTGTCTACTGCTGCTATTAAAATCATGTGTTATTTTTCTCCTTCAGGCAAGGCATTTAGTACGGGACTCCGGAGGTTTACCTGTCCCATTTATCGGAAAGGGCGTTGATCTGATCCGCAAACTTGCCCAGATCCTTATTGGCCCCGTGCTCATACTTCCTGATAACGGAAAGCAGGCGCTCTCCTGCAGCAAGAAGCCTCTGGAATACGCTGCTGATCCTGCCCTTATCAAATGTCTTCTTAACGGCAACGCCCTTGGTCTCCTCAACAAACTCATCTTTTATGAGGTCATACTTTGTGCCGCTGAAGGGGGCATAGGCGTCAAACTTCAGGTCCTGCTTTAAGAGATCCGCGAATTTCTCCGTCACCATGTCATCGCCGTGGACAACGAAGATCTTCTTTGTGCTCTCCGGATCGAAGCTGTTCTTTACCCAGTTAATAAGGCCGTTCCTGTCCGCATGGCCGCTCATTCCTGTTAAGATCTCGATATTTGCGTTTACGGAGATCTCTTCCCCGAAGAGCTTTACGGTCTTAGCACCTTCCACCAGGGCCCGTCCCAAAGTGCCCACAGACTGGTAACCCACAAAGAGCACGGTCGATTCCCTTCTCCACAGATTGTGCTTAAGGTGGTGCCTTATACGTCCGGCATCGCACATTCCGGAGGCCGAGATTATGACCTTCGGCTCGTCGTCAAAGTTTATCTCCTTGGAATCATCCGGTGTGATGGAGAGGTTTAAGTTCGGGAAGGACAGGGGATTTACTCCCTTCCTCAACAGCTCTTTTGCCTCATCATCATAGCAATCTATGGAACTCTTCCCGAAAATACTGGTGGCATCCACCGCAAGGGGTGAATCCACATAAACCGGGAAGTCCTCATATCCATGGACTAAGCCTCTTTCCTTTATCTCTCTTATAAAGTATAAAAGCTCCTGGGTACGTCCCACCGCGAAGGAAGGGATCACCACATTTCCCCCTCTTTCAAAGGTGTAGCTAAGTATTTCCGAAAGCTCCTTTACATAGTCAGGCTTATCCTCGGAATGAAGCCTGTCTCCGTAGGTGGATTCTATAAGTACATAATCCGCTCCATCCACAGCCTCCGGATCCTTGATAATGGGCTGGTCGATATTTCCCACATCCCCGGAAAATACTATCTTCCTGGACTCACCATCCTCCGTAAGGAAGACCTCTATGGCCGCAGATCCAAGAAGATGGCCCACATCCGTAAATCTCACATCTATCCCGTCGGCGATATGTATCATTTCCTTATACTTAACGGGATGTAAAAGCCTTATGGCCCCGTCCGCATCCTCCATGGTATAGAGGGGCACGAAATCCTCAATATTGGAATTTCTCCTGGCCTTCCTGTTCCGCCACTCTGCTTCAAAGGTCTGTATATGGGCACTGTCACGGAGCATGATATTACAGAGCTTTGCCGTAGCTTCCGTGGCGAAGATCTGCCCTCTGAAACCCTTCTTATAAGCTAAGGGCAGCAGGCCCGAATGGTCGATATGGGCATGGGTCAGAAGAATATAGTCTATCTCCCCCGGCAGCACCGGGAGATCCGCATTCTCATAGGTCTTTCTCCCCTGCTCCATTCCGTAATCCACAAGGATGTTCTTTCCGTTTACCGATAAGTAATGACAGCTTCCCGTAACCTCATGGTCCGCTCCAATGAACTCAAGCAGCATATTCTCTCCCTCCTCGTGATCATTCGCGCTGCACCTGCATGTCTGTCATTTAACGGCGCAGCCCGCATACCCCAAAGGCCCCTTTTTATTGCCGACAGATTTATTTATTTTACCATTTTTCGCTTATGGGGGCAAATGTGCTTATGTGTGTCAAAGGACTAACGCAGCAATCCCTTCCCCGGCTGGCCGAATCAGTTCCGCTGCTGGGGAGATGGCGCATGTACCGGATTTGCGCGCGCAGGTCCTGACGAAGCTTCTTAACGAGCCTAAACCAATAGCGCAAAAATCGCATGGATGCGATTTTTAGCCTTTCTGAGCATGGATGCGAATTGGAAGGCGGCGCGTCCGGTTGTGTCAGCCATAGAGGGGCGAGTTTAGAAGACTTCGTCAGGACACGAGCACGGAAAGCCGGTACATGCGCCATCTCCCCAGCCAAAAAACTACGCTTTTTTCATGTTTTTTAACAAATCAAACCGGAAAAATATATTTTCCCGTAAAATTGTACCTTTCAGTTAGAGAAAATCGCTGTTTTTCCGCTTGACAAGTGAGGAATTACATTATAGTATTCTTTCCCGTGAAAGAAAGAGCGGTCGTAAGACCGGAGTCCGGGCGTTCGCCCAGTTATTTCCTTTTTTTCAAAGATATAGAAGTCCACATCTTTTTTTGCACGTCAAAAAAACCTGCATATGGTATGCCACGTCTAAAACCGTCAAATCTAAAATTAAAAGTATGATTATTTATAAAGCTGGGTCGGATGCTCTTCTTTCACAAGGTGTTATAGATTATTTTTGGGACATGGCTTATAATCAAAGAGAACAAATATCAACAAGGGGTTAATGTCATGAAAAAAGAGATCATTTCAATAAACGATATAGGAGGGATCCGTATCGGACAGAGTGAAAACAGGGAAGCTGCCACGGGATGCACGGTTTTCATAAGCGATAAAGGCATGGCAGCCGGTCTTGATGTCCGGGGCGGGGGTCCTGCTTCCAGGGATTCCGAACTCCTGAATCCCATTATGGCAGCGGAATTTGTCCATGCAATCCTCCTGGGAGGAGGCAGCGCCTTCGGTTTAGGAGCCGCAAACGGCGTCATGGAATATCTTGAAGAACACGATATCGGATTTGATGTGGGAGTGACTAAGGTTCCCCTGGTGGTACAGTCAGACATCTTCGACCTGACTGTAGGCGATATGAAGGTAAGGCCCGACGCAAAAATGGGATATGAGGCAGCAAAGGCCGCCTTTGAAAACCCTAATTACAGGGACGGCAACTACGGCGGCGGTACAGGCGCCACTGTGGGAAAGGCCTGCGGTATGGATTTCTGCATGAAAACAGGTATCGGAAGTCATGCCATTCAGATCGGCGACTTAAAGATCGGTGCCGTCGTTATCCTTAATGCCCTCGGGGATGTTTTTGACCACAAAAACGGGAAAAAGATTGCCGGTCTTTTGAACGAGGAAAAAAACGGTTTCCGAAGTACTGTTGATTTCATGTCAAAAACAACAGATGTTATCGACAATAAATTCACCGGCAATACCACAATAGGGATCGTGATCACCAATGCGGCTTTTAACAAGCCCTCTCTTTGCAAGATCGCAGGCATGGCCCACGACGGCTTTGCCAGGTCCATAAACCCGGTTCATACCTCAGCTGACGGCGACAGTATTTACGCGGTCTCTGTAGGAAATGTACCGGCAGACAAGGATCTGACCGGTATGCTTGCTGCTGAAGTCATGAGCGAAGCTCTCATCTGTGCGGTTAACAGCGCAGAAAGCGCTTACGGCTATCCTGCAGCCCGGGATCTGGAATTCCTGAAGTAAGGAACTAAACCTTTCACGTCACTTAATTGGGTTTTTTCAAACCTTTCACATAGTTAAATAAAAACTTTAATTTCCTTATCTTTACTATGTGGAGGGCTGGAGTGATATGAAAGAGAAAAAGATCTCCGGTATCGGGGAACGGATTGCAGCATTACGACGCTCCCGAAAAATGACACAGGAAACTCTGGCAAATAAGCTTGACGTAAGTCCAAAGCATATAAGCCATGTGGAGAGGGACTGCGCTTCCCTGTCCTTATATAATCTGGTAGAGGTAAGCCGCATCTTTAACTGCAGTCTGGATTATCTCGTTACCGGAAAGTACTACGACGGTCCTCTGAACACTATCCCCGGAAATATAGTACATATCCTTAGTTCAGATGACAAAGCCGAAATAGAGAGGCTCCTAAGGTACTTAGAGTTCTACTCGGAATGGATTGACATATCAACAGGAAAACATTGAAAGAAAAGGGCAGGAAAGCTTTTGCTTCCTGCCCTTGATCGTCTTTATCAGCTCAAAGTTTATTTTGAGATCCTGGCCTTTATGAATTCAACCATGTTTCCGCCTTCAATACCTAAAGCGTATGCAAGCTCACCGTAAAGAGCGTGTTCAGCGGATTTAAGGAAGTGCTCGTCTACCGTTGTAGCTGTACGGCCCTTCTTAAGCCTCTCATTCTTCCTTGTCAACGTGGTCTTTATAAGACGCATCAGCTCTTTTGCATCGTTCTGTACAAGAGCTGCAGAATAAGCATTCTGGCGGTTCTTTTCATTCTCAACAGATATCTCATCCAGCTCAGGATAAGAATCGATTACATCCAGAGCCTCCTCTTCGGTAAGGGGATCTCTTAAAGAAGCCTCTCCTGTACCGACTGCAACATAAATCTTACTGGCGGGTGACTCGGTGGGTATCAGATAATAATACTTCTTTGTGTTATCCATATCGGGAATATCGAGAACGGATATATCGGTTATCTTACATAACCCATCTACTTTGTGAACAACATAATCTCCGGTTTTATACATGAGAGCTCCTTTCTTTGGGATGAGGGAAAAGACAACAACCGTTATTGTCATTTTGCCCCTTATTTCAGCTGTGCGTTCACTATTCTAACACTAATAAAACATAAATGTAAGTAATATTTTTTTACAAAAATAAGTCGATTATAGCGCCATTTATTCAACATTTTGCAGAGTAACGGTCTCATGGATGAAATTTTATCCGCCCTTCTTACCCCGGGTGTATCCTTGATAATACCTGTTGATATGGAGTATAATAATTTTGTATGAATTCCTCTGCCTGCAGAGACTGCAAAGGAGCAGGGAAAAGGACGATAAGGCTTAAATGAACATAGAACTTCAGTGCTGTGCGCTTTTTATCATATTTACCATTGCCGTCATGTTCTTCCGTGAAAAGAGACTTGACCTTATGAACCGCAAGCTCTTTCAGTGCGCTATTTGCGCGTGCTTTTCCTGTCTGATCTTCGACATCCTTTCCATCGTTTTTATCAATATGTCCGTACACCGGGGCTTTAACTCCGATATTACCCGAATAGTCTGCAAACTTTATATCATGCTGCTGGTGTTGCAGGGCTATTTAGGCTATGTCTATGCCTCCACCAGTCTGCTCCCAAGAGACGAAACCTGGGCGAAAATTGCCCGGGCCTCGTTCCATGGGATATTCGGTTTAGGGGAGGTGCTGATGCTCCTCCTTCCCATCGGCTTTACGGCCAGCGGACGTATGGTTTATTCCTTTGGACCTTCCACTTCGGTAGCCTATGCCCTTTCCGCTGTATATATCCTGACCACCATTATCATCACCATGGTTTACAGATTAAAGATGCCGGGAAGAAGGTTTATCGCCATGCTTCTCTGGCAGGGGATATGGCTTCTTGCCGCTGTCGTACAGTTTATCGAGCCTGAGCTTTTGCTGGTGGGTTTTGCATCTTCCTTCGGCATGGTGATCCTTTATATACAGCTGGAAAACCCCAGTGAATTCCTGGACGGCTCCACCGGTCTTTTTACCACCAACGCCCTTTCGGTCTATGTGCATGATAAGTACAGATTCGGCAAGAGCTTTTCAATGTTTACCGCAAAGATACATTATCTTACCACCTATGTGGATTACAACACGGAGCAGAACGCCGTAATGCGTACCGCCCGGGCACTGGTAAAGCTGGGTCCGGAGCCTGCCTTCCGTATTGACGACGATACCTTCTGCGTGCTCTATGATGACAAGAACCGTATGTTTGAGAGAGCCGCCAACATTAAGATGCAGAAGGACAATGTCACCGACCTGCCTGCAAAGGGAACCTATCTTCTGATCCCCGACAGCCTCATTATGAACGGTCCGGATGAATTTTTCCGTTTTCTCCATACTTATCTTGAGTGTGAACAGGAGATCCTGGTGGCAAATGAGGATCTGGTGCAGGAATTAAGGGCACAGAGCAATATAAGAGAAATGATCGATGATGCTCTGAAAAATGACAGGGTGGAGGTATTCTACCAGCCCTTCTACAATGTAAAAAAGGACTGCTTTGATGAGGCGGAGGCCCTTGTTCGTATAAGGCTTGAGAGCGGTGAGATCGTCCCTCCCGGCAGGTTCATTCCCATTGCCGAGGAGACCGGCCAGATCATCCCCCTTGGCATAAGGGTATTTGAAAAGGTATGCCTTTTCCTCTCAAAGGGCGAAGCGGAAAAGTATGGTCTCAAACAGGTCCATATCAATGTTTCAGCTGCGCAGTTCGACTATGAAAATCCGGCAGGCTTTGTCACGAGGTATATTGAAAAATACCATATTAATCCGAGAAGGATCAACCTTGAGATCACGGAGACCGCTGCTGCTCAGAGCAGGGAGATTATGCTCCGGAATATGACCAGGCTCCTGGAAAGAGGCGTGACCTTCTCCCTGGATGATTTCGGCACAGGCCGTTCCAACATCGATTACTTCGTAAATATGCCTGTACAGAACATCAAATTTGACTATACCTTCACCCGCGAGTTCTTCAATAATGATAAGATCAAGCACGTGCTCATCGGCCTGATGGATATCCTTCATAAGATGGATATGGGCGTCGTTGCTGAAGGCATTGAAACCGAAGAACATGTGAAAGTCATGAAGGATATGGGAGTTGAGTTCATCCAGGGCTTTTATTATTCAAAGCCCATCCCTGAGGACGGATTCCTGACGTATTTGAGGGACAATAACGGAGAGTCCTGATCAATATAACATCTATATAAAAAACACCCGGCAGGATTCCACTTTATGCTTTAGCGGTCAGCTGCCGGGTGTTTTGTTTTGGGGTGTCAGCTTACTTTCAGCTTGGTCTTGTACTTCTTCTTTGAATTCTTATTGTCATCGCCGTAAACAGCTATGATCTTCGCCGTTCCCTTTTTCTTTGCGGTTACTTCTCCGGTAACGGGATCCACTTCTGCAACCGCCGGTTTGCTGGAGACCCACTTGCTGGGCGCGAAAGTAGTCGTGCTTACAAAGGTTCTCGCATTAAGTTTCCCGCCGACTGCAATGGTCTCACTCTTCTTCATAGTGGGAACCTGGACAAACATTTCTACGGGATCCCCGATCTTCGTCCATCCGCTGCCCTTTACCTTCTGTTCCAGCGAGATCTTTACCACTCCGGTTTTCTTCGGCTTAACATTTCCATTCTTGTCCACAGTGGCGATTTTTTTATTATCTACGGTATAACGATGCTTTGCGGACTCTTCATAATCACTATGACTCTTATAGTTCTCGAACTTCTTGGAAATATCCACCGGAACAGCGCCTATCAATGTGCTTGATTTTTCCGGATCAAATACATAAGCTGCCGCATTTTCAGCCAGTTCCTCAACATCGCTGCCGTCTGTCTTATGTGTATCGCCATAAGGGTTGGCAGGATTTGCCGTGTCATTCTGGGGATCGTAGGCGAAGAACTTCAGATGATCCCAGTGACTTATCCTTCTTTGCTCTGAAGGAATGAACCAGACAAGCCTGTATTTATATTCATCTTCCGGGCGGATAGCCTTGAAAAATTCAGAGTCCTTAAGGCCATGATCATCATCGTCTTTATCATATGCCTTAAAGAAAAGACTCTCCCCCTCACCCAGACTTCCGATACGTATTTTTTCAGACTCATTTTTAACTGCATAAGCATTCACCATGAGATCATGCAAAGTCCGATCATACGAAGCACCTGTTGAGCTTGCGACCTCTTCAAAGGGATCAACAAATATGTTATAGGCGTTTTTGCGGACTCTAAAATTACCCCATCCACTAACAACCACGTCTTTATCCCCGTCATGAAAATCAACATTTGCAATAATAGAGAGATATTTTCCTTCAGTGCCCAGATCTGCAGCTGTTTCATCACTTTCCAAAGCATAGCCATTATTCACGCTGATCGTCATTTTTGAGCTGTCCCACTGCTGTACCGCACCATTCTTTTTCAGAACAGCATGCTTTTCCAGGATCTCCCTAAACTGAGCTACGGTGCGTCCAACCTGGATCTCATTGATATCGAATGATATGCTATACTCATCGTACACCATGAATTTTGCCTTATATCCGGTAAAGTTAATCCCGAAATTCTCCGTAACGTCTACATTCTGTTTTTTATCATAATCCCGTACAAAAAACTTCACTTCAAAATCCGTTCCGTTTTCAAGCTCATACTCGTCTGCTGACAGATCCCCAAACTTTTCCACACCTTTTTCTGTAAGACAGAGATAAGCGCTTATCCCAGTCCCTAAGTAGCCATACTCTATTTTTTTATTGCTTATCTGCTCCTTATACTGCTTTGTCCTGTACAGAGTGCGCGGATAACTACCAAACACGCTTTCAGGAGTCCCTGTGTTCTTTACTACGGGCACATCCTTAAACTCCCCTCTGACTTCTATCTGATTGTACTGCGTTCCGGTAACAAGGGGCTGTTCATTTACAGTGCATTCAATGATGACATCCACCTTATCACCGGGCTTTAACCCCTCTGCATATGCTTCGTTTTGATACATGATCTCATTATTGTACCTAAAACGAATACTGTAACCACCATAATATATATTCCCGGCCTTGTCTTTAACGACAAATCTCGGATCTGACCCGTAAACGATCTGATTCTCCTCAAGCTCGATGGTATAATCACCATTGCCGTTCTTAAGGATAGCATTTTCCTTTTTCTGCTCTTCCTCAGCAGTTTTCCCATTGGTGGCAGCAAAAGCCGTGCTGCATTCGGCGGCCAGCATTACAATAGTCAGCAACATGGCCAGTAGATTACGACTTCTTCTTTTCATATCCTTCCTCCTTAGCTTCTTTTCTTTAAGGCCGGCTCACTTCCCCTCGGCCTTTGGTAATAATACCTAAATTATATACCCCCCCAGCAGATTTTTTGTGTATTTTTCAAGATACAATCCGGGTTTTTCATCTGTCCCTTCCCCTTTCCGGACATATCCGGGACTGTTTTGGGTTCTATATTCTGCTGTTTGGGATTCGATATTCTGCTTGACAAGCTTCCATTTTCGCTATATCATTCCTTGCATAATTTCTGCCGGTTCTGACCGGCATCCGGACATTCGTCCAGTATTTCCAGCTATTTACAATTCTTAAATTCTTAAAAGGAGCATTACTATGCGCACATCTGAAAACAACCACGCTTCTTTACGTAACATGATAATCAAATCTGCCCTTGATAAAACCCAGAAGAAATATCTTTTGGACATCGTTGACGGTACCCGAATAGCTCCGCTGACTTCGGATACCATGGCCAAGCATCTGTATTCCCCGGACTTGAATCCCAAAAGGTTCGATAACCTGATGGCCCGGATCATGAAGGATCCAACCATTAAATCCAGGCAGTCTGCAGCCAACGAGCTTCCGGTGGAGCATGAAAACGCCAAACGCACCATAACAGACCTGTCATCCTGGCTTTCCGACAACAGGTTTGCAACCCTGGAAGTCCAGGCCATTGCCCAGGAATTCAGTTTTAACCGCTTTGACATCTACACCTCAAGGATCCTCCTTCTGCAGTACTCGGTTAATGAGGGTCAGAAGAAAGGTGAGGTGAACTACGAAAACGTAAACGGCGTGATACTTGTGGTCCTCATGCGAGACAGCCCGGCTTTCCTTAAAAAAAGCGAAACCAAGCGTTATATCCACAGGTTTACACATGCTGTCAGTGATTCAGGGGTAAAGATACCCATGCTCAGAAAAATAGCTTTCGTCCAGCTGGATAAAGCCCTTGAACAGTTCTTAAATAATACCTATAATAAGGACGAAGATCTGTTTCTTCTTTCGGAATTGGCAATGCTGGCGGATGTTAATAACGAGTCCGTAAAGGAGGCTGTCATGAAGCAAAATTCACTTAAAGAATTGTATTGCGATGCGGAAAAGTTTTCCCAGAATATCGATGTTCAATTGATGCTCCTGGCCGAAGAATTTGCAGAGTATGACAGACAAAATGCATTGAATAAGGCAACCGAAAAAGGTATCGAGATAGGTGAAAAACGCGGAATTAATATAGGTATCGATCAGATCAATGATCTGTACTCATGGCTCTATTCCAACGGCCGGGAAGAGGATGTGAAAAAAGCATTGACTGACCCGGCTTTCATGAAAGAACTACTAAAGGAATACAACAATTTCACCCCCATCAATTGATAAAACCGTTGATACATAAGGAAAACACCCGGCAGGGTTCCGCTGTATGATGCGGTAAGCTGCCGGGTGCTGTTGTTTATTTATTCGACTTTCAGGGTAGTCTTGTATTTTTTCTTTGAATTATACTTCCTGTTCTCCGGATTTCCGTATACCGCTATGATCTTTGTGGTACCGGTGCCAACAACTGTTATCTTTCCGGTCTTCTCATCCACCATTGCTACCGATGGTTTGCTGGATATCCATTTGTTCGGAGCAAATGTAGTCATGCTGATAAAGCTGTGTCCGCAAAGTTCTGCTCCCACGGAAGCGTATTCTTTCTTTTTCATCTGCGGAACCTGCACAAACATCTCAACGGGTTCACCCAGCCTTATCCATCCGCCGTCATCCGACTTCTGCTCCAGGAAAATATTGACCCTTCCCCGTTTTTTGGGCTTAAGATAACCCTTCTTATCAACAGTGGCAATTGACCTGTTGTCTGTGGTAAACCTGTGATTTACAAAGGGGTCAAAGCCGTCCATGCTCACATAGCTGCTGAATTTCTTTGAGATCTTAACCGGAACTGCACCTATTGCTGTGGTGGATCTCATAACATCAAATTCATAGGGAGCAGCATCGGTTGAAAGCGTTCCCATATCATAAGCTTCCGTCTTATGGACATCAGCGTAGGGATCCGCTGTAGGCCCCGGAACGTGATCCTGGGTGGGATCCGCATATTCACCTCCGGAACCGTTTTCAAAAAACTCAAGGGGGCATTCTGAATCCTTAATGTACCCGGTACCAAAAGCATTTTCATCCCAATCGGCGCTTTGATACTTCAGGCTTCTCCCTTCTGAAGGGATATACCATCTGAAGAAGTAATTCAGTCTGTCTCCGGGACGGATATTTTCAAAGTACTGATCTTTTTCTTCCCCTCTTAAGTGTCTGTAATTATCATCAAAGATATTTAAGCGGAACCTTTCACCATCTCCAAGGCTTCCGACCCGGATCTTCTCCGTTTCATTCTTCAAAGCATATACATTTGCCATAAAGTCATGCTTTGTGCGGTCATAGGAAGCGCCGGTAGCGCTGGCGACCTCCTTAAAGGGCTCCAGGACCAGCCTGTATGAATTCTTACATACGGTGATCGTTTTATAGCCATATGCATAAACATAACGGTATCCATTAGTCTGGGTTGTACCCTTGACCTTTATTTCATTTCCTTCCCCGGAAAGAATTTCTTCCAGAGCTCTGTCATTATTAGGATCAATTTTAATAAAAACTCCGCTTCCTGAACGCCAGGATATTTCATCTATCTTCATATCGCTGCCGCTCCAGGCATCCTGAGGCTCACAGTTAAACTTCATAGATGCATTATCCCTTAAGATCTTCCTGAACTCAGCGGCTGAAGTGCCCATGCGTACCTCATCTACATCGATTTTTATCTCAGAACCATCCTGAAATGAAAATCTTGCCGTTGCACCCGTGAGATCGATATCAAAATAATCGGTAATGTCTAAAGAACTGTATCTCCTCTCCTTGCTGTGTCTCTCTATCTTTAAGTTAAAGTCTTCATCGGCATTAAGAACACGTACAGCCCCATCTCTGGTATCTTTCAGTTTTTCAGCCCCTTTATCGGTAAGGATCAAATAAGGGCTGCAATACCGGTATCCTATAATAGCCCATGGTATTTTTCTATTTTCGATATCTCTAAGTGTTCTTCCACGCTTGTAGTAATGTAAGCCTGAAATCAGATCATCCTTTGTTATCTCTCCTTTTATCATCTCCACGCCTTTAACGGTACATGTATATACCTTGTCATAATACCCTGACTGCGTAGGGGATATGGGAAATGCCTGTTCTCTTATGGTGAGGATAACATCTATGTCTATTTTATCTCCAGGCTTTATCCCAGCATAATATATATCAGACAAATCCCTATATCCTTCACCGTTATATCTGAAAGGATAAAGATTATCTGATACCGTAAGTTTGTAATCAGTCACGGCTCTGCCGTCAAAGTCCGTAACGGTCCAGGAATTCAGTAACCCGTAATAATCAGAATATTCCGCTCCGTACACCAGATCCCCTTCAATTTCATAGATAGCCGCATATCCTTTGCCGGATGTTCCCAGTATCTCCGGCTCCTTCTCTTCCACGACTCCTGCCGGATAAGCAGCAAAAGCAGTAGTGCCTTCGGCAATGACCATTACTATGGTCAGCAAAAATGCCAAAAGACTGCGTCTTCTTCTTTCCATACCCAACTCCCTCCTTAAGCCGGACTACACCCAAAGCCAAATGGTTTTTTGAACAGGTTCAAACGCCATTTGTTCTTCTGGCGCTTGTATCATAATAATTATATACCTCTCCGAAGTGTTTTTGAATACTTCGCAAATAACAATTCAGTAAATCTTTAACCCAAAATACTATTATTCCCCCTTCAGGCTGTAAAAACCTGTTGAAAATAAAGCCAATGCCAGAGGAGTAACACAGAGAGAGGAATCATTTATCAGTCCTGCCGCCATAAAAGATATAAGAGATGCACTTAAAGCAGCAGCAATGATCCTGTCCCCTTTGTCCCGCTCCGGATCTCTTTTAGCTAAAACCCTTAAAGAGGTTATAAACAGCTGTCCTGCCATAAAGAGCAGGATAAACAGAAAGGGGAGTCCCAGCTGAAGAGCAGTCTGAAGGTAGAAATTATGGGGTTTCAGGACAAGTTCTTCATAGGGAAGTCCCGAACGAAGTATCTTTTCAACATCATTCTGGAGAAAG
>JAFSKT010000039.1 GCA_017448845.1 Lachnospiraceae bacterium
GAGAACGTAGGAAGGACGCACCATTACGGGATAGCCTATCCTGTGAGCCAGGGATATGGCTTCTTCAACCGTTGTGGCCATTCCGGACTCCGGCATGGGAATTCCCAGCTTATCCATTACAAGCCTGAACTGGTCCCTGTCCTCCGCAAGGTCGATGACCGCAGGGGAAGTACCGAGGATCTTTACCCCTTCCTTTTCCAGGTCTGAAGCTAAGTTCAGGGGCGTCTGTCCTCCGAACTGGGCAATGACTCCCAGGGGTTTCTCCTTCTTATAGATACTCAGCACATCCTCTAAAGTAAGGGGCTCAAAATAGAGCTTATCCGAAGTATCGTAATCCGTAGATACGGTCTCAGGATTACAGTTTACTATTATGGTCTCAAACCCAAGTTTCTTTAAGGATTTTGCGGCATGGACACAGCAGTAGTCGAATTCTATGCCCTGTCCGATCCTGTTGGGGCCGCCGCCCAGTATCATTATCTTTCCCTTTGAACCCTCTGCCGGCTCCTCCCCATAGGAGGAAACATCGTCATTATAAGTGGAATAATAGTAGCAGCTCTTTTCCGTACCGCTTACATGAACGCTGTCCCAGCTCTCAAGGAAGCCGTATTCTTCTCTCTTATGGCGTACAGAGCTTTCCGACACTCCAAGGATCTCCGAAAGATATCTGTCTGAAAAACCGTCCTTCTTTGCCTTTTCAAGGTCTTCCTTAGCAGGCACACTGCCACGGTATTTACTTACAAGCTCCTCCTCAAATTCCACCAGCTCCTTCATCTGATTTATGAAGTATTCCTTTACTGCGGTGATCTCAAAGATCTCGCTCACCGTAGCCCCTTTACGCAGGGCTTCGTACATGATGAAATGCCGCTCCGAAGAGGAATCCCTTAAAAGCTTTAAGAGCTCTTCCTTTGTCTTCTTATCATAATCCTTCACATGTCCTAAGCCGTATCTGCCCTTTTCCAGGGAACGGACCGCTTTCTGGAAAGCCTCCTTATAGTTCCGTCCTATGCTCATGACTTCGCCTACGGCTCTCATCTGGGTTCCAAGCCTGTCCTCCACGCCTTTAAATTTCTCAAAGGCCCAGCGGGCGAATTTAACTACCACATAGTCCCCGTCCGGCTTATATTTATCAAGAGTCCCATACTTTCCGCAGGGAAGCTCGTCCAGTGTAAGCCCCGAAGCCAGCTTTGCGGAAACCAACGCTATGGGGAAACCCGTCGCCTTGCTGGCAAGGGCCGAGGACCTTGAAGTCCTGGGATTTATCTCTATGACTATTATCCTTCCGCTCTTCGGATCGTGGGCAAACTGTACGTTTGTACCGCCGATAACTCCGATATGCTCTACTATGCTGTAAGCCTGTCTCTGCAGCTCTTCCTGCAGTTCTTCAGAGATGGTGAGCATCGGCGCGGTACAGAAGGAGTCCCCTGTGTGCACACCCACTGCATCCACGTTCTCAATGAAGCAGACGGTGATCATATTGTTCTTGCTGTCACGGACCACTTCCAGCTCCAGCTCTTCCCAGCCGAGGATCGATTCCTCCACCAGCACCTGATGAATAAGGGAAGCCTGCAGTCCTCTGGTGCAGACCGTCTTAAGCTCCTCCTTATTATAGACAAAGCCTCCTCCGGCTCCGCCCATGGTATATGCGGGACGGAGCACCACGGGATAGCCCAGTTCGTCGGCGATCTCCAATGCTTCCTCCACGCTGTAGCAGGCCTTTGACCTGGCCATGCCTATACCCAGCTCGTTCATGGTCTTCTTAAACTCAATACGGTCTTCGCCTCTCTCAATGGCATCAACCTGTACTCCGATGACCTTTACCCCATATTTATCCAGTATTCCCTTTTTATATAATTCCGAGCAGAGATTTAAGCCCGACTGCCCACCGAGATTCGGCAGCAGCGCGTCCGGCCTTTCCTTCTCTATTATCTTTTCAACCCGTTCCACATTTAATGGCTCGATATAGGTTTCATCCGCCATCTCCGGGTCCGTCATTATGGTGGCGGGATTGGAATTTACCAGTACCACCTCATATCCCAGGCTTTTAAGTGCCTTGCAGGCCTGGGTCCCGGAATAGTCAAACTCGCAGGCCTGTCCTATGACAATGGGGCCCGAACCTATTATCATTACCTTTTTTATGTCGGTTCTATGTGACATGAAACCTATCCTCCGTTGATCACGTTTTATTCCGGTAATTCCCGGATAGTTGCATAGCCGGCGTTCTTCAGATCCACTCCGGTATAACCTGGTTCTCCATTATCTGCTCGTAGGTCTGGGGCTTAATGAGCCATGCAGCCTTTCCGTCCTTTAAGAGCACTGCTCCGGGAACGGGATTGTTGTTGTAATTGGAAGCCATGGCGTATCCATAGGCACCTGTTGAGAAGATGACAAGGATGTCTCCTGCCTCAATGCTTGCGGGAACCATGATATCCCTTGCGATCAGATCCCCGGACTCACAGCACTTACCGCAGATCGTAACCTTCTCGGTGCAGGGTTCCTCTGCCTTGTTTGCCACAACTCCGGTATACTCGGCGTCATAGAGGGCAACCCTTATATTGTCTCCCATGCCTCCGTCTACTGACACGTATTTTCTTACATTCTTTATGTTCTTTATCTGGCCCACGGTATAAAGGGTGATACCTGCCTCCGCGATCATGCTGCGTCCCGGCTCCACCGCCACAACGGGCCTTTCGATCTTCAGTTCCTCTGCCCAGGATATGATCCTCTCCATCAGGGGATCAAGGAAGAAGGAATAGGGCTTTCTCTCTTCATCGATATAGGTAACGCCAAAGCCTCCGCCCATATTCAGTTCCCTGACCGCCACGTCGTACCTCTTCTTTATCTCCGTAGCGCAGTCAAGCATTACTTCCAGGGATTTGATGTACTCCTCATTGGTAAAGAGCTGGGAGCCGATATGCATGTGCAGTCCCGTGAATTCCGTATAGGGGGAATCGATCACCGCTTTTATCACAGGGTAAAGCACATCATCCTCCATGGGGATGCCGAACTTGGAATCCAGTTTTCCCGTGATTATGTGATCGTGGGTGGAAGCCGGCACACCGGGGGTAATGCGGACCACCACATTCACCTTTGTGTCATTCTTTTTGCAGGCTTCTTCAATAAGCGGCAGTTCCTTTACGCCGTCAAGGATGAACCTCTTTATCCCGTATTCCACAGCCATGTCTATCTCGGCGGGGAGCTTATTATTCCCGTTGAACTCTATCCTGTCCGCAGGGAATCCCGCTGCCTTTGCAACTGCGATCTCTCCTCCCGAGACCACGTCAACGGACGCACCGCACTTTTCAACTATCTTAAGCATGCCCTTTGTACAGAAGGCCTTGGCCGCATAAGCCACCCGGCAGTTTCCGTATTTATCCGAAAAATCCCTTTTTAAGTCTTCGAAACGGCTCACTATGTCGTTCTCCGAAAAGACATAGAGGGGCGTCCCGTATTCCTTTGCGATCTCTGTCATATCGCAGCCGTCAAAATAAAGTTTTCCGTTTTTGATCTCCCTGAACATAATTCCTCCTAATCCACCTTTTCTGCACTCTCCGTAACAGCTCTCCTGAGAAGGCCGACTCTTTCTTCAGAGTCCTTCCCGCTCTTACTGACGGAGTAAAAATAAAATTTGATCTTCGGCTCGGTGCCTGAGGGTCTCATGGCAAAGAACGAGCCGTCCTCCATATGGAAAATAAGTACATCCGACGGGGGAATATCCCCATAACCCCTTATATAATCCCGCTTTTCACTTACACGGAAATCCCCAAAAGAGGAAATAGCGCTTTCCCTGAAATGATCCATGATGCGCTTAATCCTGTCCTGACCTTCCTTTCCCTTCAGCACGAAGGAAACCTGGTCTTCCCTGAAATTCCCGTAAATCTCAAACAGTTCCAAAAGCCTTCCGTAAACGGAAGATCCCCTCTTTTTATAATAAGCTGCCATCTCCGCCATGAGCATACCTGCGGCAACTCCGTCCTTATCCCGCACTTCGCTGCCGGGAGCACAGCCTATGCTCTCCTCATAGGCGAAAAAGCAGCTGTATCCCTTCTTTTCAAGCTCCGGTATCCTTCCGCAGATATTCTTAAAACCGGTGAGGGCTTCAAAAACCTCTATGCCGTGCTTTTCACAGATCACTCTTCCCATGTCACCGGTGACTATGGATTTTATCATGGCGGCCTTCGGAGGAAGCTCTCCCTTTTCGGAAAGACCTTCTGCCAGATAATCAATAAGCAGGGCTCCGGTCTGGTTTCCGTTTAAGGGAATGTAGTTTCCTTCATTATCCTTAACCTCAACCGCCATCCTGTCCCCGTCGGGATCTGTGGCGATAAGAAGCTCTGCGTCATTTTCCCTGCCGTATTTCTCCGTAAGTTCAAAGGCCCGGGGATCCTCGGGATTGGGAAAGGGAACGGTGGTGAATTCCGGATCCGGATCCTTCTGTTCCTTTACAACAATGAAATTCTCAAAGCCTCTCTCCTCCATTATGGTGGATAATGGCAGAGAACCGGCACCGTTTAAGGGAGTGTAGACCACTGAAACAGACCTGTCAATGTCATCATCTCCCCTTACGGAAAGGGATTTCACGTAATCAAAGTACTTCCTGTCCATGTCTCCGGACAGGGTGATGAGCAGTCCCTTTTCTTCCGCTTCCCTTCTGTCCATCAGGGGAAACTCGTCAAAAAGGCTGTATTTCTCTATTTCATTTAAGATGTTTTCCGAGATCTCACCGGATATCTGGGCTCCGTCCTCCCAGTAAACCTTGTAGCCGTTATATTCCTTGGGGTTATGGCTGGCAGTCATGTTCACCCCGGACACGGCCTTTAATTCCCTTATTACAAAGGAAAGCTCCGGCGTGGGGCGAAGGGAAGGGAAGATAAAAACCTTTATCCCCATGGCGTTCAGTATAGATGCGGCAAGGAAGGAAAACTCTTCCGAATGGTACCGGCAGTCATAGGCAAAGGCCACACCCTTATCCTTACCGTCTTTTGTTTTCAGTATATAGTCTCCTATGCCCCTTGTAGCCCGGGAAACGGTGAGGCGGTTCATCCTGTTGCTGCCTGCTCCGCAGATCCCCCGGAGTCCCGCTGTCCCAAAGACAATGTTCTGATAGAACCTGTCCGTGATCTCCTTTTCATCGCCTTTTATGGCAAGGAGTTCTTCCCTCATAGGGTCATCATCTTTCAGTTTTTCGAGCCAGAGCTCATATTCCCTAAATACATCCATAATTGTATTCCTGTAAATGATACCTGCTTAATTCCGGCCGGTATTAAGCTTCCAGCTTGGCATGGACTCCCTTAAGCACTTTTTTTCTCCGTCATCTATCCATATCTCCGGCAGGTCCCTTGAAAGGAAAGAAAGAGCCCCTTCGGACACGGAATAGGCGCCGCAGCGCGAAAACTTCAAGGTATCTCCCACCTTAAGCTCCGGAAGGCTTATATCCCTTACAAGCACATCCGCCACCGTACAGAGGCTTCCGCATACCGTATATTCAACCTTTTCATCCGTGAGGATCACTTCCCCCTCCCGGATAACATCCACGGGAGGGATCTTCATAGCCATATTCTGGCCGTAATACTTAAGCTGATGTATACCGCCGTCCGCGATCACATATCTTACCCCGTGGTTTTCCTTTATATCCATGACCTGAGTAAAATAGCTTCCCGCTGTAGCGGCCATAAAACGTCCCATTTCAATGCCGAGATGATAATCCCTGCCAAGCTCCGCAATGGGAGGAAGCACATCTGAAAAAAGCTTTTCATCCACGCTGTCATAGGGCGCTTCAAAATATTCGGCAGAGAGTCCCGGTCCGTACTCCACCAGAGAAGGCACAAAGCCTGTTTCCTTCTCAGCCTTTTTTAAGAGCTCTCTTAAGCTCTCCACATCCTTTTCTATATTCTTAAGCTTCTTTTTCGCAGTGCCGGAATAATAATGGATACCCACTACTTTCACCTTATGCTTATCTCTTTCCGCAAGGATCTTAAGGATATCCTCATCCGACATGCCGAACTGGTTCCCGCTGCTTAAGCGGAGAAGTACCCGGGGTACTCTGTCACCCTTTGAGGCCTCATTGGATATGAGTTCAAAGTGCCTTATACTCTCGGCGGTCATGATCCCCGCGCCGTAAGTATAAGCCTCATGAACATCCTTCTCTTCCTTCATAACTCCGGAATAGATGATCCTTCCGGCATCGATCTTCAGGCTCTTTACGATCTCAAGCTCTCCCGGACTGCATACCTCAACGTGGCTCACCACGTCTTTATCCGGAAGACAGTAAAGAAGAAAGGGATTTGCCTTTACAGAAAAGGCCAGTTCCGCATCCGGAAGGCCTTTTTTGATCAGAGATATCCTTTTCTTAAAATCTTCAGCACTAAAGAGATAATAGGGTGTCTTCATCCCGTCACTCATCCTGCAGCCTTTCAATAAGTTCTTCCAGGGCTTCCAGAGAATTGAAGTTGTCGGCGGTCAGATCCTTGGGGGAGATCTCTATATCAAATTCGTCATCCAGCTCCGCAACGATCTGGACGATATCAAAAGATTCAAGGATATTGCCGCTTACAAGCTCAGTCTCATTCTCAAAATCAATATCCGGTCTTACTTCCGTTAAAATCTCAAGAATCTTATCCCTCATAACTACTTTTCTTCCTCCTCATTGTATTTCGTTTTGGTACAAACTTATTTATCAGTTTATCATACTTCTCAAACTTCGTATATCTGTTTTTCCGTTGGGGAGACGGGGTATCTCCGGAAGGTTTTTGATCTTCCGTGGCACCATGAAACCGGGAAGTATCTTTCTCAAATTGACGGAAAGGTCCTTTAAGCTCATATCCCCGCCGTAGAAAAACCAGATAAGCTCCTTCTCCTGATCATAGAGGGCAGCGCACTCCGTTACCCCGAAGGATGCGGCAGCGCTCTCTATCTCATCAAGCTCAACCCTGTGGCCCATATATTTTATCTGACGGTCTCTCCTTCCCCGGTACATCAGCATTCCGTCCTCCCTGAAAACGCCTATGTCACCGGTCTTATATATCCTCTCGTTATATGAGCTGTTCAGGGGATTCTGCATGAATGCGGCAGCTGTCCTGTCCGGATCGTTGATATAACCGTCTGTCACTCCCACCCCGGACACTGCGATCTCCCCTTCTTCCCCGTATTTTACGGGAGAGCCGTCCTCGGACAGCAGGAAGATCCTGTAATTATCGTAGGGCAGCCCTATGGGTATGGTCTCGTCATTTTCAGCCTTATGGTCAAGTTTATAATAAGTACAGCTGGCAGTGGTCTCCGTGGGGCCGTACTGATTCACGAAAAGGGCCCCGGGCATGGCCTCCTGCCACTCCCTTAAAACGCTTCCCGGCATTACGCTTCCGGAAAAGCACACCTTATTAATGAATTCAGGCTTTCCGCCCTTGAAAACAGACAGCTTTGAAAGGATGGTCATGGCACTGGTGCTCCAGCCAATGCAGCTTATCCTGTTCTCATTAAGACAGTTCACCAGCACATCCGGCTGCATGAAATATTCCTTCGGGATCAGCACATCGGAAGCCCCGGTGAGAAGGGGCACGTAGATATCCCTGATAGCGGCAATATAATCAAGAGGCGACTGTGCCGCCATCCTGTCCTCCGGCCCTATACCCATGACTGAGGAATAGGCCTCGATATAATTCATTAAAGATAAATGGGAGGTTATAACCCCCTTCGGATCCCCGCTGGAACCGGAGGTGAATATGATATAAAGGGGGTCTGTCAGGGCAGCCTTATCCCGGACGGACTTTAATAACTCCTCATCCGCTTCCGTGCCAAAGGCCTCTTCCATATCCTCTTTGCCGATGACCTGAGAGGGGTTCAGACGCTTAAGGATCTTGGCCTTCCTCTCCTCCGGGATATCATTTCCCACGGGAGCATAGGCCCGTCCCGAATACACCACTCCTAAAAATAAGGCAATATAGTCAACGGAGCGCTCTGTCATCACCGCAACAGGCCCTTCACCCGGCTTTTTCTCCAAAAGATAAGTCCCCACGGAACGGGCTTTTTTCATAAGCTCACTGAAGCTTAAGCTCTTTTCCCCGTCGGAATAACCGGTCTTTTCCGGATCCGCCGCCGCTCTGCTCTCAAGCCACTCCAACACCGATCTTTTCATAAATCACTCTACCTCACTTACAAACAACAATACCCTAAGCCGGGATCCTCAGAACTTCGCGTAGATCATTCCCGCTGCATCATAGCCGCTGCCATAGGCCCCGAAGATCACTATGGTCATGATGAGTAAATACCACGCGACCCAGCGCGCCGGCCTTGGAAGGGACATAAAGGCCTTCCTGTAGGGCACATTCAGCTCCTTTAATATACTCAAAATGATGATCAGTGTAAACGCAACTATCACCGTCACATAATCGTGGAAATCCATGCCCATGTCCCCAAGGTGCTTCACTAACTTATGGAAATCAAAGTCGGTGAATACATACCTGAACATCTCAAAGGCCACGCTCATGCTCTCCGCCCTGAAGAACATCTCACCGGTTATCACAATGATAAAGAGCTTGATGAAGCGGAAAATCTTAACCGATACGGAACTTTCCGAAAGCTTAAGCTTTTCAAGCAGGGATAAAAAGGGCTTCTCGAATATGTTTTCAATGAAGATCCATACGAAATAGTAGAGACCGTAAAAGATGTAATTCCATTTCGGCCCGTGCCAGATACCGTTACAGATCCACACTGCGAAGATCGCTATGGAAGGAGCGGTAAGCCTCCCTGCCTCCGCACCGAAGCGGTCCTTCATCTTCTTTGTAAGCTTCATTACGTTTTTATTTACGGATACGGGATAGAAAATATAATCCCTGAAGAAGGTTCCCAGAGTTATATGCCATCTGTGCCAGAAATCCGAGGCGTTTTTGGCGAAGAAGGGCTGCCGGAAGTTCTCCTTTAAGTTAACTCCGAAGATCCTCGCGGCTCCGATGACGATATCTATGGAACCGGCAAAATCCATATATTCCTGTACAGTAAAGATTATGGCCGCGTAGAGGGCTACGGATCCTGCCTTTTCTTCCCATTTATAGACAATGTCCACTGCTGGAGCTAAATGGTCGGCAATAAGCAGCTTCTTAAATAGACCTAACAGTATCCTCTGATACCCGGAAGTCAGATTCTCATAATTCACCGGAAGCCCGGCAAAGAGGGTGTCGGAAACATCGCTGAACCTGCTTATGGGTCCCTCTATAAGTTTCGGGAAAAAGCCCATGAACAGGGCGACTTTCATATACTGTTTCTCAGCCTCGATGTTTTCCCAGTAAACTTCTGTGAGATAGGATATGGCTTCAAGGGTGAAATAGGAAATACCCACTGGCGCCACGATATTAAGCATCTTCCACTCACAGGGGATACGGAAGATATTAAGTATCCTTACGATATTTGAGCCGGTGAAATCAAGATACTTAAGGAAAAAGAGCACTGCGATCATGGCGACAATGCCGATGACCAGTATCTTCTTCTTTTTCGCGTTCCTCTCCTTCCGCTTTAAGTTCTTATCTTCGGAAACCCGGCTTATCATTACGCCCATTTTCCAGGTGAAAACGGTCTCGATCAAATGCACCGCAAAAAGCAGTCCGCTCATGGAAATAAAGAAGAACCAGTTGGAAAAGAGCAGCACATAAGGTCTTTTCCTGCTGTCACAGATGCTGTAGATAAGGATCACCGCCGGAAGGAAAAGGGCAAAGAACATCCAGGAAGAATAGACCGGATCCCACCAAAGCTTTATGCATTCTATAAAAAGGTCAAAACTCATGGATACAGCTCATACTCCTCATTGTCTTTTTCCCAGTCGGAATACAGGGGATCTCCCCTGTGATCCGTAAGGTCGTAGTTCTCTTTAAGGTAATTCTCCATAAAGGCCGTGGTCTTTTTGGAGCCCTCGAAGGACATGTGGTTACCGCCGTCCATAGTGTCCGTTTCCCAGTCTATCCCCATGTCGTCTATATGCATATTTAAGTCAACAAAATCCAAGCCATACTTATCCGCATATTCCTGCAGTGATTTATTCTTTGAATAATTCCAGTTCTGGGCATTGGGAGCAGCGGTTAAAAGTAAGGTTATCCCCTTTTCTTCACAGAACTCCCTTAATTCATCCAGATACTTCCTGCTGTCCCTGTTTATCCGCACATGGTCCCCTTCATTCATGTAGTCCGCGGGACCGGTGTAGGGCACCGCCATATCTGTCTGCACGAAGCCCCTTAAGGCGTGCTCTGTCCTCATATCCACGCTGTCCTCAAAGACAAATTCCGGCACATAGGCCTTGTAAAAAATATGGTAGTGGAAAATCGGGAATATATCTTCTATGAGATTTGTGGGAAGGGCGTAATTATCCTTATGGGGATCGGAATCCGAAAAGATGGCGTCCGCTTCCAGCACCACCACCTTGGGGTTCTGGTTTTCAAAAGAAGCCTTTGTAAGCTCCAGGGCGTCACAGAGCCTCAGGGCACTCTCACTCATGCAATAGGAAGTGATCCCGGTCTCATGGAAGATCTGGAGGGGCGAAAAAGTCCTGTAAACCTCGCTGTTCCCGGCGAAGATCACATCAATGGTATCCGGCACCTCCTTACGGAAGGAATCCATTTTCTGCGTAACCTGGACGATATTATAAACCTCGCCGAATTCCGGCTTTACCAACGCTGAAGAGATCCCGAATATGATAAAGAGGATCAGTATAAACAACGACCCTTCAATTATTTTTTTACCTTTGCCACTTGTAATCATAACCCGAAAATTATATCATAGCAGGGCGAAAAATACATCCTTATAATTAACAGGAGATTGATTTGACTAAAAACAATTTTAAGGGAAGCCTCTTTTTATTCTTAGCCGCCCTGATATGGGGCTCGGCCTTTGTGTCCCAGAGCGCCGGCATGAAATATGTGGGTCCCTACACCTTTAATCTGACAAGGAGCTTCGTGGGTTTCCTTACACTGATACCCCTTACACTGTTATTCAGAAAGAGCTCAACCAAAGCAGAGCCCCTGACACCCTCTGAAGAAAAGGCTCTTAACAGACGTTCCGCCTTTGCCGGCGTTATCTGCGGGCTTTTATTAAGTGCCGCCACTTCCTTCCAGCAGGTTGGCATAAGCATGACCACTGCAGGAAAGGCCGGTTTTATCACCGCTCTTTATATCATAATAGTCCCGATCCTCGGTATAGTCTTTAAGCGCAAAGTCCCCCGTATCATCTGGTTCTGCGCCGCCATAGCTCTCACCGGCTTTTACTTCTTAAGCGTCGGCTCCGACTTCACCCTGTCTAAGGGGGATCTTTTATGCCTTATCTGCGCTTTCTGCTTTTCCGTGCAGATCATGGCCATAGATCATTTCGTGAAACACGAGAAAAAAGTGGATCCGGTAATGATATCCATGATACAGTTCCTTACCGTTACCGTAGTATCCGTATTTCTCACCCTATTTTTAGAGAAACCCTCTCTATCCGGGATCCTTTCAGCGGCGTTCCCCATACTGTACTGCGGAATCATGTCCAGCGGCATCGCCTACACATTGCAGATCCTGGGCCAGAAAAACTGCAATCCCGCAGTAGCCCCCCTCATCATGAGCTTAGAATCAGTATTTGCAGCCTTCTTCGGCTGGATGATCCTCGGGGAATCCATGAGCCTCAGGGAGATCTTCGGCTGCGCCCTGGTCCTCTCCGCCGTGATCCTCTCCCAGCTCCCCACAACTAAAACTCCCCATTGACCGCAGATTTCCTGTTGTTTTAGTCACTGCTTTTTATTATAATTAAGAAACGCTTAGTATGGTTGACGATACCAGGGGAGGATGGCGCTGCATATCTGTCGCATAACCCCTTTTTGGAACCGCAGACGAGATATGCCGCCTACTGCGGATTGGCACGCGGGATAAGAACAAATCCTACGTGAATGTCCCGCGTGCCTAGCCGCAGTTGGCGGAGAGCTCGGCGTAGCGCGTTCCTTGGGGTTTGCGACGGATATGCAGTGACATCCTCCCCGTCAAACTATCAACACATGAAAGGCAGAAACCATGCCGGATTGGATGGATATAGTAAATATCATCGTGGTTGTGAGCGGCCTGACCCTGGTGCTGTCGGGTCTCTTCTTTGCGTTCACACTGCCCTTCTTAAAGAATCCGGACCGTGGCTACCTGATAACCGTATTTACACTGCTGACGTTCTATTGCCTATCGGATCTCACTTCCCAGCTATCTCTGGTCTATTTCCCGGAGGGGCATATGATGATATCAAAGATCGCGGTGTTTTCCGAGTCCCTGTTTTCCTCTATGTGCCTTCCGGTACTTACCATGTTCATCCTGACCGGAGCCGGAAAGAAAATTAAGGGAAATCTGTTTTTCATAAGCTCCGTCACCACATGGAGCATATATTTTATGCTGCTCTGCTATACACAGTTTACCCAGAGCATCTACTATTTCACTGAGGATAATATCTATCACCGGGGACCGTATTATCCAATACTACTTACACCTCCGGTCATACTGATGATCATAAATATGTTATGTCTGGCAAGCTGTAAGAATGATCTGTCGAAAAGGCAGTTTTTTGCTTTCCTTATCTACCTGATGCTGCCCTTATTCTGCATGGCTATCCAGATGGTGTGGTACGGGATATTGATGGTGGTGCTGGGAACCAGCCTGGCCGCCGCCTTTATGCTGTATTTTATACTGTGGGAGCAGATGCATCTCTATCTGAAGCAGAGGGAAGAGATAGCCGGGCAGAAGATCAGCATTATGATGCTGGAAATGCGTCCCCACTTTATCTACAATACCCTTACCAGTATTTACTATCTCTGCGAACAGGACAGTAAAAAAGCCCAGCAGGTAACTCTGGACTTTTCCACATATTTAAGGAAAAACTTTACCGCCATCAGTAAGAAGGATACCATTCCCTTCGCTGAAGAGCTGGAACACACAAAGGCTTATCTGTCGGTGGAGATGGCCAGATTTGAAGGAAGGCTCTTTGTGGAGTACGATTTCCGGAAGACACCCCTCTTCCGTATTCCTCCTCTTACACTTCAGCCCATAGTAGAAAATTCGGTAAAGCATCACAGCCTTGATCCGGATATGGAGCCCCTGCGTATCTCCATCCGGGTAAGTGAATCCGCGGAGGGAAACACCATAACAGTTGAAGATAACGGCCCCGGCTTTGAGGCGGCCGATAATAACGAGCCCCACATAGCATTAAAGAATATAAGGGAACGCTTAAAACTCATGTGTAACGGAACTCTTTCCATCAGCCCCCGGGAAGGCGGCGGAACAAGAGTCCATATCTTCATCCCTTTCTCAGGAAAGCTTCTTATGAAGGAATCCTGACTGGTCACCTCCGCGAGTGGTCTTCCCTACCTGCTTTCCTTGATGACTCCGGAATGGTAGGCGGAAAGAAGCTGCTTCAGGTCCTCTATCTCGGCGGTAAGGCTCCTTCCGATGTCGGTATCCTTCACCCTTATCCTTTTCTTCATCCTTTCCACTTCCTGTATCTTTGGGGTGTTCTCTCCTCCGGGCACGTAGGGCTTGTGCTCCGCAAGTGCCAGATGGTGTGAATTAAAGATAAGGGTGTAGCCCGCTATCCCGGTGGTTCCGTGGTAGGCCTTTGAAAGGCCCCCGTCAATGATAAAGAGCTTTCCGTTTGCCTTTACCGGAGTTTCTCCACTGCTTACCCGCACCGGCACATGGCCGTTAATGATGTGCGAACCCTCGGTGGGAAGTCCGAAGTCCTTAAGGATCCTGTCAACGCACTCTTCCTTCTTTGAAAACTCATAATAGGGATTAAAGGTCTCTTTCCCCGGGTTTTCCTCCCTTCCCTTTACATCCACAAAGACATGCTCAAAGGTAGCGATCTTGTCCTTGCCGAAAAGAGGGGACAGTGGTCCTCCCCAGAGATACCACATCAGATCCGTATCATCCGCCTTTCTCTCCGGATTTTCCCTTTCATCCGTAAAGAACGCGCTCCTTATCCTTTCATTCAGATAGTCAAGGAGTGCCTTTCCGGAAAAGCTCCCATCCTTCATGTCAAGTCTCTGAAAATCCCCGTTATCAGTCATGGGGATGCAGCCATGGTAAAGAAGGTTTCCGTTGCAGATCTTATACATGCTGCCGTTGGAATAAAGGAAGCTGATATGCTTATTTAAGAGGACGGAGTGGCTGAAGCTGGCTTTCAGCGTGTCCATCAGCCTTTCCTCCTCGGGAGTGAGTCTGTAGGGATCCTTGGGATCCACTGTTTCAAAGAGCCTGTCCTGAAGCTCCCACTCCCGGCCGTCGATCATCACCGTGCCCTTTTCATGATCGATCTTATCAAGTAGCAGCCTGTTATCCAGACCGTATTCAGGGTGTCTCTTTATTATCTGTCCCTCCAGCTTCAGCTGGATAATGGTGATCGCCTTACACATCCTGGCGGCAAGGGAAGGATCCACCGAGTCAAATTCATTTTCGTCCAGCAGATGGGGCTTAAACCTTTCACAGGGATCGTCTCCGTATGTGGAAGCCGCGAACATGCTTAAGGGTCTTAGGTTTATGCCGTAGCCGTCCTCTAAAACATCAAAGGAATTGTAGCTGGTAGCTATGCGAAGGACATTTGCGATACAGGCCGTATTTCCGCAGACAGCTCCCATCCAGCTTATATCGTGATTTCCCCACTGGATATCCACGTCGTGGAAATTCATCAGTTCCTCCATGACAAGATCGGCCCTGGGGCCTCTGTCAAAAATATCCCCGATGATATGAAGGCTGTCGATGGTGAGATTCTGTATGAGTCTGCAGAGCCCGGTGATAAACTCCTCTCCCGCTCCGATCTCCACTATGGCGTTTAAGATCTCCTGATAATACAGCTTTTTGTCAAAGTCATTGGGATCCAGATGGAGAAGCTCATCTATGGCGTAGCCGTAATCTGCTGGCATCTTTTTCCTGACCTTGGATCTGGTGTACTTGGAACTAACTACCCTGCATATTTCCGTGAGCCTGTTGATGGTGACCCTCACCCACTCATCCGTAAGCTTATCCTTAAGCTTCATTTCCGTAAGGATATCCTTTGGATAGTAAATGAGATTCGCAAGAGAAAGCTGATCCTCCTCGGTCATGAGATTTCCGAAGGTCTCTTCTATCTTTGCCCTTATGATACCAGAGGAGCTGCGGAGAAGGCGGCCAAAGCTCTCATACTCCCCGTGAAGATCCGAAAAGAAGTACTCCGTCCCCTTTGGGAGGCCGCAGATCGCCTCCAGATTGATTATCTCGGCCCCTGCCGCTCTGGCTGTGGGAAATTTTTTGGAAAGCAGTTTCAGGTAATCAACGGATCTCTTTATCATCAGTTTTCTCCTTTTGTTTCTTTTGAGAGCCACGCCATTAAAGTTCACTTCCTCAATTGATACGACGGGACTATGCCATATCGGGATCAAACACGATATCCGCCCGGCTCTCCGGAGCCTCAACGGAATTCCATGGTCCCCGTGAGATTCTTATCCTTCCCTTTTATGACTGTATTTCCTCCTGAGGTTTTGAGCAGGAACTCCCTCTTTGTGATCTTTATCTCATTGCCGGAAAGCGTGACATTTAATACCTTTCTCAATCTGGTCTTTACAGTAAGTGACTCGATATAATGCCTTTCCTCCGTGACAAGAACTATGGTGTCGGCACTTCCATCCCTTCTGGAGAATACCTTCTTTCGCCCTGCACTTTTTTCAGTGTCATAGGCAAATTCCGACAGATTCAGGGGATCGATGGAGAAATACCTTCTGTTTTTCCTGTCCTTAAGGACTTTATTTATCTTTTTCAGTTCCCTTTTAAGCATTATCCTGTCTTTGCTGTCCAAGGCATTGTATGAGGCAGAGGCCGTGTCCTCTTTAAGATTTACCGTAAAATACGCCTTTTTTTCAGAGACTTTCATGTTCTTCCCGTAGGAGAAATCCGCTTTTACATATCCGGGTATGCCCTTCACACCTATATTCAGATCTGCGCACTTTGTCTTTTTCTGTTTTCCCGACAGCTCCGCATCTTTGAAAACATGCGCCAGACCGTTAAAGGAAACCCGGTTTAAGGGGCCGTAGATCCTTATATCAACAGGCAGTCCCATCAGGGTGAGCCCGTTAAGATCAGCTTTTTGATACTCTATCGGATCCACCGGTACGGGAACAGGAGCGGGGGCCGGCTCAGGTTCAGGGTCAGGGTCGGGTTTGGGTGTGATCTCCTCTTCCCAATGGGCATAAACCGTCTTATCCGAATCAAATACCGTTTCGGAGGTAACCTGTTCCCCGTCTGAAGCTAAAGTCCACCAGCCCTTAAAGATATATCCGTTCCGTGAGGGTGTGGGAAGAGAATTTAATTTCCCGTCTGTCCCCGTGACCTTTGATCCCGGGGTAACCCTTCCGCCGAGCGGATCAAAGGTGATGGTATAGGTCTCGGGCTCCTGAGGGGTGTCGTCCACCTCGTATTCATAGGTATATTCGGTGGTAGTTTCGGGAGAATAGACCCTTTCATCCATGGGGTAGCCCTCATACTTCCAGGCTCCCGCCTTAAATCCTTGATCTGGCTTTCCGCCAACACCGGGGATATCGTCAGAAGTCAGGACAAGCGCCGTGTCAGCATTTTCTTCTTTTCTCAGATAGACGGTCTTTGCTTCCTTTGTACCGTCATTAAAGGAACCGTTCTTCACCTTGAAGATCACGGTTGCATACTCCGCTCTCGCAGGCTGAAAGGAGTATATATAGGTTTTATCGGAAAGAATTGGAGTCGTGGTATCAGGATTCCTGTTCCATTGTCCCCGTCCCGGCAAATAAATCAGGTTCGGGTTGCTGTCATCCTGAGCGGGTTTATTTCCGACTGCAGGGATATCGCCGTCACTCAGGGTCACAGTTTCCGTGGTCAGCCCTTTAAGAAGCACCTTCTTGTCCTCATTGGTACCGTCGTTCCAGAAACCATGATTCACCTTAAAGGTTATCAAATATGAGGGTCTGAGGATCCTGCCATTTATCCGGGACAGACCTTCGTCATTGAGACTTCCGTTTACATTATCCAGGGAACTTACATATTTTCCTGTGTCTGTTATGAATGATTGTGAATCATTTATCCTTGTTTTTTTGTCATATGATGATGCGTAGATCTGTGTGTTTTCATCCTCCCAGGCCAACAGGATATTCGAGCCGCCTGCGGAATCCTTGCCTCCGCCGATACCGAATGCGCTGCTTCCTCCGTTTGCCGAAACATTTCCGGCCTTTATATTGACCGTTCCGGCGTTATGATCCTTTCCGCCTCCGATACCCGCACCTCCGATACCGCCGGTGGCTTCGATGTCTCCATTGTGTATATGTATCTCTCTGCCGGAATTGCCGTTTCCGCCGCCGATACCGGCTGCTCCTTCACCTCCGTAAGCTCTGACGGTTCCCCTGTTTATGGTGATATTTCCACTGTCACCCCCGTAGCCTCCGCCTATTCCGGCTCCATTGGCTCCTCCGCGGGCTTCCACATAAAGGTCGCTGTCGCCGCCATCCTTTCCTATTGTGATCTTTCCACCCTGTTTATTGATCTTACTCCTCTTATCTCCGCTGCCTATTCCCGCTGTGTTTTCTCCTCCCACAGCTGTTATCCTTCCCCCGTTTATCCTTATCTCACTGCCGTTTTGGTCTTCTTCGCAAAAAATACCGGCTCCTCCGTTTTCATATCCCCGGGCTTCAATAATCCCCCCGTTTATGATAAGTCCTCCGTTCACCTCTATACCGTTAAGATACTGACTGTCTCCTGTGGCAACGATCCTGCCGCAGTTATCTCCGCTGCCATATAAGGAGTAGATGGTAAGAGTCGACCCCGCCGCTATCCGTATCCCCTTGTTGACGCTTAAGGTGACATTGTTCGCGATGATCAGCTCCACGTTACCGTTACTGACGGTCAGGCGACTGTCTGTCTCAAGATTATTTTCCAGAAGAAATGTCCGTATGTTCCCAACGTTTCCTGTAAGCGTTTCCAGTTCTTCTTCATTTCCTATCAAAGTAACGCCGGTCTTAACCACCTCTGACCCATATTCACCGGTCACGTGATATTCTTCATCGCCATACACCGTAACCGGAGCTGCGTATATTAAGAGCAGAGCAAGCACTGTCCAAACCGCTGTCAGTTTCTTTATCCTATTCTTCACCATCTGCCTCCTCACACGCACTTCAGGATGCATATCCAAAGACTATCTTATCCGTTTTTAAGGATTCAAAGGAGTCGCAGGGACGGATTTTTATGACTCCTTCCTCCATTCTTACTATACGCTCATACAGTATCCTGTGGCAATATAAAACACTTAAAAAGCATTTCGGAATGTTTCAGAATGAAACGTTCTTTTACAGCCGACTCATTGATTAATTCCCGATCCCTGTTTATGCTTATTATGTCGGGAGTTGAATAAGAGTTGTCGTATTGCACTATCGATTCCGGATCGTGCAATATGACAACTCGTACATTTTGATTCCGGAGAATTTCTGTATGTCAAATCATTTTGGGGAAACCCTTAGAACCCTCAGGACCGAACAATTCAAAGAAGAAATATAAAACCAGGCTCATTGTCAAAAAATGAGTCTTCTTTAATACGGATCAGGAAAGCTTCTTATGAAGGAATCCCAGCAGGTCACCTCTGGGGGTGGTCTTCAGGATATAGCCGTCGGGCTTAAGCGCCATTACACGCCCGACAGCTTCCTTGGTCCCAACACCTGTAAGGAAGATTACCGGGATATGCTCTGTAGCCGGATCCTGACGGAGCATCTGCAGTACCTGAGGTCCATCAACTACAGGCATTTCATAATCCAGAAGGATTATATCCACCTGCTCGTTTTCAGGCACCTTTAATAAGAATGATATGGCCTGCATACCTGCAGTTACTATATCTACCTTGTAGATATCCTTTATCCACTCTCTCACCATTTTAGCGTAAGCAGGATCATCATCAACTATCAATATCCTTTTCTTCGGAGTAGAACCGGGCTGCTCATTTACAAGCTTATCCACCAGAGGGCAGAATTTCTCCATATCTATGGGCTTATTAACCCACTCAAAAGAATTGATCTCAGGCAGCTTCATGGAAAGCTCCGCATGGAATATCATCTCCCCGAGAAGTATGAGATTGGTCTTCCGGGAAACAGCCATTTCAAGTATCTTTGAAAGGGTATTGATCCTCCGCTCATCCTCAGCGATATTTCCGGGAAGATACACTAAGAACAACGCCACATCCGAGGCATAGTTCTTTGCAAGATTGAATTCATCCGAAACTATCTCAACGTTATAGCCCAGCTCGATCAGCTTGTTTTCAATCCCCTTTACCACTACGCTGTACTGATACATAAGTATCACGATCTTCTTTGCTCTCATCAGACATCCTCCTTCATGTCAAACTCAATCTATTCCCCGTTTGACAGCTTTTGCTGCATCATTCTGTATATCGGGATCATAGGACAGCATGGGCTCTATTTCCCTAAGCTTTATCCTGCGGTCCACATAGTTCCTTGTAAGCTTTATTATAAGCGGCGTCTGGACAATGATCCCTATGAGGTTGGGGATCATCATAAGCCCATTAAAGGTGTCCGAGATATCCCATGCGAAACTGGATTCTATCACCGCTCCGAACACTATAAGTAAAATAAAGATAAAACGGTATATCCTGGCCCAGATAACTCCGAAAAGGTACTCCACTACCTTTGCGCCGTAATAGGACCAGCCCATTACCGTGGTAAAAGCAAAGAGAACGATCACCAATACCACAAACCATTCCCCGGGAACTCCAAGAGTGGAGCCGAAGGCCTTGGCCACAAGGGTAGAGTCATTAACCCCTTCTTTCACAAGACCTGTCTCAAGGTCGATGGCTCCGGAGCTTAAGACCACTATGGCAGTCATTGTACAGATGACTATGGTGTCAAGGAAAACCTCAGCCATTCCCCACATGCCCTGCCGTACCGGTTCCCTGACGCAGCTGTTGCTGTGTACCATTACAGAGGAACCGAGGCCTGCTTCATTGGAGAAAACTCCTCTCTTACATCCGTTTTTTATCGTATTAAAGGCAACCTGTACCGCGGCACCGGCAGCACCGCCTTTCAGGGCGTCGGGACCCAGGGCAAACCTGAAGATCGACGAAAACACCATCGGGATATCCTTGTAATGCAAAGCTATCATGACTAAGCAGCCGATGATATACGCTATGGACATAAAGGGTATAAGCTTCTCGGAAACTGCAGCCAGCCTTCTGAATCCCCCAAGGATAATGATGGCAGCCGTCACCATCAGCACCATTCCTATAAGCCAGTTGATCTTCGGGGCTCCGAGGAACAGCTCGTGATCCATTCCCGAAAGGAAAGTGGACTCACAATTGATGGTTATCTTATTTATCTGTCCCATATTACCGATACCAAAGGAAGCTAATACGGTAAAGAGACAGAACAGTATTCCAAGAAACCTTCCCAGGGTTTTACAGTGCTTTATGGAGCCCAGTCCGTCCTCAAGATAATACATGGGACCGCCTGACCAGGCACCCTCGGAATTACGCCGTCTGAAATACAGTCCGAGAACATTCTCAGAGTATTTTACCATCATTCCCAAGAATGCCGCAATCCACATCCAGAGAACCGCTCCCGGTCCGCCTACACAGATAGCGGTAGAAACTCCCGCGATGTTTCCGGTACCGATGGTGGCGCAGAGCGCCGTACAAAAGGCCCTGAACTGGGAAAGGGCTCCCGCGTCATTGATGATGCGGCCTTCGTTCTTCATTATCCCGAAAGTCTTTCCGAACCAGTGCCTTAAATGCGTGATCTGGAAAAATCCCGTGATCACGGTACATATAACTCCCGTACCAAGAAGCAGAGAAAGCCCGAAAGTTCCCCATGCAAAGGAGTTAACTGTATCATTTATGCTTACGATCTTATCAAACATTTATCCGATTATCTCAAAGGATCTCACAATATACCAGTGTCTGGTTTAAGAGCTGGTAAGCTACTTCGCCGAAGGTTATGGGTCCGGTATAGGGCGGTATCTTTTTCCCCTCCAGTTCCCCGTTCATATAGTTTAATATACAGTTAAAGCTTATAATGGGATCATGAGGTCCGGCAGCATCGATACTGCGTTTGAATTCCTCAGCATAATCCCCGACAGGCTTTGCAAAGCGGTACTCCACATCCTTGAATACCGGAGCATAGAAACTGACAGTGCCGTTTTCCACGGCCTTTATGGACGTATTTATATATGCGCCGTTATAGTCCGCTACCAGGGGCATCATGGCGTTGATCCCGTTCTTTTCAATATATTCCGACAGATTGATCTCCCTGCCGTCCACCGTGCATTTCCGGACGCTGAGCTCATTATCGGAAAAGCGGATCACCGGGTCGGACTTGTCATCGGTAAATATATTGATCATATTTATCATGGCACTCTTCCCTTCGGGAAGCTTTATGAACATTACCACGGCTCTGTCGGTATAAGCTTCTCCGCTCATTCCGTCATAAACCTTTGCCACACCTTCCTCGTCAAGCTTAAAGCCGGAGATCCAGCCCATTGTAGGATGCATGAGCAGTTCCTCCACTTCCGGAGCTTCCTTGGAATACTTTGTAATAACATCCGACCCGTAGGGCAGGATGATAAGGTTCAATCCGTTATCAAAGCACTCCTCCACTATCTGAAAAACATTATATTTTCCGTAGGAAGTGATCCTTACATCTTCAGCAAATCCAAGCTCTGTCACAGATAGCCTGTCCTTTGTACATACGCCCCCGTCTTCGCCTATAAAATACGGTGTAGTTCCCCCTATCCATTTCCCTTTGGGAAGGGCGCTGAGCAGCGAATCGTCTCCTGCTATATGCAGTATCTTCCCCTCATTGATCAATGAAATCGTCTCTTCTAATGTGATAAGCATTCCCCAACCTCCTTTACCTCTCTTAAAGGGCAGCAATATTGGCGAGATCCACCTTTGCAACTATAGGATACTTCGCCAGAAACGCATCCATCTCCTCCATGCAGGAACCCATACTCCCCGGGTCTGCCTGCAGCTTTTTCTGCATTTTGGTTATCAGCATATTAAATGCAAGGTTAGAAGATGAATACTTTAGCTCGCCTTTAAGGATCCTTTCGATCTTTTCCTGAACAGCAGCTTCCATTAAAAATCCTCCTTATCTGTAAACTGTTGTTTTCCGGGAAACAGTAAGCTTAAAGAGCCTCCAGTATTCCGTCATAATCCAGGGCATCTGCCTTTTCCCTGATCTTATCAAATCTTTCCTTTTCGGGATCCGGTATGGCGTAATCTTCCATCTCCTTCATGATCCCCTCGATCATATCACAGTCCATTCTCTCTGCCGCGCCGCGAAGCTCCTGGTAGACACTCTCGATCAAAGCCATATCCGCCATGGGTTTGTCCGAGGCCTCCGTGAAGATGGGCGAAAGGCTTTCTTTGAAGGACAGATAGTCTTCCATTGCAGAGGGATGGTTTTCCTTTATATATACGATATCCTTTCCCTTACCGGCATTTTCCAGGAGCTCGGCCTTATTCCCCAGGTCGAGGGCTCCCACAAGCCGTGCGGAGCTTTTTAATGCATGGATCTTTATGGTATAGTTGTCCCAGTCCTCAGTGTTGAAGCTTTCCTCAAGCTCCGCATGTTTCTCTCCTATGGAATCATAGAATATCTTTAATACAGCCTTAAAAGCGTCGGGAGAACCGCTGTTTTTGATGGCGGCCTCTGTATCGATACAGCCTATGTCATGATACCATTTATCCTCGGAAAGCTCCACCGATTCCTCTGCTTTTTCTTCCGGAACCGCTTCCCCGGGAACTGCTGCGGCATCCTCATTATCTTCTTCCGTATATTCTTCTGAATATTCCTCTGTTTCCTCGGGCTCGTCCTCTTCGTTTAAGCTGTCCTTTTCAGGCAATCCCCTATCTCTTACCGTACCCTCAAAGTACGAGGACAGGTTATAGGACTTATTCGATTTGAGAAAATAGAGGATTCCGAAGGTTCCGGGACCGCAGTTTGAAGAAATAGCCGCCGAAGCCTGCTGGAAAATAACATTTTCAAAGTATGCCGTCTTCCTTATCTCCTCTTCTATCCAGGCAAGGGTATTCCCGGGCACATCCACATAAGTGATGAAGACCACTTCGGGATCCGGAATGGTATCAGGGGGAAGGGCACTGTTAATATACTTTCTGTATGCTCTCTTTGTCCTTCCGAACCATACTCCTCCAAGTCCCACTTTGTCTTCCTTTATCCTTAAGGCAGGATGGATGTTAAGTGCCTCGGCAAACTTTCCGAAACGGCCGCTGATATGCCCTCTCCTTGCCATAAACTCTGTATTGTCTATTACAAAGCTGCACTTCAGGCGGTGTTTCATCTGCTCTATCTCGGAAATGATTTCCTTTGCCGGAAGCCCCAGCTGTGAAAGCTTATATGCCATAAGCACCAGTATTCCTGTGGCGCTGGAAAGACAGCCGGAATTGATGACCGTAACATTATCAAAGGCCTTTGCCGCCTCTGAAGCCAGCGCCACCTCCTTACTCATGCTGGTAGTTATGGCTATATGGATAAGATGGTGTGCCTTCTTTAGGTTTTCAGCAAAGAAATCCGTGTATGCCTCTTCGTCCGGAGGTGATGAAACCGCATCCTTACCGGAGCTCATATGCCTTATCAGCTCATAGGCATCTAAGTTTACTCCATCCTTAAACACTCCTTCTTCCGTCTCAATGGTAAATGGTATGATGGGGATACGGAGCTTCTTAACAATACTATCCGGCAGATCGCACATACTGGAAGCTGTGATAATGACCGGAGCCTTATCCCTGTATTTATCGGAAGTGCTTATTTCCTCACCTTCACCCATCATCACATTCTTTAAGATTACCTTTTCGGAAGAAATATTCTTTATCAGCACCTCTTCCATGGATTCAGCCGAAACGGGCTTCACCAGATATCCGTCAAAACCGGCTAAGTTATATAACTCCCTGTTCTCGCTTCCCGCATTGGCGGTGAGTACGATAACCGGCGTATTCCTGTTCAGTCCTCCCTGCTGATCCCTTAAGAGCTCAAGGCATTCTATACCGTCCATCTCAGGCATCAGATGATCCATGAAGATAGAATCATAGTGATTCTTTAAGCACATATCCAGGGCTTCTTTTCCGCTCCGGGCCTTATCTATGCCCATATCGGTATCCTGAAGGAGTCTGGCCTCCACTTCAAGGTTCATCTCATTATCATCAACAATAAGGATCCTTGCCTCGGGAGCTAAGAAGCTGGTCTCATAGTTACTCCTTCTCACCATCTGCTGGTTATGGATGTTAAGCTCTCCGATCTTGTTGTGATCGGAAACAAACTGCTTAATGGTCACCGTAAATGTGGACCCCTCGCCGTAAACACTGTTCACGGCTATATCTCCGCCCATCAGTTCCACCAGCTGTTTTACTATGCTGAGGCCCAGTCCGGTACCCTCTATATGTCTGTTCTTTCCTTCATCCACACGCTTGAAAGCATTGAAGAGATAAGGCAGATCCTCCTTCTTTATTCCCATTCCGGTATCCGAGATGGAAATCCCCAGTTCCACGGTGTTTTCATCCAGATCACTGCTTTCAACCCTGAGCTCCACATGGCCTTCCTTTGTGTATTTCACCGCATTATTTAAGAGGTTTATGATGATCTGCTTAATACGTACCTCGTCTCCGTACAGTACGGTGGGAACTTCCGGATCCACGTTCACTTCAAATCCCAGACCCTTATCATGGGCCCTGAGCCACATCATATTTACGATCTCAGAGAGCATGTCACCCACACGGTAATCCACCGGGACTATGTCCATGCTGCCTGCTTCGATCTTTGAAAAATCAAGTATGTCATTTATAAGGGCCAGCAGCATCTTGCCTGCGCCCTGTATCCCCGCTGCATCTCTTACAATATCATCCGAAGCGCTTTCGTCCCGGAGTATGAGCTCATTGAGTCCGAGTATGGAATTGATGGGTGTCCGGATCTCGTGGCTCATGCTGGAAAAGAAACGGTTCTGGGAGCGTGTCAGTTCTTCCGCCCTCTCCGCCTCTTTTTTCGCACGTTTATTTTCCTCTGCTAAGAGAAGTCCCTGGGACCAGGTCATGCTGAAACATAAGATTCCCACTAAAACCATGGAGATAAAGTTATCCACGTAGTACATTTCCACGGAATGCTGATAAACCAGGATCGGATTATAGTAAGCAATAAGATAGCAGCCCATGGTCAGACCGGTGATCAGGATGAACATCACATTACGCCATTTTCCCTCCAGCACCAGACCTACATAGATAAAGGCAAAGATTATCCATATGACGCCGCCGCCCTTTAATCCACCGCCAAAGAAAAACAGACCGGGAAGAATGAAAAATACAAGGCAGACCACAGTTATCTTTATGGCCGCCTTCAGCTTGTCAAGTTTCAGGCAGACTGCAGTACAGACGGGCACGAATACCAATGTGGCTGCAATGACGATCATCTCATTGATATTCTCATTCATTACGATATCGCCGATAAGGGCCATGGAGACCAGTATCTCCGAAACAAATGACATGATAAGGAATATCCTTTCGTCTAAGGCTCTTTCGGGATCTTTTATGGCAGCAAAGGCAGTCTTAAAGAATTTAACTATACTCATTTCGTTTCACCTCCCCTGCCAATATTGGATCCGCCAAGGACCCGGGATACAACCCTTTCAAAATCCGCTCTGTTTATGGGCTTGGCGATAAAACCGTCAAAGCCCTCCTTAATAAACATCTCTCTGGCTCCGGATACCACATTCGCGGTAAGGGCCACAACATTTATGCTCTTATCCAGCTCGGAGGCTGCGGTTTTTATCTGCTTCATAGCCTCCACTCCGTCCATTTCCGGCATCATATGATCCATGAAGATAATGTCATAATCATTTTCACGGTATTTACGGATAGCTTCCTTTCCGCTCCCCGCAGTCTCTACGATCATCTCGTAATCACGGAACAGCATGGCCGCCACAACCAGATTCATGGGCTCATCATCCACCACAAGAGCCTTAATATCCTTAAATACAGGTCTTTCCACGCTTTCCTGGCCGTCTATATCCTTAACCTCATTTCCTTCATTCAATATCTTGATAACAGGATAAGCATACAGAGGTTTCGGCATAAGCATCACCCTGCTTTTTTCGGGAATGTTAAAATCAGGCGCGGCAGAAACAGCGATTATGATATCTTCTTTGGACAGCTCTTCGAAGTAACCGCGGTTCTCCTCATATTCCTCCTGACCCATAAATATATGACTCACATTGAGTTTTTCCTTTAACCGTTCCACTTCATAGACAGTTTCCGCAGAATACAGGGGAACTCCTATCCCCGCTGCAAGATTTGCGGCCATATTGCGGTAGAAATCACGGAGCCTCGGAACTTTGTATTTATCCGGCCTTACATGGAAAAGCACGGCTCCGTCAAAGGAATCCCTGAGTTTCATGCAGGGGGTGGGATCCACCACCTGCTGGGGAACGGTGACCCTTATGGTAGTTCCCATATGTTTCTCGCTTTCTATCTTAACGAAACCGCCCATCCTGTGGGCAAATCCATATACTATGAAAAGCCCCAGCCCGATGCCGCCGGAACTCCGGTTCCTCTTTTTATTTGCCTGATACATTCCGTCAGTGATAAGACGCAGTGCATGTCTGTCCATGCCGATGCCGGTATCCGTAATTTCTATCACGAGATTCACCCCGTAGGGCATTTTTTCCGCGAACATCTTGACATAGATACCGCCGGCCCTGGTGAATTTCACCGCATTTTCCAGAAGATGGCGGAATATCTTATGGAGCTTTTTGATGTCTCCCTTAAGCATCCCGGGAACATTCGGGTCCAGATCCACCACCATCTCAAGATTTCCCGTTATATCGCTCATGCGGAAGCTGGTGACCACGTCATTTATAAGTGACGTGCTCATATAGTTTTCTTCCTCCAGGAAAATGCTGTCCTTTCTCTTACATTCCGTGTAGTCCTGGATATCCTCGATCTGATACGCAAGCCTCACTCCTGCATTCTTTATGGAATCCGCCTCGTATCCCACCCCCTTCTTTATCAGGAGATCGGACATGCCGTTTACCACATTTACCGGGGTTCTCAATTCATGGGATATGTTGGAAAGGAAATCCTCCATACTGTTGTCATTGGCCTGTATCCGCACATCCCTTATGCGGTTCTCCTCTTCATCCTCCAGCCTGTCGTTTATGGATCTGGTGCTGAAATAATAGGCTAACAGCAGAATGGATATATGAAACAGGAGTCTTGCAACACTGAGTCTGTCAAATTTAACAGGCTCACCTCCCGGGAGGTTGATAAGATGTATGAAATACAGCGCAAAGCTCTCCATGAGAAGAACATTCATCATATAGATACGGTTTAAGATGGAGTAGGTCATCATCACTAAAACCGCTACTACGCAGATATCTTCAAAACTTGTCTTCTGGACACCGTGATAGAAGACCAGCAGGCATGCACAGATAAAATAAAACATTTCACGGTGATCATCATCTATCTTTTCAGACAGGTTCACCCCCCACATGAAGATTGTTCCCATAAGGAGCACCGGGGGTACCCAGAATTCCCAGCCCAGCAGGATATTCACTAAGAGAAGTCCGATGGATGCCAGCGAAGTTACTAAAACTATGAATTTTTCATTAGCCCTATGACTCATAATCATCCTCTCTCAAACTGTGATGCCGTATACTTTATACTCACCCTTTCGGCATAGCCGGAATCCTTCCAGGAATTCATTATCCGGTCTATTACCTTTATGGTCTCCTTCTCGGAATACAGGGGAAGCACCACTAAAAACCGGCTCTGCTGCCACTGCAGTATTATATCTGTCCTTCTTAAGGTCTGGCTTAAGGATCTTCCGAACTCCGAAACCATTTCCGAAAAGATCGGCCCCTTTTCATCCGATGTCAGTGAAAACAGTATCCTTGCCGCACTTCCGCCGTAACGGGTAAGGAATCTCTCGATAAAGCGGTAGTTCCAGGAAAAAGCCTCCTGCCCGAGAAGCATAGCTCCCTTCGCATCTCCCCGTTCCGACACTATCCGTATGACCTTTGAAAGCTCAGCCCCCAGATCTTCCTCCGTACTGACCTCTGTTGTTTCAGGATCAAAGATCATATAGCCGTGCTTTCCGTTACGCTTTACTTCATAGAGCGCACTGTCTGCATACTGGAACATTAGCTGAAAATCATTTACGCCGGCAGATTCCATGGCAACGCCGATGGAGATCCCCAAAGGGATGCCGTGGTCTTCGCCCATAAGGGAAGCTGCTTCCTTTAAGAGATCCGCATTCAGTCTGTCGGAAAGGGACGAAACCGATTCCTCTTCGGTGATCCCGGGGAAAAAGGCCATGAATTCATCGCCTCCGATACGGCATACCACATCTCCCTGCCTGACATTGCGCCTGACCACATCGGAAAAGGCAACCAGTATCCGGTCTCCCATATCATGTCCGAATATATCATTTACCAGTTTGAAATTATCCAGATCCAGGATCATCAGTGACCCGGAAGAACCGCGGCAGATGTCCGTTACTTTTTCCGTGCCGCTCACCTTATTTAAGAAACCTGTAAGCTTGTCAATAGAAGCTTCCTCGGTAAGGCTTTCAATGGTCTTTCTGTTGACAATGGTATTATTTATCCTTTTTATCAATACATCCTTGTCAAAAGGCTTATGGATATAGTCGGAAGCTCCGGCCGTAAGGCCTCTCCGCTCAGTATCACTGCTCACTTCACCTGTGACAAAGATGACAGGGATATGATTTCTTCCCTGCTCTTCTTCAAACCGCCTCAGGGCACGGTATGTTTCAAAACCGTCCATATCGGGCATTAAGATATCAAGAAGGATCAGATCAGGCGTATGGTTTTCCATAAAAACCAGAAGATCACTGCCGGATTTCAGGCAGCTCACCCGCATATTCTCAGCCCTAAGAAGATTTTTTGCGTTGGTAAGACTCAATGGTTCATCATCAACCACAACTATCCAGTAATCCATGAATTAATTTTCTCTCCGTACAATTTTCCTATTTCAACGTATAAAAAATCAGTATATATTATAACTGAAAGAGAAACCTTTTCAAACAAAATGTTTCAAATGCGTTTCGGAATGTTTCAGAATGAAACGTCCTTTTTCGGCTGACTCGTTGATTAATTCCCGATCAATGTTTATGCTTATAATGTCGGGAGTTGAAAAAGAGTTATCGTATTGCACGATCGATTCCGGATTGTGCAATACGACAACTCATAAATTTTGATTCCGGAGAATTTCTTTATGGCAAATCATTTCGGCGAAACCCTTAGAACTCTCAGAACCGAAAAGAATATGTCCCAGCAGCAGCTGGCACAGCGGCTCTTTGTAAACCGCTCAAGTATAGCCAACTGGGAAAACGGCAGGCGCATTCCCGATCTCATTCTTATCACCCGCCTTGCCCGGCTTTTGAATGTGGATGTATCTGTATTGACAGATGCCGCAAATACCGATCCCGATTCCCCTGAAGTGATAATCGTAGATGATGAAGCAATACTTCTTTCAGGCGCCATTCCCGTCCTGTCGGAAGTCATGCCCCGGGCGACCATCACCGGGTTCCTTAAGCCCTCCGAGGCAATAGATTACGCTAAAGAAACCATGATCTCCATAGCTTTTCTTGATATTGAGATGGGTAAGCATAACGGTATCGACATATGCAAGACCCTTATGGATATCAACCCTCTGACAAACGTGATATTCCTTACAAGCTACCCGGATTATGCCGTGGATGCCTGGACTACCGCAGCCAGCGGTTTTTTAGTAAAGCCCTTAAGTGCCGAAAGCGTAAAGGAACAGCTCGAAAAGCTCCGCCATCCCGTAAGCGGACTGTGAGGATCAGTCATTATTTTCTTCTTCTTGCTTACGCCTCTCTTCTTCCTCTTTACGTCTTTCTTCTTCCTTACGTTTTTCTTCCTCTTCTTCCCGGCGTTTCTCTTCTTCCTTGCGTTTTTCCTCTTCCTCCCGCTCCTTTTCTTCCTGTTTCAGCCTCTCTTCTTCCTCCCGCTTCTCCTGTTCCTCAAGGGCTTCTCTTTCACGGGCTTTCTCTTCCTCCATGCGCGCTTCTTCCTGTCTGATCCGCTCTTCTTCTTTGAGCTTCTCTTCTTCGCTCATCCCTTCTTCTTCCAGCAGTTCTTCAGGGATCTCAGTGCTTTCCAGGGTTTCGGTTTCCAAACCGCCTTCTCCTCCGGCGGTCTTTTTGTTTTCTTCCTGAGAATCGGATTCTTCAGGGCTTTCCATAAACTGCTCCAGGAGCTTCGGGTCGATATCTGTTCCGGGCTCTGCCGCCTTTTTCACATACTTATTCTGGGAAGAGATATCGCTCTGTATGCTCTTCTTTGTGGCTAACGAAGCGCTGTCCAAATAATTCCAGCCACTTCCCGTAAGGGCTTCAGGATCCTCATTCTGGATCCCGAGAAGGATCGCGTTAAATATCTTCCTGCTGGTAGCATTGTTATAGTGGAGGCCGTCAGTGGTCTCGTAGCCCGTGGAAATAAGGACGCCGTAGGAATCGATATAGGGGAAGGGCAGCTTTTTCAGCTCGGAATTAAAAGCGGAGACCTTATCATTCGTAAGGGTTCCGTAATTCCCCACAGGATTAACGGAGATCAGGGAGATATCAAAATCATCCTTTATTTCCGTGTATTTCTCCGTATATTTCTTAATGCTTCCCAGGTCATTGATACCAAGGCAGATAAGCACCTTCCACTTACTGTACAGTCCTGTAGAAATGATACGCTTTATCTGGGATAGGGCAGTGTTGTTAAACCAGCTGTATCCCTCTCCCACCTTTGCAACCACAAAGAGATTGTCCTGTTCCGAAATCTTGCATACGGTATTCATGTTGACAAAGCGGCTGTCTCCCACGAAGATGTATCCCGTGTCATTCCGAAGGTAATGCCCGTCCGCTTTCTGCAGCTTGTCGTTTATGGCTGACTGCTCCGCAGGATCCGCTTCGCCTTCCATTTCTTCCGGCACAGCGTTCTGGCTTGTATTTTCAACAGCCTCGCCTTCCTCCGCAGCTTCCGTCGAACCCACATAAATAGTGTCCGCCTGCTTAGTCACAATACCCCCCTTTTGGGATTCGGTATATATCAGGAAATACCAGGCCACTACCGTACACAATATGGCTATTACACAAACAATGAAGTATTTTTTCATGATCTATCAGTCTTTCTACTTCCGGACGGGGGATTTTCTCCCGTTCCGGCTGTTCTCCTCTTAGTGTTTCGCGGGCTTTTTGCTTTATGCTCCTTTGGCGCTCTTCTTTTGGCTCCTCTGTCGCTCTTCTTTATGCTTTGCCGGCGCTCCGCACTATTCTCTGCCGATTCTCTGCGCAGCGCTTCATGCTATTCTATCATATTTAGGATTTCTATCACAAATCCCCTGCTTCTCAATGGGCTTTTACGCTATTCTCTTTTTTCAGCTTTTTCGCCTTTTCCGCCACTCTCGCTTTTCAGCTTTTTCCGCCGCGTTCCCGGAGCAAATATGCCCTATTTGCAGTGTTTTTGCCGCCTTAGGCATATTCTCTCCTCAGCCGCCTTCACTCCTGCACGCATTCTATGCCCTTTTTAGGACTTTTTTCTTCCCTTAGGCATAAAATCCAAACAGACATCTCTTCTCCAGGCGCATTTCTATGCCCTTTTCAGAACTTTTTTCTCCCCTTAGGCATAAATCCCAAACAGACATCTCCTCTCCTGCCGCATTTCTATGCCCTTTTCAGGACTTTTTTCTTCCCTTAGGCATAAACATCTTTTTCATCTCATGCGAACGGATGCTGTTACTGTGTCATAAAATACTGCTCATCAACTTATTGACTTCTTTTGTCAATAGCTTTCGCCTCTTCTTCACTTATTTCAATAAGCGAATCGTCGTCCCGGGAAAAGCGCCAGGCCAGATTCGAGGCGTCTTCCCACACTCCTTTTTTCCCCTTTTTCTCTATCTTATCTCCTGTACGTCTTACTATGACGCTGCCGGATACAAATTTATAATAACGAGTTTTTTCGTCCATATAAATAATCCCTTCTGGACCGCACCGGATCTTAATACGAAAGTGCCTCTACTCCCTCAGGCACCGGTACAAGCGCAAATAACGCATCCTGCTTTTTCTGTGCTTCGGCCTTTTCCTTCGCCGAGGCGGTTTCGCTTCTTATGATCTCATAATATGCGTGGGTCTTTTCTTCTTTTATGGAATATGCAAGCTACCTCTTCTTCTCTCTACTAAAAAGGTACTTTCCTTTACCTTTGCCTTTCATTGGAATTATAATATCCATATCCAGCATTTTCTTTATTAAAGCAGATGCCGGAGAAGCCGTTATCTTCAATAAATCCATTACCTCAGTCCGTCCGAAAAAGCGATCAGATCCATACTCCTCGAACAACATCTGAATATGCTGTTTTGATTTGTTAGTTATGGAATCAGGGATATCAATGTCCTGTTTTGAGGATTCAATGTCCTGTTTCGTATTCCCAATATCCTGTTTTTGTTCCTTCCATCGGATATGTGTGTAACGATTCTTAAGTTCATTAGTCTCACCCAAAAGAAGATTTCTGAGAAACGTTTCCTGATATTCGGTCGTCTCGAGTATTCCTCCGGGAAGATCATTATAATTTGCTCTAACCAACGAGTTTCTAAAATACCATGCATTCTCTGCAAATACGTCATTTGTGACATTTAATCCCATGGAACGAAGATACTTAATAAAAAATACCGCCGTAGTTCTGGTGTTTCCTTCTGCTCATGTCAAGATAAGTCCCAAAATTTCTTCAAGAAAATATTTCATCCACTACAGATGACTTTACTGCCCTTCTTTTGTGAGCACTCTGCATCAGTTTCTTAAACATTGCTTCATCCTTACGGTCTTTTGCATCCTGTAGCAGAAAAATAAAAAACGATGTCTGATCCTTCTGGCATTTTTGAATAGCAAGAGAAGCTATCTCTACGGCCTTTTCATGATTTCGATCCTTATAATAATCTACAAGTATCTCATACGGCTCTTCTTCCCTTCCAAGATGTTTTTCAAAGTACTCGGCACATTTGTCTTCCTCTCCAAGCTCTCGATAAAGCTTAGCAGCATCCGCACCCAGATATCCTCTTCCGGCTTTCATCATAATCTCCGCACGCTTGAGGTTTTCCTCCCTCGTTGTACAGATTGCATTTGCCAGGTCTTTCATCGGGTCGTATACACCGTAATAGTCATAGAAATCTTTATCATATATTTCCTTAAGAATACTCTCCTTTACTTCCCACGGTTCTTTTTCAAAACCGTCTCGTTTCAGAAGTGCCTCCACAATATTCCAGATTTCCTCAATCTGAACTTGATCATCTATATACGGTTCATCTTCCAAATCCAAAATGAGATCGGATATCTGAGACCATGTCCCCCTGAGGAATGATTCTTTGGGTTTCTTTTGCTTCTTGCCGATTTTTCCGAAAAATTCGATCATCGCTGATATATGCCGGATTCTCTCCTTATCGCGATATTCACCCCAATAATACTTATCCTTTTTACTTTTATCCGCGAACTCCTTTTCATATCTATCCAGATCATCTTTCAGCTTCTTCTTTATCTCTGAGAGCAGAGGATCATTCGGGGCAATTGTGATGCAGACATTTGTCTTGCAGTCCTCAAAAAGTTCCATTTCAAAAGCTGCTACAATCTTTTCAGCAGCAACACTACTGTCTTTAACGCTGTACCTGCATGATTCAATATAATCTCGAAGTAGATCATCCCTGTTAATTGACAGGATTCCCTCATGTACTGCCATGTCCAGATCCATATATTCATCTTCACAGGTATCATCCGTGTCAGGATGATCAATAATGGCAAACCTTAGTCCTATGATATCATCCAATATCCGGAAAGCATCTTCATACTCTTCCAGGACTATCAAATCGTGACAGCCCTTGATTACAGAAGAAATAAAACTCATAGCATGCTTCGGATCATAAAAATCGTGCTCCCAGTCATCATGAAAATGACCATAATCATCAAACTCTACGTAATGAGTCTCATATACTACAGAAATATCGCCATTTCTGACCTTTTCACAAAAAGCTATGATTTCATCACGTTCCGGCATGTTTATAACCTTCTTGGTTCCGCAGATACTCTTGTAAAAATCCTCCTGCTTCCAAGTTGGAAGTATCTTCGCCTGTGAGAGAATCCACGAATCTTTTTCAGCCTCTGTCATGCAATTCAATTGCTCTTGTATCTTTTTATAGAATTCATCCATTATTCTCACCACCTGATGCACCTCACAAATGTATCACCATTCCTGAATATCCGCTTCAGAACCAAATGTCATCTCCAGAAGCTCCGCAGCAATATCTTTACTGCATACCCTCATAAGATTATCTTCGGCATCTTCCTTAGACAGCAGATTCATGCTGCCATACCATACAATCTCATTATCGATCACAGCATAATGCTCGCAGGACTCTTCCACAAGCTTGATTTCAAATCCTGCTTTACGAAGTCTCTCCATTAGTTCCATCCTGACATCATCCCTGCCATATTTGTAAGAGTCCGGATGCCAAGTAACAACCGTCACCTTAACCCCCAGTTCCTGCCGGTTGCCAAGAGCAGAGATAATATGGTTTACTTTTTGATTGTTAAGTCTCGGACTTGAAACAATCACTGTCCTCTTTGCTTCTTCCAGATCTCTCCAATAAGTATCTGCGTAGTTTTCTATGTCATAGATGGCATTTGCCTTCTGCTTTTCGCCATCCATATTTACGCATAGTTCATATCCAATCTTTTTATATGCCTTCAGTCTTGCAGCATACATTTTATCGAATTTTGGAATGTGGCTGTCAACATAATCATAGACGATGACATTTTCTTTTCCATCATAATCCCTGTTCAGACGGCCTACATACTGCTCCACGACATTTTCACCTGAAACCGGTGTAGCCATAAACAAAGTATCAAGTCTCGGAAAGTCGAAGCCCTCTCCAAGCAAAGAACCCGTGCCCACAAGAATCAGACTGTCAGAATCATCCACATTGTTCAGTTCTTCTACCTGCGCTCTGCGTGCTTTCGTACCGTTAGCACCAATCAGCAGGATCAGCCTGTCGGCATATGCTTTAAGTCTCTCCGCAAGTTTCTTCGCATGATCAACATATTTTGTCAGCACAACCGGCGTTCTTCCCGCCTGAACACAAGCTACAACGTCTTTGATGATCTGATCGTCACGAACATCATTATTCCTGATCAATTCAAAAGCATCATTGCCATATGGTGTTTTCGACATATGATGTGGCCTCACTGTCTTTGTAAATCGCGGATATACCAGATGGTCTATATTCTGTTCTTCTGCTCTGTCCTTCGCTGTGAATCGGTATCTGATAGGTCCAAGCAGGAACTCGTTTATCTTTTCCTTGCCATCGCCACGTTTCGGTGTTGCTGTTACACCGTACACATACCTGGCATTTATCTCCTGAAGCACTTCTATCGCACTGTCCGAAGCAGCATGATGGCATTCATCAAAATACACTTGTGAGTATTCCTTAAGCATCGGATGGAAACCGTCCTTTTTCTTAAGGGAACGTATCATAGCCACATCCACTATCCCGGTCAGCGTATCATGTGATCCCTGAAGATTTCCGATCAGCGTTTTTCTCTTTCTAATTTGCCCGGTCTTTGTCTGATATTCCGGTAGTTCTTCATCAATATCAAGAAACTCGTCAAGTCGCTTAAGCCATTGGTTCATCAGATCTGCCCTGTCGACAAGGATCAGTGTGCTTACACCTCTTTTTGCAATCATGTCACAGCATACTACAGTCTTTCCAAATGCTGTGGCAGCGTGTAATATCCCGATATCATTTTCAAGCATGGTATCCACAGCAGGAATCTGGGAATCCCGAAGTTCTCCCTTAAATGAAATATTTAGTTTTCGACCTTCCGTTCTCTTATCTTCAATCTCATATTCGACTCCTGCTTTATCAAACTCCTTTAGGATTCTCTCACGAAGTCCACGAGGCAAAACAATATATTTGCCTTCGTCATTTCCAAGATAAATAAATCTTGATTCGTCGTAATTCGGCATATCCATAGCCTGATTCTTGAAATACTGCTTGTTGGAAAATGTTGCCATACGACGGAGCTGTCTCTTTGCTTTATTCGTCATCCCCGTGGAATCAATGTATATACGATCAGCCAGTACGATATGAACCACTCCCTTCACACTTCCTGCTTCAATCTCAGAATTCTTATCCCATGGAGTCTCATCTCCGTCATCCTCATTGGTAGTGCCTGTGCTGTACCACAAAGAAAGATAGTCCTCTATCTCTTGTTTAGTCAGGCGTTTTGTACCTCCAAGAACTTTTAACTGATCTTCATAAGCATTCCAGTTTTCATCAACAAAGGCGCTATTTCCGTTCTTCAATGCCATTCCTTGAAGAGGAAGTGCAATTACATTTCCGAGTCCGCCTTCGGGAAGAGCATCCTGTGTCGGTATCATGCGATCATAGTATTTGAATGACTTCAGATTGACAGATTCAGCACCTTTCTCAAGCAACGCAAAACCGAATCTTCTGGCCAGCCGTGCAGGAATCATTTCTTTGAAGAATATCCATAGATGCGCACCTCTTCCTGATCTCGACCGCTCTACGACCACATCCACATTCAGATTTTTACAAATGCGTCGCAGCGCATTTATCTCATCTTTCCAGCTGTCATCTACATTTGCATAGTCATCCTGCTCTGCACCTTTTGCATGATTGTCAAAGTCAAATACCAGCAACTGACAAAGATTGTTTTCGAGCATAGGATAGATAGCTACCACATCATTTCCAATCGGGTCCAACCCCTTCATATGTGCTTTTATAAGCGGTAATGTAATAGGCTTATATGCTCTAAACTCACAATCCTTACAACGGACTCCATCCTTCAACTTATAATGACAGCAAGGATCCCATCGGTTGAAACATTGCGTATAATATCCGTTTTTACCGGTCTTTGGATTTGTATATCGTAGATCATATACATCATTCCGACCACGGCAAAACATCGTAAAGAAAGCACTTGCAATCTTGTCGGTTATTTCGAATTCCTTTATACGGGCTCCTTGGTTCGAATCATATAATTCTACCTTAGACTCACCATTATCCGTAACAATATCAGCATACGAAACACCGGCTTCATCCATACGTTGCTTCAGAAGACGGTTTTCATCCGTAAGAGCCTGTATCTTGGATTGCAATTGTTCAATTATATCTGAATGCTGCTGTACAGGTTCATTCATAGCCATCGCACTCCCTGCTTTTTTGTTATGCAGATTTCACTTCACCCGTTCATTCATCAATCACGGAAACGGACTCAATCTTATACCCGAGTTTCCCCATAACTTCTATCTTTTCATACTCACCGGTCTCGGAATCAATAACGATCATAGCCGACTCTCCGATCTGGGTACCGTCAAGATATGTAGAGAACACATCCGTTGAGATGATTCCATCCTTCTCAAATATTCTCTCCACCGGCGTATGTCCAACCACCTGTTTGTAAACATCCGCCCGGAAAGTCTCTCTGTCCTTATTCTGCGGTCTTAGCCACAGAGGAGACTCGTCATTCCAGAGATAATCGTGCGGAGCATCATTTACTGCCGCTATAACATCATCTATATCGGCAGCCAACAGATCCTCGCTAAGCCACTTCAAAAATTCTACCGTAAGACCTCCATGCGAAAACAGAACATTATCAATGCGGTGCATTATATTTATCTGGGAGGGATCCTTAAGGCTGTTCTCCAGTTCTTCAAGCTTTACCATTACTGTCCGCTCTGCATATGGAGAGTACCCCGTTTCAAGTCTTCCCCACGGATAGCTGACATCATGGTTGCCATAGCACCACAATGTATCCGGATACGATGCCGCGAATGCGATCGCACGGTTGAATGTCTCTCTATATCGTTCTATTTGGAACTCCATATCCCAGTCATCCGGCATATCCATAAGACACACAGCCCTGTCAGCTTTACCAGCTTTCAGGATAGTCTCAGCCCTATCAAATATCCATGTTTTTAGATGAATATCCGGTATTACAAGTACCTTCATTATCTCTTTCCCCTTATATGCAAAATGACTTTCGAGCGATCAGCGCATTCGAAAGTCACCACCCGTTTTATCAATGTTATCGTCAAAAACGACTGCAAATATTATAGCATTTCTGCAGCCATTTTTCTATCTTATTTTTGCGGGAAAATGGGTATTTCATGATATTAGGCCAAGTATTCTGTCGTACTCATCCTGATGCTTCCATATTACATGTATTTCAGTACTTCCCAATACCTCAACCTTTTCAATAAGGGATGCCACTATCCGCTTATCATAAGTTTCAATACCCGCATATTTCATAATCGGAAAATCATTTATAAGATCATCATCTGTCCTTGACGCTTCAATCTGCGTTTCTATTTCTGCCATCAATGTTCTATACTCCTTCTTTACATAGGAATCCACAAGAGCGACCATAGTGATGATGTCGTCTATCACCCCACCTAAAACTGGTATCTTTTCTGCCTTTTTCAGAAAAGCATCAAGCTTTTCCTTGCAATCTTATGAATCCCATGATTTTCTAAATATTTTGCGATTCCGTTAGATCCCATATCTGTATTAACGTACTGGTCAAAGATTGTTCTGATAGCTACAGCTTCCTCTTCATTTATTTCAAGCTTTCCATCAACTAGGGCATATCCATAAGGAGCAAAGCCGCCATTCCACTTACCTTCTCTTGCCTTTTGCATACGCCCTTCCATGGTTTGAACACGTATATTTTCACGCTCTATCTCAGCAACTGCTGACAGTACAGAAATCATGAGTCTTCCAGCCTCTTTGGATGAATCTATCCCATCCTCTACACAGATCAAATTCACGCCAAAATCCTGCATAATCTGAAGTGAATTAAGAACATCAGCTGCATTTCTGCCAAATCTGGAAAGCTTAAATACCAGAACAAAAGAAATATCATCTTTCCCGTATTTAATGTCTTCCATCATATTGTTGAAAGCTACACGCCCTTCTATTGATTTACCGGACTTACCAGCATCTTCATATTCACCGACGATTTCGTAATCATTAAATTCGCAGAAAGCTTTCATTCTAGATTTCTGTGCCTCCAAAGAATAACCATCTATCTGCATAGATGTGGAAACACGAGTATATAGATATACTTTTGGTTTTTCTTTTCCCAATAATATCATCTCCTTTAGATATTTTTATCCGGAAGTTTTAACAAAGCATCAATAACCGGGCGAACCATTTGTACTGATTCTACCTTGTTAATAGCACAGAGCTTTCGTCCTGCATCCTTACTTGATGCTCCACAGTGGAATGCCTGCTCTGTTGGCAATCCATAATCGAGA
>JAFSKT010000040.1 GCA_017448845.1 Lachnospiraceae bacterium
AAACTGCAGTAAAGGTATTTTAAGTTTTCTATGAAAAAAAGAGAAGCGCTTTCAATGGCCGTTTTCGTCCTTTTGGGAGCATTGCTGTGGGTCCTTTTATCCGGTCTTCTGAAATTCAAGGAAAGCTATCATTTTAAGGATGTCTTTTACAAAGAAGCCGGAAACTGCGATGTGCTGTTTTTTGGTGCAAGCCACCCCCACAATGCCATCGACCCTCTTTTACTCTGGGACGAATACGGTATAACTTCATATAATCTTGCTGCTTCAGGTGAGCCCATAGCCCTCACCTACTTTGCGCTGAAATCAGGCATAGAGACTGCAAACCCGAAGGTGGTGGTAGTGGATATCGGGAAGATCTCGGACGATGTGGGACATGACCATGTCCACACGGGAGAGTCCCATAAGACGTTAGACGCCATTCCCTTTGGGAATGTTAAGAAAGAGGCTGTAAGGTATCTCGTGGATACCGGCGTGACGGAAGATCCCTGGGATTTCCTTAGCAACATGTACACCTATCATAGCAGGGTCTACGAGCTTGACAGATATGATTTCGAAGTAGGCGCTTCCCATGCCATGGGATGGGACAAGAACTTAAGGATAGTTAAAAGCGATCCGCCCGTATTGGACAAGGAAAGCCGCAAGGAGATAAAGGGCGGAGAGGGCGTAAAGGCCTACGAGAAGATAATTAAGCTCTGTAAGGAGAAAAACGTAAAGCTCCTTCTCACCATGATCCCTGGACACGCAGGATACTACAGCCGCCGTATCGGCAGATTCAACGCTCTGGCGGATTACACCAAAGAGCAGGGTTTTGACGCCATAGACTTAAACGACGGTGCCGCCGACATGGAGCTGAATTATGATTACGATTTTGCCTCCACCAGCCATATGAACGTGATGGGAGCGGAAAAGGTTTCCCGTTATTTCGGTAAGATACTTAAGGATATGTACGGCCTTCAGGATATGAGGAAGACGGAAAGCAGAGACAGGTGGGAGGGTTTTCACAAGGGTTACGCTGATGACATTATCCGTTATCTGGGATATGAAAATGAAGCCACTGCCTTCCTTATGATGTCAAAGTGCAGGGATCTTGAAACAGAGGTCTATATAAGGGACAAGGGGATCGTTGACAATGTCTATGCTCTGTCATACATCCTTGATTTCCTTGGGATAGAGGCTATAGAAGCGGGAGATGAGATCCTTGGGGAAGATAAGGACGCCCTTATCAGGGTTTATGATCGTAACGCAGCAGAGGGTTCAAGAGGGAACTTAAGGATAGAGAAATCCTTTATCTATAACGAAGAGGAGATGCTTCTAACCACTACCGGAGAGGCAACGGAAAGAGTCAATTACTTCCCTGAGGTGGAAGAGTAAAACATAGAATTTAAAAGCCGTCACTGCCATAACAGCAATGACGGCTTATTCTTTTTCATGAAGTTACAAGGAAGTCTTAACTACGGAGTCTTACCTTTAAGCCTTCTAAATTCACGTCAAAGGTTTCACCATGCATACCGAGGAATATACAGCCGTAGGCTGAACCGGGAAGATTGCAGAGCTTTCCAAGCTCCCAGCGGTTCATGTAAAAGAATTCAAGGAGCATACCATCGCTTATAACTGTGTCATTTAAGGAGTAGGTTCCGTTGTCGTTCTTTTTAAGCTCTCCCTCGGCGCTTACGGACTTTGATACATGGCTTAAAATGCTGATAGCCTTGATAATATCCTTTTCCGCAGCAAGGAAAGTCCTCTTTAAGAACTCTTCATCCGCCGAACTCTCGTCTATGGGATGCTTGTCATTTACCTTCTTTATGCTGTTCTTCTCCACATACCTTTCGGTAATGCTCATGGCGTTCTGGAGACCGCCGATAAGATCTTTATAATCCTTAAGGGCCTGGTTTTCCTTCTTTTTCTCCCCACCGCCGATGGTGGATTCATACTCCTTCCGGAGATCATCCTGCTCGGCTTTTGTGAGCTGGGAGAAGATCACCTGGGACATTTCGTAGTTCTGAGCAAGCTGTTTTACGGCATAGAGCCAGAGTTCAAATTCCATAAGCAATCCCCTTATAAAATGATGTCTGCTCTCCTGGAGCTGTTAGTAAATCGTAACATAATATGAGCAGTTTTTCCATAAGAAAATGTTCAGGTGTTGTATTAATGTTGACGGAGCGGGAATCCGTGCATCCAACGACGATCCAAGGGAAGAAGAAATGTCTGAAAAGGGCATAGAATCCCGACAGGAGGAGAGGCCGGAGGGTGCAGGCATCAATTCAAAAACTTGTATTGTTATGTATGGGGATTTTAATTATAATATAAGAGATTGTAGCTGTTCCGAAAGTGTCGGCTTGACAGACGGGGGTTGCAGGTATTTTAAGATAAAGATTAAGGAGATCCGGAATGAAGAACGAAAAGATAATGATAAGCAGCAAGGACATAGACCTGAACAATGCGCTTAAGGATATTGACGAGAATATCGCAGCCCTTAAGCTGGAGAAAAAGGATGCAATGCATTTAAGGCTTATCGCGGAAGAGACATTGGGAATGCTGAATGCCATGACCGGGGATTTTAAGGCTCTTATGTGGTTTGAGAGGAGCGTTAAGGAGGCGACCATGAACCTGACTGCCAAGACCGGGAGCATGGATATTGATACCAAGAATGAGCTGCTGTCAGTGTCTTCCACCGGAAGGAACGCCAGCACGAAGGGCTTCATGGCAAAGATCGGTGACATTATCGAGAACGGGGTCTTAAATTTTGAGAATGTGATGAAGCTGGAGCAGCAGTACGGAACAGGTTATGTGGGATACGGTGCCATGGGTGAGATGTCAGCGGATTTCGCGCTTTCCTGGTCTCTGTCCCAGTACAGGAATTCCTTAAGCGCAGCGAAGGCTGATGACGCTGAGGCGGAGGATGCCTGGGATGAGCTGGAGAAGTCTGTGGTTGCAAGCCTTGCGAAGGATGTGACCGTAGGCGTCAAAAAGGAACAGGTTGAAATGAAGGTTTTGATGGAGATAAAGGACGTATGAGTTCAGGTGGAAAGAAGACGGCCGGGAATGAATACGACTGCCTGAAGATTGAAAACCAGCTTTGCTTTCCCCTATATGCCTGCTCGAAGGAGATAGTGAGGAGATATAAGCCCCTGCTTGACCGGCTGGATCTTACCTATACCCAGTATATTACCATGATGATACTCTGGGATATAAAGAAAACCAACGTGAAGGAGCTGGGAGAAAGGCTTTATCTCGATTCCGGGACACTGACGCCGTTACTTAAAAAGCTTGAAAGCAAAGGGTATATTGAGAGGAAAAGATCCGAGTCCGATGAGAGGAACCTTATTGTGAGCATTACGGATAAGGGGATGGACTTAAGGGAGCAGGCTCTTTCGGTGCCGGCGGATATGAGAAAGTGTGTCTGCCTTCCCGCGGAAGAGGCAAAGGAGCTGTACGACCTGCTTTACAAGATCCTGGATAACTTAAAGGGGAACTGATCTATGATACGTATCGCGATCTGTGATGACGAACAAAGATGCTTAGATGAATGCGCGGAACTTATCAACGAATACAGGGAAGCACATCCGGATTTTGAAGTGGAGACACGGGGGTTCAGGTCATCAAGGGACCTTCTTTCCGCAAGGGAGAAAAAATCCTTTGACGCCTATATACTTGATATCTACATCGATACCATGAACGGGGTGGACCTGGCAAATGAGATACGGAAGGATAATGATGAGGCCGGCATTATCTTCCTTACCACTTCAGCCGTGCATTACCGGGACGCTTTCCGGGTACAGGCAGCCCATTATCTGGAAAAGCCTGTGGAAAAGGAAGAGTTTTTTGAGGCCTTAGACAGGATCTTTAACGAAGAAGCGGAAAAATACTACGCTGTGAAGGATATGGGGGTGATCTCAAAGGTAAAGGTCAAGGACATCCTCTATATCACCAGCGAAGATCATTATAAATCCATTGTGACCCTGGACAGATCCTATTTTGTAAGGGGAACCATGAAGGATATTCTGGAGGGGATAAATGAAGAGAGCTTTTATCTCCTGAATAACAAGGTGATCATCAACCTAAAGAGGATGAAGAAGATAAACTCTTCTGAGATAGAGATGGAGGACGGAACGGTCTTTCCGGTTCCAAGGGGGAGTTACAGGACCATAAGTTCCCTGTTCCTCAAGCATTCTTTTGAATAGGATGTAAGTCCCCCTTAAGTCAGGACCTGAAGACAACATGAAGAAAGGAGAAACCTGTATATGCCGCAGATATTCGACAAAGACGGGTTTATCATAGTAAAAGAAACTTACAGCTGCCACCATTTTGAGCCGGTTCCCGGACAGTTATTAAGCATGAAAGAGTGCTGGTACTGCAAATGGGCGGATTTCCATAAGGAAGTAAATTACGGGAAGAATGAACTCTCGGTCTGCCGCTATGTCAGCGAGGAACCGGAAAGTGAACCTGAAGATGAAGAAGATTGATGATTTTTTTGAAAAGATCATCACAGTGAAGCTTTCCGATGACGGAAAGGCTGTGAACATAATCGACCAGACCCTGCTTCCCAATGAGATAAAGAGGATAGACTTAAGGACAAAGGAAGAGATCTTTGAAGCGATAAAAAAGCTTAGAGTAAGGGGCGCTCCCGCTATCGGAGTCACCGCAGCCTATGGCATGGCAGTGCTTTCCCGGGGGATAAAAGAAAAGGATTTTGATGATTTTTATAAGAAATATAAGGAGATATCGGAGTATATTTCCTCATCAAGACCTACGGCGGTAAATCTTTTCTGGGCCCTGTCCAGGATGGAGGACAAACTGTTAAGCCTTAAGGATAAGCCGGTTGATGAGATAGTTAAGGGTCTTTTCAGTGAAGCGGAAGACATAAGGAACGAGGATGTTGAAAAGAGCCGGTGGATCGGTGAAGCGGGCTTTGAGCTCTTAAAGGAAATACGGGAAAAGACAGGAAGGGCGCCGGGGATACTTACCCATTGCAATGCGGGGACCCTGGCCACAGCGAAATACGGTACGGCTACAGCGCCCATGTATATAGCATTAGAAAAAGGTTGGAGCGGGCAGGACATGCATGTGTACTGCGACGAGACCAGACCACTCCTTCAGGGAGCGAGGCTCACCGCCTTTGAGCTTAGCGAAGCGGGGATAGATACCACGCTGCAGTGCGACAACATGGCCTCAGCCCTGATGGCAGCGGGAAAGATTGACATAGTCTTTGTGGGCTGTGACAGAGTGGCGGCAAACGGGGACAGCGCCAATAAGATAGGGACCAGCGGCGTTGCGATCCTTGCTAAACACTACGGCATTCCCTTTTATATATGCGCTCCGGACTCTACCATAGACAGGGAAACTAAGGACGGATCGGGGATAGAGATAGCGATGCGTTCTCCCGACGAGGTAAGGGAAATGTGGTATGAAAAGCCCATGGCCCCGGAAAATATCTCGGTCTATAACCCTGCTTTTGATGTAACACCTGCGGAACTGATAACCGGTTTCATAACCGAAAAGGGAGTGGTGACACCGCCTTTCGGGTTTTAGTAGATGACAGGACAGGATTTTAAGGTGCGATAAGCAGCGCCGGATGGGATTAAATATGGGGTACAAGGAAACATACAAACAGTGGAAGGAATTTTACATTGCAGACTTTAAGCCGAACTTAGCGGAGAACGTTTTAGAGGAACCGCTGGAAAACCCGGTGACTCATGATATGGAATTCGTGAAATTCAGCCTGATGGATGCTTTTGAGATCGGTTTTATCTCGGAATATCTTTCGGACAGGGTCCGCACCGCAGTAATGAAGGCAAATCTCACAGGGGAATCCCCTGCGTCTCTCCTGCACGATCTGGTCATAAAGGAGATAGAGCTGGGGGACAGGACCGTCATCGGCATGGTCTTCGGAAAGAGCCTTCCCGCAAATGCGGTTCATGACAAGAAACCCGATACCTGGTGGGCAGAAGAGGGCATCAGATGATGTCCGTTCTGCTTTGCTTTTTTTCAGAGAATGGTGTAGAATAATACAGTTATGGATAATAAAGAGACAAGAAATTTTATTGAGAGAGAGATTGACAAGGACTTAAAGGAAGGGACCTATAGCAGCGTCCATACCAGATTTCCCCCGGAACCCAACGGATATCTGCATATCGGACACGCCAAGTCCATAGTATTAAATTCCGGGATAGCAGAGGAATACGGCGGTCTTTTCAATCTTCGTTTTGATGACACCAATCCCACAAAGGAAAAACCCGAATTCGTGGAATCCATTAAGGAAGATGTGAAGTGGCTGGGCGCCGACTGGGGCGACAGGCTGTTTTTTGCATCCTCCTATTTTGATAAGATGTACGAATACGCCCTTGTCCTCATTGAAAAAGGCAGCGCCTATGTGTCGGAGCTCAATGCGGATGAGATAAGGGAATACAGGGGAACCCTTACGGAGCCCGGTAAGGAAGATCCGGGAAGGAACAGAAGCGTAGAGGAAAACCTCCGGATTTTCAAGGAAATGAAGGACGGAGTGTATGAGGACGGAAAATATGTGCTCCGGGGAAAGATAGATATGGCGAGCCCCAATATCAACATGAGGGATCCCATACTCTACCGTATCGCCCATATCCCCCATCATAATACCGGTGACAAGTGGTGCATCTATCCCATGTATGACTTTGCCCATCCTTTGGAGGATGCAATAGAGGGAATAAGCCATTCGCTCTGCACCCTGGAATTTGAAGACCACAGGCCCTTATATGACTGGGTGATAAAGGAGTGCGGCATCGAAGTACCGCCCCGTCAGATAGAATTTGCGAAGCTCTATTTGAATAATGTGGTGACGGGCAAAAGATATATAAAGAAGCTGGTGGAAGACGGAACCGTTGACGGCTGGGATGATCCCAGGCTGGTTTCTATCGCGGGCTTAAGGCGCAGGGGATATACCCCGGAGTCCATAAGAAAATTCGTGGAATTATGCGGAATAAGCAAAGCCCAGTCCACAGCTGAAATGGAAATGCTGGAATACTGCATAAGGGAGGACTTAAAGCCCAAGGTAAAGAGGCTTATGGCAGTGATCCATCCCTTAAAGCTTATAATCGATAACTATCCCGAGGGGCAGACGGAAGAACTTAAGGCAGTGAATAATCCGGACAATGAGGAACTGGGTGAGAGGACCGTTAGCTTTTCAAGGGAACTCTGGATAGAGAGAGAGGACTTTATGGAAGAGCCTCCGAAGAAGTATTTCCGACTCTTCCCGGGAAATGAAGTCCGTCTTATGAATGCATATTTCGTGAAATGCACAGGCTGCGATAAGGATGCGGAGGGAAATATCACCGCTGTCCACTGCACCTATGATCCCCTTACAAAGCAGGGCACAGGCGTGGAGATCGGCCGTAAGGTAAAGGGCACCATTCACTGGGTCAACGCCGGGGATGCGGCTCCCGCAGAGATCCGGCTCTACGAAAACATAGTAGATGAGGAAAAGGGAGTCTATAATGAAGAGGGAAATATCAACCTGAACCCCAATTCCCTTGAAGTATGCGCGGGATTCGTGGAAAAATCCCTGTCGGAAGCTAAAGCCTACGACAGTTTCCAGTTTGTTCGTAACGGATTTTTCTGTGCTGACGCAAAGGATTCAAAACCCGGAAAACCGGTGTTTAACAGGATAGTATCGCTTAAGAGTTCGTTTAAGCTTTCACAGTAAGTGGCGTGGCCCGCAGTGGTGGCCGGGAGGTATTGAAATGGGACTTTTTTCCGGAATGAACAAGTTCGGATTGAATGAGATCAAACAGGACGAGATCTTTGCCAATCCAGAGGAAAAGAAGGCTGAGGAAAAGGCAGAGGAGAAGAAAAAGGAAGCCACAGAGCTTGATTATCTGATAGACAGGAGCTATTCCTGCCCGGTCTGTGAAGAAGAATTCAAGAGCAAGACCGTAAAGAGCAGGAGCGTAAGGCTTATCGGTTCCGATGATGACTTAAGGCCCAGATATCAGCAGCTGGACTGCCTTAAATATGACGTGGTGGTTTGTCCGAACTGCGGTTACGCTTCTCTGGCCAGGACTTATAAGACCATATATGACAGCCAGAAAAAGCTGGTCAGGGAGACCATTTCCAAGGGATTCCACTATGTGGAGCCGGAAGGGGTATATAGCTATGATGATGCCATTGAACGCTATCAGATAGCCTTTGCCAATGCGATGGCCATAAAGCAGATAGACTCCGAGAAGGCTTATCTCTGCCTCAGGATGGGCTGGACCATAAGAGGAAAGGCAGAGACCTTGAAAGAGGGGACTCCCGGATATGAGGAAGATCTTAAGAAGTGTAAGGAAGATGAGAATGAGGCTCTTAAGCTTGCTATGGACGGATTCCTGGCAGCGAGAAACAAGGAGGAGGCTCCTTACGCAGGAATGGATCAGTCAACCCTGGATTACCTTATAGCTGTGCTGAGCGCCCGTTTCGGAAAGATAGATGTGGCTTCGAAGCTTATTGCAGCTCTTATCTCAAACAGGGCTGCAAATCCCAGGATAAGGGAGAGGGCAAGAGACTTAAAGGACAAGATAGTAGCAGGATTGAAATCATAAAATGGATAATAAAAAAACCCGGCAACCGCCGGGTTTTTTGATGTCTCAAAGCCTTTACAAGACCTGTGTCACATTGGTATTAATCTTCAAATGATGAAAAGCTGAAGGTTGAGATCCTGTCATTTTTGGGGCCGGGATCCTTCTCCACGCCGCCTGTACTTTCTTCAACCGGCTTTCCTATGATGTTCTCTTCTTCAAAGCTCACCTTCTCAGCGGCTTCTTCCAGCTTCTTTTCCACATAGGGAGTTTCTGCGGGTTCCGGCGCAGTTTCAGCTTCCTCTGTTTCTTCGCTTTCCGGAAGGGATTCCTCTTTTTCGGCAGGAGCGGGCGCGCTTTCCTTAACAGGTGCGGCCTCCTGGACCACAGGTTCCTTCTCTGCAGCTTCCTCTTCATCTACAGCATTTTCCGCATCCTCTACCTCTTCCTTGGAGAAGTTAAGCGGAACATATTCCCTCTTTGCAGGGATGGGATCGGATTCGGATTCGTTCTTTAAGAATTCTTCCAGCTCGTCATTTACGTCCGGCTCTGAATCCTCAAAGGCATCTTCATCCTCTTTGTTCTTCAGAAAATAGTAGGTGCCTGCTGCCGCAGCTCCCGCAAACAGTGAAAAAAGTAAAAATTTACCGAATTTCTTAGCCATTATCTTTCCTCCGAAAGTAAAATAGGGCAATGATCGCCATGCAAAGATTATAGTGCATTTATTTCTTTGGCACAAGTCCCTCGCCGGTGCAGTTCCCCTGCCCCTCAATGATCACGGAAGTTTCCGTTGCGCCTTTTATCACATAGTCGCCTTTTGTACCCTTGAAAGGCTTCATTTTAACCTTTGTGCCTGCTTCGTTGGTGAATGTCAGGCCCTTTACCGCTGTTTCGGAAGCTTTCTTTGCTTCCAGAGTAACCTTTGCAATGTTTACCGGGGTGTCCAGTGTAAGTTCGGCCCCGTCTGCCATGACTGCAGTGCAGGGAATAAGGGATAAAGTGATGATCACAGCAAGCAGGAATGAAAAGATCTTTTTACTCATATCGGTATTCCTTTCAGTATTGTAGTGTGTTCGGATGGCAAGTCCCTCCGGAGATAAGGGTTAAGCGTCACTCACGCAGAATACTGTTAAAATGTACAATTTGTGGCTTTTGTTGTCAATATGGTATAATGAGACATATTTTTTCGGGAGAAGGAATTTGATGACCAGCAGAGTAAAATTACGGGCATTTCTCATCGTGTTGATGATGTGCGTTTTATCGCTGCCCGGCTGCAGTAAAAAAGAAGATGAGAAGGCGGAAAAGACGGATGTGGTGCTGACCACAGCCTTTGAGGAAAATGAGCTCTTCAGGATAGAGGACAGGAACTGTCTGATAGAGGAGGCTTATGTATATATGAAGTCTGCCGGGTCCAGGTATCAGGATGTGTTCGGGGAAGATATCTGGAAGCAGAATTTCGGAGGAAAGACCCTTGAGAAGGAACTGAGGGATACCACTCTGGCCAGGCTTGCCCAGATAAAGAGCATGGATCTTCTGGCGAAGGAATGGAATATAGAGCTGGATGAATCGGAGAAAGAAAAGGCAGGAAAGGCCGCAGGCGAATTCTTTAAGCTGCTTAAGGAGAGCGGCGATGAAGGGGATGTGACGGAAGATCTTCTGAAGGTAATGTATTCGGACTATGCCCTGGCAGATAAGATATATAAGGAAGTGACCAGAAACGTAAATCCCGAGATCAGTGATGATGAGGCCAGGTCCATAACTGTGAAACAGATATTGTTCAGAACGTCTTCGATTGATGAGAAGGGGAACAGAAAGGAATACAGCGAACACGATAAGGAAGATGCCCATAAGAGGGCAAGGGAGTGCCTGAAAAAAGCTTTGGACGGGGCGGATTTCGATTCCCTTACGGAGAAGTTCAATGAGGACGACCAGAATACCTATACCTTCGGTAAGGGCATGATGCCTGAGGCGTTTGAAAAGGCGGCTTTCAATCTGGGAACGGATGAGATCAGCGACATAATCGAGACAGAGTACGGTTATCATATCATCAAATGTGTCAGCGCCTTTGATCAGGAGGAGACGGATAAGAATAAGGAGAGGATAGTAACGGAGAGGAAGAAAGAGGCCTTTAACCGGGTATATGACGAGTTTGTGCCCTCCCTCCACTCCAATCTGAATGAGGATCTCTGGAACAGCTTTGATTATGAGCCGGGTTCCGGAAAAGCCCTTGAAAAGAGCTTTTTTGAAGTGTTTGATGAGGTATTTTAATTTTTTTGTTAGCACTTTTTGCAGTTGAGTGCTAAAAATCTATTGACTTTTGAATTATGCCGTTTTAAAATGTTCTCCGGTTGAAAAACCGGAGATTTTTTATAGAAAGGAAGTCGATCTTTTATGGAAGCAAAACATGGAAATTTATCGATCAGCAGTGACAATATCTTTCCGATAATCAAAAAATGGATGTATTCGGATCAGGATATTTTCTTAAGGGAGCTGATATCAAACGGCTGTGACGCCATTACAAAACTGAAGAAGTTAGAGATGATGGGGGAATTCACCGCAGATAAGGCCGAGACTGACGGCAGCGAGGGTTCCGGATTAAAGGGCAGGATAGATGTCAATGTTGATAATAAGAATAAGACCCTTACCGTCATCGATAACGGTATCGGTATGACTGCGGAGGAAGTAGATAAGTATATCAACCAGATAGCTTTTTCCGGAGCTACCGAGTTTATCGAGAAATATAAGGATAAGTCGGACGGGGACCAGATAATCGGACACTTCGGACTGGGCTTTTATTCAACATTTATGGTAGCGGACAAGGTTACCATTGATTCCCTTTCCTATGCGGAGGGCGCAGTGCCGGTACATTGGGAATGCGAAGGCAGCGGCACCGAATTTGATATGAGGGACGGGGACAGGACCAGGACAGGTACTGAGATCACCCTGTACTTAAACGAAGAGTGCCTTAAATACTGCAATGAGTATGCGGTAAGAGAGGTGCTGGATAAGTACTGCTCCTTCATGCCTTACGAGATCTACTTAAACGACGTGAATAAGGAGCCTCCGAAGGTTGAGAAGGATAAGGACGGAAATGAGATAGTTCCCGAGCCTCCTAAGAGCGTGAATGATATCCATCCTCTCTGGGCAAAGACCCCGAAGGACTGCACCGACGAGGAATATAAGGAATTCTACAGGAAGGTATTCAGGGATTACAGGGAGCCCTTGTTCTGGATCCATCTGAACATGGATTATCCCTTTAACTTAAAGGGTATCCTCTATTTCCCGAAGGTCAACATAGAGTATGAATCCATCGAAGGCGTGATAAAGCTCTATAATAACCAGGTCTTCATCGCTGATAACATAAAGGAAGTGATCCCCGAGTTCCTGATGCTCTTAAAGGGCGTCATCGACTGTCCGGATCTTCCCCTGAATGTATCCAGGAGTGCCCTGCAGAATGACGGCTTTGTAAATAAGATCTCCGACTTTATCACAAAGAAGGTGGCGGAGAAGCTTTCCGGACTCTGCAAGACCGATAAGGAGAATTACGAGAAGTACTGGGAGGACATCTCGCCCTTCGTTAAGTACGGATATCTGAGAAATGATAAATTTGCTGAGAAGATAAATGACTATATCCTCTTTAAGGATATTAACGGCAAGTTCCTTACACTGCCTGAGGCCTTAGAGCTTCCTTCTACTGCGGAAGAGGCCGAGGAAAAAGAGGCTGCTGAGAATGCAGGGGAAACCGGAGCAGAAGAGGCAAAGGCTGAAGAGACTGCAGAAGAGAAGACCGAAGAGGCTTCAGCTGACAAGGATGTTGCGGAAGAGTCCGGAGAGGAAAAGGCTGAGAAGAAGGAAAAGACGGTCTACTATGTGACCGATGAAGTGCAGCAGAGCCGCTATATCGACATGTTCAAGAAGGCTAAGATGGATGCGGTGGTTCTCACACACAATATCGACACTCCCTTCATGCAGTCCCTTGAAGGAAAGAACGAGGGCGTTAAGTTCATGCGCATAGATGCGGATGTGACGGATGCCATGACTTCCAAAGAATCAAAGAAGGAGAGCGAGGAATTCGGAAACATTGCCGAAACCGTGCAGAAGATTCTCCGGAAAGCCTTTAAGAAGGAAAAACTCACCGTCAAGGTGCAGAAACTTAAGGATAAGAAGGTGGCTTCAGTCATAACCGTATCCGAGGAGACAAGAAGGATGCAGGATATGATGAAGATGTATTCCTTTGGCGGTAACGACATGGGAGACATGTTCAAGGATGATGACGGCCAGACTCTTATCATGAACGCCAACCACCCGCTGGTTAAGACCGTGATGGAAGAGCCGGAAAGCGACCGCTCAAAGCTCATCTCCGAGCAGCTCTATGACCTTGCGGTACTGGCAAATAAGCAGCTTCCGCCGGATGAGATGAAGAAGTTCATTGAGCGCTCAAATGAGATCATGCTGAAACTTTAAGTGGACCACGGGGACGGGGTTGGTGGACCATAACCATCGAGATGGTTATGGTCCACTAACCCCGTCCCCAAATCAAAAGGTCAGTTGCCAACTTCGTTTTTTCGGCGGCAAGGACCGGAACCTGGGAAAGACTGCTGATCAGGGCCTTAAAGTCCCATAATGGATTGTATAAGAAGGATGGTAAGAAGTACCGGGGCGATGACCTTTACCATGGCGATGTAAAGACCCTTGTTCCGGAATGCTTCCCCGTTTTTCGTGGCCTCGTCTATGATGGTCTGCGGCTTTGCGGCCCAGCCGATAAGGAGACAGGTTCCGATGGCGGTTATTGGCATCAATATATTATTGCTAAGGAAATCAAGAAGATCCAGGATCTGACCTGTGGCACCGCCGGGGAGGGGGCATTCGAAGTACAGGACGTTGTATCCCAGGCATACCAAAACTCCTACGATGAAAGCCACGATCCCTTCTACGACTGTGGCCTTTTCCCTTGACAGATGAAAACGGTCCATGAGTGAAGAGACCACAGCTTCCATCATGGAAATGGAGCTGGTAAGAGCAGCCAAAAATACCATGATGAAGAACAGGGCTCCCAGAATTACCCCCAGACTTCCCATGGAGACAAATACCTTCGGCATTGAGATGAAGAGCAGGGAAGGTCCCGAAGCGTTCATCCCTTCACGTCCCATAAAGACGTAGATAGGAAGAATGGTCATTATTCCCGCAAGAAATGCCACCGCGGTATCGAATACTTCTATCTTTGTCACGCAGCTTATGAGATCGTCCTTATCTCCGAAGTAGGAACCGTATGATATCATTATCCCCATGGCCACGCTGATGGAGTAGAAGAGCTGCCCCATGGCGTCTAAGAGTACGTTCATAAAGGAAGCCGGAGTCAGGCCGCTTACATCCGGTATAAGATAGATCATAAGGCCCTGAAGTCCGGTCCGGACCGTCCCGTTATCGTCAAAGCTTAAGGTCAGTGAAAAGACGGCTATCCCGATGACTATTATCAAAAGTATGGGCATCAGCGTCTTTGAGAACTTTTCAATCCCCTTGTTTATTCCCCTGTATATGATAAATGAAGTTAAGAAGATAAAGATGCCAAGGAACAGGATGGGCTCCGTGTCAGATGTGATAAAGCCCGTGAAATAGCCGTCTGCAACGGGAGCAGATAACTGTCCCGAAAAGTAGACAACGCAGTATTTCAATACCCATCCGCCGATGGCGCAGTAGTAGGGAAGAATGATGAAGGGTACCACCACGGCGAAAATGCCGATCCACTTCCATTTCGGGTGGATGGCGCCGTAGGCGTCTATGGGGCTCTTCCTGGTCTTACGCCCTATGGAAACCTCCGATACTAAAAGGGTGAATCCGAAGGTCATTGCCAACACTAAATATACAATTAAAAAAAGGCCGCCTCCGTTCTGGGCTGCAAGATACGGGAACCTCCAGAGGTTTCCCAGTCCTACCGCGCTTCCTGCAGCTGAGAGCACAAAGCCTATGGATCCTGAAAAAGAACTTCTTTTGTTTTCCAAAATATATACCCCCCCGAAAAATATCTGAACATAGTCAATCTATGTATTGTCTTTCTTTTGCAGGGATGTGTCAAGTGCACTAAGGGTTATCCTTTTTCCCGTAAAAAATAATAAAATTTTCCGCTTCTATTTTTGAAAAATTTTTTGGGCCTATTCAATCGATTGAAGCGCTCCGCACTCTTTCACCTGAGACCGGAGGTTCTTCCAGACGACCCGATCCTTAGAGAAGTCCATCCCAAGAGGGATATATTTGACGAGAGTACTTGCCAATCTTCGTATAATAGCGAAAAGGCAAGTATTCCAGCGACGATTTCGAAGCTGCAGTACTTGCCTTTTCTCATAATATTGCGTAAAGGCAAGTACTTCCGGTGCTATTTTGGGTCTGTTGTACTTGCCTTTTCTCATAATATTGCGTAAAGGCAAGTACTCCTGCGGCGATTTCGAGGCTGCAGCAGTGGTTATTCTGTGCTGGCACAGAAAGATCCTTAATTCAAAGGCATCAGCGTTAGCTGATAGCTTCATTTAAAAGCCCTGATAGCTGTATCAACTTTCCGGGCTAATGCTTGAATTATTTTGGGACATTTTCAAATGTGGTTGACAGTGCACTAAGGGTTATCCTTTTTCCCGTTCTTTTCCTCACTTATATGTGCTATATTGTTCATATCTTAAGAAGGGAGGAATGGAGGGATAAGATGATAAATACATATGAAGAATACTTAAAGCACCCTGCAGGAGATATACTTAAGATGGAGGATGCGCTCCGCATTTACACGGAGATGACGGAAAGCATTACTAAATGCACCTTGGAAGACAAAATGGATTTCTGGAAGGACTTTCTGAAAAAAGCAGCAGAATACGCATACATCCGCAATAGATGGGAACTGATGAGCAACGAAGAAAAGATGGATGAGGATGAAGGAAGAACCTTGAAACATAACGGATTCATCACATCCGTAAACGTTCTTTCCAGGATAGCGGAGAAGGAAGGAGTTGATAATTCCTGGAAAGAAGAACTGGGGGAATCCCGGAAACGTATCGGAGACTTTGCCTGTTTCGTGACATACATCACCGGCATATCAAACCGCTGAAGATATAAATATCTGTTGGGGAGAGATATGGACTATGTGGAAAATTTTGAAGCTTTTCTGATTTTGTGTTACAATGACAGTTATGGATTTCGGAAGACATGGAGCCATAAGGCGGGCAAGGGAATTAAACGCCAAGGGGCCGAAATTTTTACACATGATACTGGTGGCTTTTGTCACCCTTACGGTTTTCGGTATGATCTCGGCAGCCGTAGTGGGTGCCGCCGGCTTTATCGGTATTTTTAAGGGAGTTGTAGCTACTGCCCCCGAGATAAATAATAAAGATATACGCCCCTCGGGATATTCCTCTACCATATATGATTCAGACGGCAAACAGCTTACAAAGCTGGTGGCTGCGGACTCGAACAGGATCTACCAGACTATAAACAAGATCCCGCTTGATCTGCAACACGCTTTTGTAGCCATAGAAGATGAGCGTTTCTATGAGCATAACGGCATTGACATCAAGGGAATAGTCCGTGCGGGAGTTACGGGTATTAAGAGCCGCGACTTTTCCCAGGGAGCCAGTACCATTACCCAGCAGCTGATAAAGAATAACGTCTTTACTGAGTGGACCCACGAGTCCTCATTCATGGAGAAACTGCGCCGTAAGATACAGGAGCAGTATCTCGCAGTTGAGCTTGAAAAACAGGATGATGTGACAAAGGACAATATCCTGGAGCTCTATCTTAATACCATAAACTTAGGCCAGAACACCCTGGGTGTCCAGGCTGCTTCTCTTCGCTATTTCAATAAGAACGTTTCGGACTTAAATCTCTCTGAGGATGCGGTCATTGCCGCCATTACCCAGAATCCTTCGAAATACAATCCTATTTCACATCCCGAAAAAAACGCCGAGAGGCGCATGAAGGTCTTAAATAACATGCTGAAGCAGGGTTACATCACCAAGGCGGCCTACGATCAGGCGGTTAATGATGATGTTTATTCCAGGATCAGGACCATAAATGAGGAAACGGGTACAGGCAAAGTCAACACCTATTTCGTGGACGCCCTTACAAAGGCCGTCCTGGAAGATATGGTGGAGAAGCTGGGATACACTGAAACCCAGGCTTATAACCAGCTCTATTCCGGGGGCCTGAGCATTTACGCCACCCAGGACTCAAAGATACAGAAGATCTGCGATGATTTCGCGGGGAATGAGGAGAATTATCCTGCCGGGACCAAATACCTTTTGGACTACGAGCTTACGGTGGAGAAAAAGGACGGTGAATACCAGAACTATTCTTCCGAGATGATGGCTCTGTGGCTTGCGGATAACGGATACAATAAGCACCGCCTGTTTGAAAGCCCGGAAGACGCCAGGGCGGCGGCAGATGAGTACAAGAATTCCATCCTTGCGGAGGGGAACGAATTTATTTCCGAATCCTATTCAACCGCTCCCCAGCCCCAGATATCAATAACCGTGGCGGACCAGTCCACAGGCTATGTGAAGGCCATGGTAGGCGGAAGGGGTAAGAAGGAAGCGAGCCTTACCCTGAACCGGGCAACGGATACCTTAAGACAGCCCGGTTCCACTTTCAAGGTAGTTTCGACCTATGCGCCTGCACTGGACAGCGGCTTAAAGACCTTAGCCAGCACCCAGGTGGACGAACCCTTTAACTACGTAAACGGCCGTCCGGTTTCAAACTGGTATAAGGGATATAAGGGCGTATGTACGCTCCGTTACGGAATCGAGCAGTCCCTGAACATCGTGACCGTAAAGACTCTTACGGATATCACGCCCCAGCTGGGATTTGATTACCTGCTGAAGTTCGGCTTTACCACCCTGGTGGACAGAAGGGTGACCAGTGACGGCAGGGTTATGTCTGATATTTCCCAGGCCCTGGCTCTCGGCGGTATCACCGACGGCGTTAAGAATATCGAGCTAAATGCAGCCTATGCGGCTATTGCAAATAAGGGTACATACATCAAGCCCATGCTCTATACGAAGATACTGGACCATGACGGCAACGTGCTTTTGGAGAACGAGCCGGAGAGCCATGAGGTATTAAAGCCCACCACATCTTTCCTTCTCACCAGCGCCATGCAGGACGTTGTCACAAAGGGAACCGGCGGATCCGTTAATTTCGGAACCCAGCCCATAGCGGGAAAGACGGGAACCACCTCGGATGAAAACGACGTATGGTTTGCGGGCTACACCCCTTATTATACCTGCACTACCTGGGCTGGCTTTGACAATAACGTGGACCTCACCACCAAGGATCAGCAGAGGCTGGCCCGTACCATGTGGAGAGGCGTAATGGAAAAGATACATGAGGATCTGGAGAGGAAGGAATTCACCACTCCTGAAGGAATAGTCACCAGAGTTGCCTGTAATAAATCCGGTATGCTGGCTGTAGACGGTATCTGTACCGTAGATGGCAGCGCCTATACCGAGTTTTTCGCATCCGACAATGTGCCTGAGGAAAACTGCACCTACAACCATTCCGGCATGGGCTATATCTGTTCTGCCACAGGGCTTACAGCGCTTCCTTCATGTCCTTTCAAGATACTGGGGACGCCTATTCCGGAGCTTGGAACCTGTCCTCATACGCCTGAGATCACGGCGGCCTTAGGGCTTACGCCTACCCCTACCGTGGATCTCTCCATTTTGAACGCCCAGGCCACAGATACCATGGGCATGGGTGAAGAGGGCGCAGATACGGAACTTCCGGAGACTGCGGTTCCGGCGCCTGTTCCGTAAAGGACAAAAGCCCCTCTGAAAACGGGGGGTCAGGAGTTATAGAGAAAAGGAGAGTATAGCTTTGAAGATAATAATAGCGGGTTACGGAAAGCTGGGCTCCACCCTGGTCCGGCAGCTGTCGGGAGAGGGCTACGACCTGACTGTAATAGAAAGCGATCCGGACAAGCTGGAAGAGAGCATTGAAGTCTACGATGTAATGGGCATAGAGGGGAACTGCGCGTCCATGGCGATCTTAAGGGAGGCCAAGGTGGAGGAGACGGACCTTCTTATAGCCATGACAGGACAGGATGAGATAAACCTTCTCTGCTGTATGACCGCCCATCATATGAATCCCAGGATCAGTACCGTGACAAGGATAAAGAATCCCGAGTATTCCGGTCAGATCACATCCATGCAGGGCGCATTTGCCCTTTCCATGGCGGTAAATCCGGATTTCCAGGCGGCGAAGGAAATATCAAGGCTCATACGTTATCCCGGCTTCTTAAAAAGGGAGACTTTTGCGAAGAGCAATGCCGAGATAGTGGAATTGAAAGTCAAAAGAGAAAGCGTCCTGAACGGCCTTTCTCTTTTCAGGATAAATCAGACTTTAAGGTGCCAGGTGCTGGTGTGCGCCGTTCTGAGGGAGGGCAAGGCGCTGATCCCCTCCGGAGATTTTGTCTTAAATGAAAATGACCGTATCTTTGTAACGGGTTCAAACGACAATCTGAATATTCTCCTTAAAAACTTAAATATCATAACCCATAAGGCTACAACCGTGCTGATTGCCGGAGGCAGCCGTATAGGATATTATCTTGCAAATATCCTGCTGAAGCATGGTATTGCAGTGAAGATCGTTGAAAACAGGCCCAAACGCTGCAGGGAACTGTCGGCACATATGCCTGAGGCCATTATCGTGGAGGGTGACGCCAGTGACCAGAAAGTGCTGGACCGTGAAGGCATCGGTAACTGCGACGCCTTTGTATCCCTTACGGGAATTGACGAGACCAATGTGCTGATGTCGCTCTATGCGGATCACATGCATGTGCCCCAGACCATAACCAAGCTGGGAAGGGCTGAAAACCTCCGTATCCTTGAGGATCTGCCGGTGGGGAGTACCATTTCCCCCAAGGATCTGGTAACCAACATCATAGTTAGGTATATCAGAGCAAAGAAGAGCAAGGTGGGCGCTGCCCTTACCATGCATCTCATCGCGGACGGCATGGTAGAAGCAGAGGAATTCAGGGTAACCCAGGAGACAAAGCACTGCGGTGAAAAGCTTAAGGATATCCGCTTAAAGAAGAACGTGCTGTTAGCAGGCATCACACGTAAGGAAAATAACGAGATACCTTCCGGAGAATCTGTTTTCCTGGAAGGGGATACACTTATAGTAATTTCCGGGGAAGATCATGTCATCGAACAGATCAATGATATTTTTGCTGATTAGTAATCGGGGAGGGGCGTTTAACAGGTTATGAATTATAAAATGCTTTTTCGGCTGAGTGGAAAGGTGCTTATTTTAGAAGCAGGCTTCATGCTTCTGCCCTTATTAATGTCAGTGATCTACCATGAGCCGCATTCCGCCATAGCTTTTGTCCAGTCCATTATCATCACTCTAGCTGTGGGATTTCTTTTTTCGTCTCTGTTGTCAAAAGGAGCAAAACCCGGTTTTTATGCCAGAGAGGGTCTGGTAGTTACCGGTATCTGCTGGATCGTAATGAGTGCTTTCGGGGCAATTCCCTTTGTCTTAAACGGAGATATCCCCTCATATATCGACGCATATTTTGAAATGTCCTCGGGCTTTACCACCACCGGGGCATCTATCATACCCAATGTGGAGACCATGACCCACGGTACTCTCTTCTGGAGAAGTTTCAGTAACTGGATCGGGGGAATGGGAGTACTGGTATTCCTTTTGGCGATAACCAAAGGAGCGGGGAAGGAAAACGGTTTCACTCTGCATATACTAAGGGCCGAAAGCCCGGGACCCAGCGTGGGAAAAATAGTCCCCAGGATGAAACAGACAGCCATGATCCTTTACCTGATGTATATCGTTATCACCGTACTGAACATCTTCTTCCTTTTCATCGGAGGTATGCCCCTTTTTGATTCGGTGTGCCACGCCTTCAGTACCGCAGGCACAGGGGGATTCGGAGTAAAGGCGGACAGCTTTGCGAGCTACAGTCCCTATATCCAGGTGGTGACCACCATTTTCATGTTGCTCTTCGGTGTGAATTTCAGTATTTATTACATAATAATCCTTAAGAAGATAAAGGATGTGTTCAATGATGAGGAGATAAGGCTCTATCTCTGTGTAGTTCTGGCGTCCAGTCTTCTTATCGGCTACAATATCCGTAACATGTACTCTACTGTGGCGGAGACCTTAAGGGCTTCCTTCTTCCAGGTTGCAAGTATGATAACCACCACAGGCTTTGCTACTGCCGATTTTGACTCCTGGCCGGTCTTCTCGAAGAGTCTGATCCTGGCGTTGATGATGATCGGTGCCTGCGCCGGAAGTACCGGAGGCGGCATGAAATGCGCCAGGGTACTTATCCTTGTTAAGAGTCTGGTGATCAATATAAGGAAGAACCTGCATCCCAGGACGGTGCAGGTCTTAAAGATCAATGACAGGGTGGTAAGCGATGACGTCATAACCAATACCCATGCCTATTTCGCGGCTTATGTGATCATAGTAGTCATAGTCACACTGCTGCTTTCCCTGGACGGTTTTTCCATAGAGACTAATCTTTCCGCAGCGCTCTGTACCTTCAATAATATAGGCCCCGGGCTCGGAAGCGTGGGACCTACATGTAATTTCGCAGAGTACAGCGATTTCTCGAAACTTCTTATGAGTTTTGCCATGATCACGGGAAGACTGGAGATATTCCCCATCCTTTCCCTCTTAAGCCGGAGGACCTGGAAGAAGACTTAATTGCCGGCCTGGTTATTAAGCTGGGCGGCCCTGAATGCGGCCCTCTTTCTTAAGACGGGATCCAAGATCCTTTTCCTTATTCTTAAAGATTCCGGCGTCACTTCCAGAAGCTCATCCGTGTCAATGAAATCCAGCGCCTGTTCCAGCGACAGGATAAGAGGCGGAACAAGCCTTAAAGCCTCGTCGGAGGATGAGGTCCTGGTATTGGTAAGATGCTTGGTCTTGCACACATTCACTTCTATATCGTCACTTCTCGGATTGGATCCGATGACCATTCCGGAGTATACCTTTGTTCCGGGGTTGATGAAGAGGGTTCCCCTTTCCTGGGCGTTAAAGAGACCGTAGGTCACGGCTTCTCCCGCCTCAAAGGCGATGAGGGATCCGCTCTTTCTGTAGGAAATATCCCCCTTGTAGGGCTCATAACCGGAAAATACCGTATTGATTATGCCGTTTCCCTTTGTATCCGTAAGGAAAGGCCCTCTGAAACCTATAAGTCCTCTGGAAGGAATGTTGAATTCCAGTCTGGTATAGCCTCCTGCTATGGAACCCATATTTAAGAGCTCTCCCTTTCTCTCTGAAAGAGAGGAGATGACGGTGCCGCTGAATTCGTCGGGCACATCTACGCAGGCGTTTTCCATGGGCTCAAGGAGATTGCCCTTTTCGTCTTTTTTATAAATAACTTCTGCCTTACTTACCGCAAATTCATATCCTTCACGTCTCATTTCCTCAATGAGTACTGAAAGATGGAGCTCGCCTCTTCCGGAAACCTTGAAAGTGTCGGTGGAGTCTGTTTCCTCAACCCTTAAGGAAACGTCGGTATTCAGTTCCCTGAAGAGCCTGTCCTTAATATGGCGGCTGGTTACATATTTTCCTTCCTGCCCCGCCAGGGGAGAGTCATTTACCATGAAGTTCATGGCAATGGTGGGCTCAGATATCTTCTGGAAGGGAATGGCTACGGGATCGCTTAAGGTGCCGCAGAGGGTGTCGCCGATCTTTAAGTCGGATATTCCCGATATGGCAACGATCTCTCCGGTTCCTGCCTCATCCACGTCAGCCTTCTCAAGTCCGTTAAATATATAGAGTTTGCTGATCTTTACCTTTTCCGACCTTTCCGGCTCGTGGTGGTTTACGATGACGGCCTCCTGATTTACCTTTATGGTGCCGTTATCCACCTTTCCTATTCCTATCCTTCCCACATATTCGTTATAGTCGATGGTGGAAATTAAGATCTGTGTGTTTTCTTCAGGATTTCCCTTGGGGCTTGGAATGTAATCCACGATGGTGTCAAAGAGGGG
>JAFSKT010000041.1 GCA_017448845.1 Lachnospiraceae bacterium
GAGCGTTGGCAGGAGGGCCGGAAAACTTCCGGAACAGTCTGTCAAATGGGACCATGATAAGCATGGCGCTTCCCATGAAGGTCAGGATACCGAAGATCACAACAGCCTCCGGCATAAATTTAAGGGTTACAATGGTGACAAGGGCCCCCGCCAGAAAGACGGTGAGGCCTCTTTTTATGTGATGTTTTCCGAGATTCCATGAAAAGCCTGAAAGCAGGATAAAGGTCTGGCAGATGAGCTGCTGCCATATAAAGCCCGGCGTTCCCTTATACCAGGCCATATCCCGGCCGAAGAGATACACCACGTCCCACATGGCGTGATAGGCCATCATGCTGATGAGATTAAGTCCCCGCAGGGTGTCAAGTTTCGAAAGCCTCATTTCAGTAATCCACTTTCATAAGGCAGAGTCCCTTCGGGTCAGCGGTAGGCCCTGCGTTTTTCCGCTCCTTTGACTCGATGATGCCCTCTATGTCCTCCGGGGCTATTTCACCGTATCCCACGGAGAGCAGGGTTCCCGTCATGATCCGGACCATGTTCTGTAAAAATCCGTTCCCGTGAAAATATATGCGGATATAGGAGCCGGAGGTCTCGATATTTATGGTATCCACCACCCGGACGCTGGATTTCTTCATCTTCGGATTTCCGCAGAATGCCTTGTAATCGTGCATTCCGGTCATCTTCTCAGCCGCCAGGCGCATCTTTTCAATGTCCGGCATTTTATCAAGGACAGTCACATATTTCCTGTCAAAGACAGGCTTTCCTTCCCCGTACCAGAGAGTATACCTGTAGGTCTTTCCCTTGGCCTTAAAGCGGCTGTGGAACCTGGGAGCCGCGATCTTAACGTCGTTAACGCTGATATCCTCAGGCAGGTATCTGTTCATGTATTCCCGTATCTCCTCAGGAGAGAGAGGAGTTTCAAGGAGTACATTGCAGGTCATGGCCCTGGCGTGGACCCCTGCGTCCGTACGGCCTGCACCTATGACGGTAACACTTTCGTTTTCCGGCATGTTCACCATACGGTTCAGCACATTTTCAAGCTTCCCCTGTATGGTCATGTCGGTATTCGGCTGGTGTTCCCAACCGTAATATCTGCTGCCGTCATAGCTTATGGTCATTTTATAATTAAGCCTGTCCATTAGGTGTTTTTAGCCGATCTCCTTTTCGTGAAGCTCCTGAATGTCGTCAAGTGCGGAGAGCATGGGCTTTATATCCTTGCCGCCGATCTTTCTGTCTACATAGTTCTTTGTGATCTTCATGACTACGCCGCTTAAGGAAATGACGCCGATAAGGTTGGGGATAGCCATCATACCGTTAAAGGTATCGGAGAGATCCCATGCAAGGCTCAGATCCATGGTAGCTCCCACCAGGATAAAGATAACGAAGAGTACCTGATAGAACTTTATGGCCTTTGTTCCGAAAAGGTATTCAAAGCCCTTGCTGCCATACTGGCTCCAGCCGAGAACAGTGGAAAAAGCGAAGAACAGGATCGCAATGGCGATGAAGCCTGCACCTGCGCCTCCGAATACGGTTGAAAAGGCATCTGCTACCAAAGCTGTGGAAACCTGGGAAGTCAGGACTTCACCGGTCTCAAGATCTATAAGTCCGCTGGAGAGAACGGCAAAGGCGGTTAATGTACATACGATGATGGTGTCAGCGAATACTTCGAAGATACCCCACATTCCCTGTACAACGGGCTCCCTTACATTTGAACTGGAGTGGACCATAACGGAGGAACCGAGACCTGCTTCGTTTGAGAAAACGCCTCTCTTCATTCCCCACTGTATTGCCATTGCCACGCCGCTGCCGACGATTCCGCCGCCTACAGCCCTCATTCCGAAAGCACCCTTGAAGATGGAAACAAATACCGCTCCGGCTTTGTCAAAATTCACGATGAACACGATTGTGGCGCCGATGAGATAGATTATAGCCATAAAGGGAACCAGTCTCTCGGTAACGGAGGCGATCCTCTTTAAGCCTCCTACTATTACCAGTCCCGCTAAAACCATTAAGAGTACGCCAGTAGCGATAACAGGGACTCCAAAGGCAGAGTTCATGTTTAAGGCTATGGAATTTACCTGGCTCATATTTCCTATACCGAAGGAAGCGATAACGCAGAAGATACTGAACAGTGTCGCGAGAATGGCACCGATCTGCTTACAGCCCTTTTTGGCTCCCAGGCCGTCCCTCAGATAGTACATGGCGCCGCCGCACCACTCGTTCCGTTCGTTACGTCTTCTATAGTATATGCCCAGTACGTTTTCGGAGAAGTTTGTCATCATCCCGAAAAATGCAACTATCCACATCCAGAAAATAGCTCCCGGGCCTCCGGAAACAATGGCCGCTGCCACACCGGCTATATTACCGGTTCCGATGGTGGCTGCAAGAGCGGTACAGAGGCTCTGGAACTGGGAGATCTGCATATCATCCTTTTCTGTATGGGCGGTAACATGCTCGTCCCTGAAGATGCCTCCTATGGTATTCTTTACCCAGTGCTTGAAATGTGAGATCTGGAATACTTTTGTGAGAGCGGTCATAAGGATACCGGTTCCCACCAGGAGGATGAGCATGGGAAGTCCCCAGACAAACCCGTTTACGGCTGAATTGATGCTTTCAATTGTACTGATCATGTTCTCTCCTTTACTAAATACTCTTCCGGTATAAAAAAAGCGTTTGACAACCACGTCTAAACGCCTTTGTTTACGAAAGACATTATATAGAAATATAGAAAAATTGCAAGAAAATTCTTGATTTTTGAATTGCCGGTAACATGCGTTGACTGACGGTTGAAGAAGGCCTTTGAGCCCGGCAGAAACTAGGGGTACCGTGATTTATCACAAAGATCGGGTCCTGACGCCTGTATTTTTATATAAAGTTTTTTCTTGCAGAATGGGGAAAAACCCGTATAATAGGTTTTGTGAATCTTTTGACGTATTTTTATACGTTATGATAATAGCAATGAAAGGAAGAGGTAAAAAATGGCAGTTGATTTAAGTAAGTATGGTATTACAGGCGCAACAGAGATCATCCACAATCCCAGCTATGAGTTCCTTTATGAAGAGGAAATGAAGAGCGACCTTACAGGATTCGACAAGGGCGTTATGACCGAGCTTGATACGGTCAACGTTATGACCGGTGAATTTACCGGAAGGTCCCCCAAGGATAAGTACATCGTTATGGACGAGAACTCCAAGAACACTATCTGGTGGGACAGCGAAGAGTATCATAATGACAACCACGTTATGACCGAAGAGACATGGGCAGCAGTAAAGGAGATCGCAAAGAAGGAGCTCTCCGGCAAGAGGCTTTTCGTTGTTGATGCTTTCTGCGGTGCAAACAAGGACACCAGAATGGCAGTCCGCTTCATCATGGAGGTTGCATGGCAGGCTCACTTCGTAAAGAACATGTTCATCCAGCCTACAGAGGAAGAGCTTGCTGAGTTCGAGCCCAACTTCGTAGTATACAATGCTTCAAAGGCTAAGGTTGAGAACTATAAGGAGCTGGGACTCCGTTCCGAGACCTGTGCAGCATTCAATATCACAAGCCGTGAGCAGGTTATCATCAACACATGGTATGGCGGAGAGATGAAGAAGGGTATGTTCTCAATGATGAACTACTACCTTCCTCTTCAGGGCATCGCTTCCATGCACTGCTCAGCCAATACCGATATGGAAGGAAAGCATACCGCCATCTTCTTCGGACTTTCCGGAACAGGTAAGACCACCCTTTCCACGGATCCCAAGCGTCTCCTTATCGGTGATGACGAGCACGGCTGGGATGATGAAGGCGTATTTAACTTCGAGGGCGGCTGCTACGCAAAGGTTATCAACCTTGACAAGGAATCAGAGCCCGATATCTACAACGCTATAAAGAGGAACGCTCTTCTTGAGAACGTTACCGTTGATGCTAACGGAAAGATCGATTTCGCAGATAAGAGCGTTACCGAGAATACCCGTGTTTCCTATCCCATCGAGCACATCGAGAAGATCGCAAAGAACGTTAACAAGATCTCCTCAGGTCCTGCTGCTGAAAATGTTATCTTCCTTTCAGCTGATGCTTTCGGAGTACTTCCTCCCGTATCCATCCTTACACCTGAGCAGACCAAGTACTACTTCCTGTCCGGATTTACCGCAAAGCTTGCAGGTACAGAGCGCGGCATAACCGAGCCCACACCTACCTTCTCAGCTTGCTTCGGCCAGGCATTCCTGGAGCTGCATCCCACAAAGTACGGCGAAGAGCTGGTTAAGAGGATGGAGAAGAGCGGCGCAAAGGCTTATCTTGTAAACACCGGCTGGAACGGCACAGGCAAGAGGATCTCCATTAAGGATACCCGCGGTATCATCGATGCCATCCTTAACGGCGATGTATTAAAGGCTCCCACAAAGAAGATTCCTTACTTCGATTTCGAGGTTCCCACAGAGCTTCCCGGAGTTGACCCCGGCATCCTTGATCCCAGAGATACCTATGCTGACGCTTCCGAATGGGATGCTAAGGCCAAGGATCTGGCAGGACGTTTCATCAAGAACTTCAACAAGTATGAGGGCAACGAGGCCGGTAAGGCACTTGTGGCTGCAGGCCCGAAGCTTTGATGGATCTGTCCACGGATTGAAATTTAAGATAACAGTTAAGGCGGAGCTTCAGGGCTCCGCCTTTTTCATTTGAGCTATAGGCTGTCAAGGGAGCAGGGGATATCTCTCCTACCCGATTATCAGATCCAATATTTCTTCCGTTGAATCCACGATCATTACCGCTCCGTGTTCTTTGAGGAATTCCCTGTTCCTGAAACCCCAGGTCACGGCTATGCAGGCGAGACCGGAATTCCGGGCGGTCTCAAGGTCTATTTCCGAGTCCCCTATATAAACTGCATCTTCACGGGAAACCTGCAGTTCATTAAGGATCTTCAAGGTCATATCCGGTGCAGGCTTTCTTTTTATCTCCTGCTGTTCCCCGAGGCAGGCGTCGAAAAGTCCGTTAAAAAGCCGGTCTGAAAGCGCCAACACAGAATCATGGGGCTTATTTGATACCACTGCGGTCTTTACGCCGTTGGCCCGTAGATCTTTAAGCAGCGGGCTGATCCCCGGATATTCCCCGGTTTTTATGGCATTGTGTGAGGAATAGTAAGGTTTATAGATTTCTTCGGCCTTTTTCAGAAGGGTTTTATCTACCTTTGGTGAAATGGGATCATCCTCTGTGCCCACCTTTAAGAGCTCATATCCGGAGGCTATGCCCTGCATAAGGGCAAAGGCCCGGGTCAGGGCTACGGTCACTCCGCTTCCGAAAAAGAGCTTTGCGTCTTCGTATGAGAACCCGTCCTTAAGTCCCAGGGTTCGCATGGTGTGATTCACTGCATCCGTGAGGTCACCGACCGTATCAAGAGTGGTCCCGTCCATATCAAATATGGCTGCATTGTATCTCATATCTCATCCCAATCCTTTTCAAACGTTATTTCGCGGCATGGAGCGCCGGTTTCAACACATATGTGGTAGCTTACCATTTCAGGTTTTTTCTGTCTATGCCCGGATTTTCGCTGCCCGATGTTGAAAACATCAGCGGGATTTCATATAATGACTGTACGAATGCTGAGGGGCAGGGTTTTTTGGAGGTATCATGGAGATCAACAGTGTTTCGGATTTTGAAGCGGTGCTTATGAGCGATTTTGAAACCCTTTTCGGTAATTGTAAGAGATACAAGGGAGTGATCCGTTCCCTTCCGGAGCATCTGGGAGTTTCCAACACCTCTGCCGTAGTAGAGGCTTCTTTTGAGACCGGAATGAATCCCGAAATCCTCTATCCTGTTCTTCATTTCCACGTTACACTGGCACAAAAGATAGATGTGTCTCTGGTTCCCGGAATACTTTCGGGACTTAATGATCTGAATACAGCCATATCCGCGGGTGCTTTTCCGTCCTTTGGCTGTTTTGGCTACTACCCGCCTTTGGGCCAGATCTATTTAAGCTACCGGATGCCCATTAACGATGAGCATTTTGATACAGAGCTTAAAAATGTCCGTTACTTTCTTGCATCTCTTTGTGAGGTGCTGGATCTTTTTGCCGATTACATCCTGTTCCTCTGTGATGATCCCGGGCATCTAACCCTTGATGATTATATGCGGTATCTTGACGCCGTGACAGATCTTAACGATCTGGAATACAGGCTGGATGAGCTGGAAAAGATCTTAAACCGTATCCCGGACGAAAACCCGAAGGACAGTGAAAACGGAGAAAAGGAGTAGCTATGTCTGACGCTGACAGATCCAAACAACCGGCCGAAATGAATTTTGACAGCGGTTTTCTGGCAGATACCGCTTCTTTGAATAACGCAAATATACAGAATCAGTTGAATGATGACCTTCGCTCCTATATGGATAAAGGGGATGCGGTCTTTGCCGGAGAGCAGGGGCGGGACAACGTTATAGCGGGTGTCAGGCAGACTTTGCTGAATGCCATGAAGGAGGAGAACATGGCCTCCGCCAGGGATGCCCAGGCGAAGGGAGAGGAGCATGATGAATTTACCAGGAAGAATATCGATCCCATAATCAACAATCTGAAAAACCTGAAAAAAGCGGAGATCATAGAAAAAGCCAGGTATCAGGTCGCATTAAAACGTCTGGGAGCAAGGGATAACCCCGGCGGAGCCATGGCCAGGGATGCGACAAATGAGATTGCTCATATGTTCGACGTGTTAAATACAGAGTGGCAGGATGCAGACCGGCTGGTGACAGGACATCCCGGAGTAAATCCTGTTCCGGCGGCTGAACAGCCCCAGGCTCCGTCAGCAATACCTCCGGCGGCAGGTCCGGGTGCAGTGGCAGGAGCAGCTCCGGCAGGTGCGGCTCCGGGGGCCGGTGCAGCTCCGGCAGGCGCAGCCCCTGCACAGGAACCTGTTTTATTTGAGAGCGGGGCAACCGTGGCTGCAAGAAAAGAGATCCGGGATGAAATCGGTAAGATCCGGACAGAGGTGGCTAATACCACCGGAGGCAGGTTCGCCGAAAGAAAGGAAAAGAGCGCCAGGGCCGATAAAGAGAAGGCTATCGCCGATACACGGAAAGCCAAGGCTGAGTTGGCCCGGAGGCTTTCGGAAAAGGCCACAGAATGGGATAAGATAAGGCAGAACTACAGAGACACCACTTTCAGAAATCATTATAACAAGTATGACGGGATGGCCAGCTCATATTATACCTTCACAAGGGCCACCGGCAATCAGGCGGAAAGAAACCTTGCTACTTATGCCGGAGTCGCAAAGAGTATCGCGGAATACACCGGAGTTTATAATACCGGGCAATTCAACAGTCTTGCGGATGCGATAGAGAATAATCCTTATGCCGAGGTAAGGCTCGGGAAAAAGAATTACAAGGACAGGACCACGGATTCCTTAAATGAGGAGGTTCCCAACAGATTTATAAAACTGCATAAGACCATAGTCATGAATGCCTTTGGAGAAGGAGTTCATAATCAGGCGGAAGAAACGGAAACCGGAGCGAAGCGAATCCGGATGAAGCTTCTCAGTGATTTCCGGGGATATCGTGCAAAATCCCAGTATACGGACAATACCCACAAGAACACGAGGGCTACAAACGACAGTGCCGCAGCCCGCGGAAAAATGACACCTGCCGAAATCAGGAATTCGAACCCTCAGGCGCCGGTGGGTACAGAGGCCGCCCGGATGAACCTTGTTCTTGATGAAAAAGGAAAGAACAGGGAGTTTCTGTTTTCCGAAAAATCCGCCGAAATCCGTGAAGTCAAAACGAAAAACGGTCAGACAGTAAAGGGTTTTTATTCCGAGGGGCGCTTTATCTCGGCAGATCATACAAAGATGAATGACGATTCGCAAATGAAAGGCGGAGGTAAGGAGCTTGAGAGTATCAGTTATGAGGAGAAGCTGCGTGATGCCATCAGAAGGTCTGATTTTTTCCGTCATATAAATTCCGGGACCATACAGCATTATATGGGCTATGAGGCGGCGGAGGAATTCGGACAGGCTGCAATAGAACAGGTATATCAGCAGCGGGGTGCCCAGGCAAATCCCGGGTTCACCTATTCGGTGGTGCAGCTGATAAAGGGCTATACCAACCCCCAGGGTGATCCCCAGACAACACAGTGGCTGCAGCAGCATCATCTGCCTACGGCTCACGATGCCAATACCCTGAATCTGATAAATATATACGCGGTTAACGTTGCCAAAAGTGAGCCCGGAGATGATGTAAGAAATCTGGGAATACTCCTGCTGTCCGCAAATGATCCGGATCTCTGGACCATCGCAAAAGAGATGGCAGAGAACACAAAAGGCAAATTCGGCGGAGAAGGACGGTTCAAAAACAGGCTTAGGGGGTTACCTGCCTCCGGCGAGCCTATGCGCATTGCCCTTATGGAGGAATTTGCCAGGGACCGTTCGGTACATTGGGGGAGTCTTATGACCTATACCAGTCTTCCCATGGAGCTGATGCCTGACAGGCTTCAGATGCATGTTGAGGATCTTTCCGCAAAGCGGGACAGTTTCTTCTCCTTTACCAATCTCAGACAGAGTTTTTGGGATGGATCTCTTTTTTCCGCGATGACGGGAGAGTTTTCCCTTGAGGGCAGCGCGTTGGGCCGGACGGATTTCTCCCGGGGACAGCAGCAATATGCTGAAAGTGTGGCAGCGCTGAATGAGAAGATACATTTTCTCCCCAGGGATATAGCCATAGAAGGGATCCAGACCGCAGCCGAGTTTGGGGAATTTAAGCCCAAGACCACGGGAGCATGGTTTAATTTCTTTTCCCACATCTATTCCACTGTGCTTAATCTGGTAAAGCTCGTAAGCCAGTTCAAAGAAATAAAAGATATAGGATTACACAGGGAATTATGGCCGCATATTCTGGAGATAATTGAGACCATAGCCGATATCTGTCTGAGTATCGCTTCCATGGTGGCCTGTTTCATGGAGGAAACCGGAACGAAGCTGGCTTCGGGCATAACAAGCCTGTGCAAGGATATCGTCGAGTTGATCAAGAATATCGTTACCCTCGGCAAGAGCTTTGTTGAGAGATACCGTATTCACAGTTCGAGAAAGAATATAGAGACAGCAATGACCCAGTCGAAGGACAGGGTTAAACAGCTTCGCCAGCAGAACCCCAATGCGCAGATAAACGAGGCTTCTTTCCAGAATGACACCGAAAAAATGGGATATGTCTCCGAACGTAATACCCAGGGTACTATGTTCCTCAGCATGGCGAGACAGAGGACGAAGCGGACCCAGATCACCCAGAGCTTTGACTTTTTTAAGAATGCCATAAAGATCTCAGGAGATGCGGTTGCCATAGACAGCGCTGCTAAGGATTTTGACCCCAGAAGCTGGGCCTTTACCCTGGGGGCCAAGGCTGTGGGATTTATCGGATGGTGCGTTGGAAAAATCTATGACAAGCATAAGGGTGACGAGCTTTTGCATCTTGCCATTGGAAACAGGCCTGAGCTGGGCAGCGGATTATTCAGGGGAAAGGTGAAATCCGGAAGATTTGATCATATACTGAAGCGGGAGACCGGTATCAATAATGTTCACTATCTGTCGGATGTGGCTCGTATCTTTATGGCTATAGACACCCACCATCTCGTACGGAAGGGAAACAAATCCAATGGTGAGACTGCACTCGTTACCAATCTCATGTCTCCTTACCTCAAGATGGCGGGAAGCGGCGACCAGCGTTACTCTAATCAGGCAAACAAGGGCACCAACGAGGGTTATTTCCAGAATGTGAAGCTGCGTAAGCTGTTGGAGGCCGTAGGCGCTCCCTCCAACTGGAGAGCGGTTCTCCGGCAGTCTATCACCGGGTAAGATATAAAACGGTGCTTGACGATATTAAAAAAGTCATTATAATGAGGTTCGTTATATGGAGGAGTACCCAAGAGGCTGAAGGGTCTGGCTTCGAACACCAGTAGGTCGGTAACACGGCGCAAGGGTTCAAATCCCTTCTCCTCCGTTTATTGTGACACCTCCCTTTGGGAGGTGTCACCTACTCGCCCTTTGAGACTGTCGCCGGATGAATGGCTAAACATGGCGTCTTCCGTGCGCAAGCGCCTTTTTGTCGAGCAGCCGCCGGACGTAAACGTCCGGCGATGGACTTCACGAACGTCGGACATGCACAAGTGCCTGCCGCCGTTCATAAAGTCCATCTCACGGGCATAAATGCCCGTGGCTGCTCTTTTTCAAGCGAAACTCACATGGGCCGCTATATTGATCATTCGCCCGGCTCGTTACTCGCTTAAAGCCCTTCTCCTCCTTTCTCTGCCCTTCTCCTCCCCTCCTTTTTGTCTATTGTCGTTCACAGTAAAATAAAGTATAATTAGGTTTACTTCATACGATGCCGTTTATCCCCGCAGGCTTCGTATGGATAAAGGGGTGCGGGGAATACAATTGATGTTCAGGAGGTACAGTTTATGAGAAGAATCGGTATGCTGACCAGCGGTGGTGATTGTCAGGCTTTGAATGCAGCTATGAGGGGTGTTGTAAAGTCCATGGCTACCAGCGGGGAGCCGATGGAAGTCTTTGGTTTTTTGAGCGGCTATCACGGATTGATATACGGCAATTACAGGATGCTGGACGGCAATGATTTTTCGGGTATCCTGACCAGAGGCGGAACCATCCTCGGATCTTCCAGAACTCCTTTTAAGACCATAAGAGAGCCGGATAAGGACGGACTGGATAAGGTTGAGGCTATGAAGCACAACTACTATAAGCTGAATCTTGACTGTCTGGTCATCCTGGGTGGAAACGGTACCCATAAGACCGCCAATCTCTTAAGAGAAGAGGGACTGAATATCATCACTCTTCCGAAGACCATAGACAATGACCTCTGGGGAACGGATATGACCTTCGGTTTCCAGAGCGCCGTTGATATAGCTACAAACGTTATCGACGCCATACATACCACTGCGGATTCCCACGGTAGGGTATTTATCATCGAGGTAATGGGCCATAAGGTAGGATTCCTTACACTTAATGCAGGAATGGCCAGCGGAGCCGACATCATCCTTATCCCTGAGATCCCCTATGACATAGATAAGGTTGTGGAAGCCATCAATAAGAGAAAAGAAAGAGGCTCCAAGTTCACCATAATCGCGGTTGCTGAGGGCGCCATCAGCAAGAAGGATGCAAAACTCAGCAAGAAGGACTATAAGAAGAAGCTTGAAAACTTGGTTCACCCTTCAGTTTCCTATGAGGTTGCCGCAGAGATCGAGAAGAAGACAGGCCAGGAAGTAAGGGTAACGGTTCCCGGACACATGCAGCGGGGTGGAAGTCCCTGCCCTTATGACAGAGTATTTGCTTCACGTTTGGGCGCAGAAGCCGGAAAGCTCATCCTTAAGGGCGAATACGGATTCATGGTAGGATATAAGGATCGTGAGATCGTTAAGGTTCCTCTGGAAGACGTAGCCGGAAAGTTAAAGAAACTGGATCCGGATGCCGCCATTATCAAGGAAGCAAAGATGCTGGGTATCAGCTTCGGAGACTGACGGAGATAGTAATTCGTTTTGTATCAGGCATTATATAGAAAATTCCGTCCCGACTCATTTGACGAGGTAAAAGGTCAGGACGCCATAGTGACAACCCTTAAGAACCAGATAACGAACAGCCGTGTCGGGCATGCCTATCTTTTTACGGGAACCAGGGGAACGGGGAAGACTTCAGTTGCGAAGCTCTTCGCAAAAGCCGTGAACTGCAGGAACCGCAAAGAGGATGGCAGCCCGTGCAACGGCTGTGAAAGCTGTCTTGCCATAAAAAACGGCTCTTCCATGAATGTACTGGAAATCGATGCAGCCAGCAACAATGGCGTGGACAATGTCCGGGAAATAAGGGATGAAGTACAGTACAGGCCGACAGACGCAGATTACCGTGTCTATATCATAGACGAGGCACATATGCTGACCCGTGAGGCCTTTAATGCGCTTTTAAAAACACTGGAAGAACCTCCGGAGTATGTTATGTTCATACTGGCAACCACGGAGGTAAACAAGATCCCCGTAACTGTCCTTTCCAGATGTCAGAGATATGACTTTAAGCGGATGACTATAGAGACCATGACGGACAGGATGAAGGAACTGTCCGAAAAGGAGGGGATCGCAGCAGAGGACAGGGCCTTAAGGTATATCGCAAAATGCGCCAATGGCTCAATGAGAGATGCCCTGAGCCTTCTCGATCAGTGTTCTGCCTATTATTTAGGCAAAGAGCTGACATATGATAATGTTTTAGAAGCCCTTGGGGCTGTAGACACATCGGTTTACAGCACTCTTTTCAACAGGGTATTGGAAAAGGACACCATAGGAGCGGTCTCTGTTTTAGATGATACTCTTATGCAGGGAAAGGATCTCTCTGCCTTTGTTTCGGATTTTACCTGGTATTTAAGAAACCTTCTTTTAGCCCTAAGCCAGGATGAAAACATGGAAGACGTGATAGATGTGTCTTCCGAGACATTGAAGACCCTGAAAGAGGAGGCTGCCCGAACGGATGCCGATACACTGATGCGTTTTATCAGGATCTTTTCCGAGCTCTCTTCTGAAATAAGGTATGCCAAGGAAAAGAAGGTGCTTTCCGAGATAGCGATAATCAAGCTTATGAGACCGGAAACCCAAACAGATTTTGTATCCCTTAAGCAGAGGGTATCGGATCTGGAAAAGAAGGTGGCAGAGGGAATAAAGGTCACAGCCGTAACAGCGCTGCCTTCACAGGATCCGATGACACAGAAAAAAAAACGGCCCCCGGTCCCTGATGCCCTGCCTGAAGACGTGAAATCGGTCTTTTTAAACTGGGGAAAGATACTGAGGAACATTCCCTTTACCCACAGCGCATTAAAAAGTTCATTAAGGAATTCGGATCTTACGGTAAAAGGAGATGTGCTGGTCATAGCTTTTGAGGATATGTTTGAAAATATGCTCAATGACGAGGATAACCGGCAGGTATTTGAAGGCGCTGTTGAGAATGTAGTTGGAAAACATCTGAAATATGAGGTTATAGAAAAGCGGAAGGTCGTTGATTTTGAAAGCACATACCCGGATTTTACAGGGTTGATAAATATGGACGGTATAGACGTCGGAGAAATGGAGGATTAAAGAGGAAATGTCCAGGAGAGGCGGATTTGGCGGCGGAATGATGCCCGGAAGCATGAACAACATGCTGAAACAGGCTCAGAGAATGCAGAGGCAGATGGAAGAGGCCGGAAAGGAACTGGAAAATAAGGAATATACGGCCCAGGCCGGAGGCGGGGCAGTATCCGTTACAGTTACCGGTAAAAAGGAAATGAAGGGAATAACCATTTCACCCGATGCGGTGGATCCCGAGGATGTGGAGACCTTGCAGGATATGATAGTAGCTGCGGTAAATGAGGCTATCAGGGCAGCTGACGAGGATTCAAAGGAATCCATGAGCAAGTTCACAGGCGGACTTGGCGGGTTAATGTAGGATGGATCTGTATTCCGGAAAGATAAATAAGCTTATAGAGGAGCTTTCCTCCCTTCCGGGTATCGGCACGAAGTCGGCTTCCCGCTTGGCTTTCTTTTTAGTAAATGAACCGGAAGAGCGGGTAAAACGGCTTACCGAAGCCATACTTGACGCAAAGGAAAACATTCACTATTGCAGGGAGTGTTTCACCCTTACAGATGAGGAGCTTTGTCCTATCTGCAGCAGTGCGAAAAGGGATCACGCCACCATTATGGTGGTGGAAAACACCCGGGACCTTGCAGCTTATGAAAAGACCGGAAGATACGAAGGAGTATATCATGTACTCCACGGCGCCATTTCCCCGATGCTGGGGATAGGGCCCAATGATATAAAACTCAAAGAGCTTATGAAAAGGCTGGAGGGAGATGTGGAAGAGGTGATCATCGCCACCAATTCCAGCTTAGAGGGCGAGACCACAGCCATGTATATCAGTAAGCTCATTAAACCCACGGGCATACGGGTAAGCCGTATCGCAAGCGGAGTTCCCGTGGGAGGTGATCTGGAGAATATTGATGAAGTCACACTTCTCCGGGCACTGGAAGGAAGGGTTGAATTATAGCAGGGACGCTTAAACAGCACTATGACTTAAGTGAATGAAAGGAGCAGCAGCTGAAAAATGGAAATTGTAAAAAAGGCTTTTGGCACCACCAGGGATAATAAGGACATCTCCTCATATACCCTGCAGAATGAAAACGGCATGACCGTTACGGTCACGGACTTGGGAGCCATCATCACCGGTATAACCGTACCCGACAAAAACGGGGAAATGAGGGATGTGGTTCTGGGATATGACAAGGCAGAGCCCTATTACGTTAACAAGGAGTTTTTTGGCACAACCATAGGCCGCAGCGCCAATAGGGTTCAGGGGGCTACCTTTGAGATCGACGGCGTGAAGATCCAGATCCCCGTGAATGAGAACAACAATAATCTCCACAGCGACATGGAGAACGGCTTCCACAAGAAGCTTTGGACCGCCGCTCCGGATGAGTCCAGGAATTCCGTACTGATGAGCTATACCAGCCCTGACGGAGAGAACGGCTTCCCCGGCAATCTGGATATGCATGTTACTTTTACCCTTTCCGATAAAAACGAGCTTTTTATCCACTATGAGGGACTTTCCGATAAGAAAACCCTTATAAACTGTACAAATCACTCATATTTCAATTTAGCCGGGCATAAATCCGGCAATATCCTCGACCATTATCTGAAGATAAACGCCGAATGCTACACACCTGTATTCAGCGATTCCATTCCCACAGGAGAGATAGTAAAGGTGGAGGGCACCCCCTTTGATTTCAGGGACTTCCATAAGGTGGGAGAGAGGATTGAAGAAGACAACGAACAGCTCCACAATACAGGCGGATATGACCACAACTTCGTCATTGATGAGCCGGGAAACGTAGCCGCAGTAGTTGAGGAGAGGAATGCAGGCATACGCATGGAAGTTGTGACCGATCTTCCCGGAATCCAGTTCTATGCCGGAAACTTCATCGGTGAAGGACTTAAGGGAAAAGACGGAGCGGTATACGGAAAGAGGAACGGGCTCTGCCTCGAGACCCAGTTCTTCCCCAACAGCGTAAATCAGGCGGGATTCAAGAGGCCTGTTTTCGGAGCCGGTGAAAGGTATGACACCACCACCATTTACCGCTTCTCAACCATTTGATCAGAAAGGAGAAGACATGCTGGAAGAACTTAAGAAAAAGGTATATGAGGCGAATATGCTTCTGCCGAAGTACGGTCTTGTCACCTTCACATGGGGAAATGTGAGCGGCATTGACAGGAGCACAGGTTATTTTGTCATCAAGCCCAGCGGCGTGGAGTATGAGAAACTTACTCCGGATGACATGGTAGTAGTAGATCTGAGCTGCAATAAGATAGAGGGAAAGTACAATCCTTCATCTGACACTGAAACCCATGCGGAATTATACAGAAAATGGGACGATATTGGCGGCGTTGTCCACACCCATTCTACCTGGGCAACATCCTGGGCACAGGCGGGAAGGGATATTCCCTGCTACGGAACCACCCATGCTGATTATTTCTATGGCCCGGTTCCCTGCCTCCGCTGTCTGACAAAGGACGAGATAGAGGATGCCTATGAGAAGAATACGGGGGTCCTCATTACAGATTATTTTAAGGATAAGGATCATATAGCTGTTCAGGCTGTACTCTGCAAGAATCACGGTCCCTTCGGATGGGGCAAGGATCCGGTGGATGCAGTCCATACGGCAGTGGTGCTGGAAGAAGTGGCAAAGATGGCCACCCGCACCGAGATGATAAACCCTGATGTGGATACCTGCCCTCAGGAAGTACAGGACAAGCACTACTACAGGAAACATGGGGCGAATGCCTATTACGGTCAAAGCTCAGGGGATAAATAATTACCATATTGACAGGAGGAAACGTTTTCATGACAAACACAGAACTTCAAAAAACGGCAAATGAAGTCCGTAAGGGGATCATCACTGCTGTGCACGCTGCCAAGTCTGGCCATCCCGGCGGATCCCTTTCTTCGGCAGATATCTTCACCTATCTCTTTTTTGAGGAGATGAATGTGGATCCTAAGGATCCTAAAAAGGCTGACAGGGACCGTTTCGTATTATCCAAGGGTCACAATGCCCCGGGTCTTTACTCGGTTCTTGCTGAAAGAGGCTTTTTCCCGAAGGAGGATCTTACCACCCTTCGTCATACAGGATCTTATCTTCAGGGACATCCCGATATGAAGCACATTCCCGGAGTTGATATGTCCAGCGGTTCTCTTGGACAGGGACTTTCAGCTGCAGTAGGAATGGCTCTTGCCGCAAAGATAGACAAGAAGGATTTCCGTACATACTGTCTCTGCGGAGACGGTGAGATACAGGAAGGCCAGATCTGGGAAGCCGCAATGTTCGCCGGCGCAAAGAAGCTTGATAATCTCTGCGTTATAGTTGATAACAACGGTCTTCAGATAGACGGACCCATTGATGAAGTTAACAGCCCTTATCCCATAGATAAGAAGTTTGAAGCCTTCAATTTCCATGTGATCAATATCGACGGCAACAACATGGAAGAAGTCAGGAAAGCCTTTGATGAAGCAAAGACTGTAAAGGGAATGCCCACCGCCATTATCGCAAAGACCGTAAAGGGCAAGGGCGTATCCTTCATGGAGAATAAAGCAGGCTGGCACGGCAAAGCTCCTAACGATGAAGAGTTTGCAACAGCGATGTCAGATCTTGAGAAAGCAGGTGCCGTATGAGTGAAGTAAAAAAGATTGCAACGAGAGAGAGTTATGGAAATGCGCTGGCTAAGTTCGGAGCAGAGTATCCGGACCTTGTTGTGCTGGATGCGGACCTTGCCAACGCCACAAAGACACAGACCTTTAAGAATGCTTTTCCCGACAGGTTTTTCGACTGCGGAATAGCTGAAGCCAATATGACAGGTATCGCAGCAGGCCTTGCAACCTGCGGAAAGATTCCCTTTATCAGCTCCTTCGCCATGTTTGCAGCGGGAAGAAACTTTGAGCAGGTTCGTAATTCCATCGGATATCCCCAGCTGAACGTAAAGATAGGTGCTACCCACGCCGGTATCACAGTGGGAGAGGACGGAGCCACCCATCAGTGTCTCGAGGACATAGCCCTTATGAGGACTATCCCCGGAATGACAGTTATAGTACCTGCAGATGACACAGAGGTTTTCGCAGCGGTTAAAGCCGCTCTTGATCATAAGGGACCTGTATATTTAAGGTTCAGCAGAGCTGCATCACCCGTATTCTATGATCCCGCCGAGCTAAAGTTTGAGATCGGAAAGGGAATCACCTTAAAGGACGGCAGCGACCTCACCATCATAGCAGCCGGCGTTGAGGTTAACTATTCTATGGAAGCTGCAGAGATGCTTGCAAAAGACGGCATTAAGGCAAGGGTTATCGACATGCATACCATTAAGCCCCTGGATGCTGATCTTGTACTCAAGGCAGCAGCAGAAACAGGAAAGATCTTTACAGTTGAAGAAGCTACTGTTATCGGCGGTTTAGGAAGCGCTGTCGCTGAGCTTGTTGCAGACAAGAACCCCGTTCCTGTTCACAGGATCGGCGTTAACGATGTATTCGGCGAATCAGGCCCCTGGTCAGAGCTGATGAAGAAGTATAAGCTTGATGCAGACGGAATATATGAACAGATAAAGGCAAAACTTTGATATCATGCCGGATCTCCATGTTGTAAAACAGGAAAAGAAAGGAAACTATGAGGCCGAAGTCCGTAACCACAGATTGCGGATCTTCGGCAGCATAGTTTTTGTTGTTGCCATAATCGTCGGAGCCTGTCTCTATGCCTGGAACTATTTTGACACCAAGGTATATACCGGTTATGAGATCCTTGCCAAATCCCTGCGTTCGGACTCGGATACGGCAGAGTATCTGACCTATAACGGCCATATCCTTAAATACAGCAAGGATGGGGCTGAATCCTATGACGGGGTCAAAGAGGCTAAATGGAACGTGACCTATGAGATGCAGAATCCCCAGATCGCGACCTGCAGCGATTACGTTGCCATGGCTGATGAAGGATCCGCCGAAATACTGGTAATGAGCGGCACAGGAAGGCAGAGTACCATAAATACGAAGCTTCCCGTGATGAAATTTTCTGTTGCCGGACAGGGAGTGGTGGCGGCTGTCTTAGAAGACGGAAATGCCACCAGGATAAATATCTATGATGCTGAAGGTACTGAGCTGGCGGGCATCAAGTGCTCCATGGCCCAGAGCGGGTATCCCATAGACATTGCCCTTTCTCCGGACGGAACACTGCTTGGAGTATCTTATTCCAGGATAGATTCTGAAACCGGCAAGGTCCATTCTTCTATAGCTTTCTACAATTTCGGGGATGTGGGACAGAATGAGATCGATAATTATGTCAGCGGCTATGATTATGAAGATACCATCATTCCCAGGATAAAGTTCCTAAGCCATGACAGTGCCGTTGCCATAGGGGACAACCGCATGGTCTTCTTTTCCGGGGACCAGAAACCGGAGGCAGTTTCCGAAAACTCCATTGATGAAGAAGTGCAGAGCGTATTTTTCGGGAACGAGGAAACAGCGCTGGTATTCCGTTCTGGCAGAGGAGGAAACCGCTACAGGACAGAAGTTTACGGGAAGACCGGAAAACTTCTCTTAAATAAGGAATTTGAACTGGCCTATACGGATATCCAGCTGGCGGATAAAAGAGTCATCATCTACAACGATTCCGTATGTGAGATCATGACCTTAAGCGGAGATATCAGATATGACGGGATCTTTGAGGATCCGGTGCTTTTGATGGTCCCGGTGGATAAAAGGGGTCATTTTGTTCTGGTGAATCGCAGCATGACACAGGAGATACAGCTTGAGTGATCAGGCTGTGCGGAGACGATGCCAGCGGAACACGGCCACCCCTATGATCACCGCATATCCGCAGATACTTAAGGGATGGGGAGTTTCCGCAAGGAAGATCATTCCCAGGAGAGTGGCAAATATGACCTGGGTGTAATCGAATACGGATATTTCCCTGGCGGGCGCAAATTTATAGGCTGTAGTTATGGAAAACTGCCCGAGGGAAGCCGAGACCCCGGCCATTATGAGACAGAGCCACTGGGATACCGTCATGGGATGGTAGTCGAAAAGCAGGAAGGGCAGGGTCACCAGGCAGGAAAACGCAGAGAAACAAAATACTATCACTGAAGTTCTTTCACCCTTTTTTCCCAGCTTTCTTACAAATACATAGGCCGTCCCGGCTCCGAAACCGCCATACAGGCCTACAAGGGCCGGCATAAATTCGGAAATAAGTCCGGTGGGCCGAATGATCAGCAGTGCGCCGAGAAAGGCGATGATGGTCACAATAATATCAAGCCTGGAGGGAATCTCCTTCAGGATGAAGATGGAAATGATAATGGCAAAAAAGGGGGACAGCTTATTCAGCATATTCGCATCGGCGATCCCCAGTCGGTCTATGGCATAGAAATTAGCTACAAGTCCGGAAGTGCCGAAGAGACACCTTAATATGATATCGGAACGGTTTTCCTTCACGATGCGGAAGGGCTGTTTCTCCTTTATCAGTACGGCAGTGGAAATAAATATGGCCACAAAGTTTCTGAAAAAGGCCTTCTGCATGGTGGGAAGATCGCCGGAGAGCCTTACAAAGAAAGCCATGAGGGAAAAGCCGAAGGCGGCTAATATGATAAAGATTATTCCTTTTATCCTGTTGTCGGTGCTTACCTGTTCCATTATTACACCATATTTCTGTTTTGTTTCGGAGGATTCATGATCCGGGATCATGGCGAACTTATTATATAATAAGAAACGTAAAATACAAGAGGACGGCTGAGAACTGCAGGACATACAGTTAAGGAAAGGGATTACGGGGGATTTATATGGCATCTGAACGGATATTTGATTCATTGGAAGAGGCAGTCAGGGAAATCTTCGGAAATAATACAGAGATAGTAAATCGCCGCGGGGTTTCCGGGGGAGATATAAATGATGCATATCTTTTGGTGTTATCTGACAGCAGGAAGGTATTCCTTAAGGAGAACAGAGGTAAAGATCCGGGGTTCTTTGTGGCGGAAACAGAGGGACTCAACGCTCTCCGTGAGGCAGGGGCATTAAGGGTACCGGCTCCCATGGCCTGTGGAAAAGCAGGGGGAACGGCCTTTCTCATGATGGAATATCTGGAACCCGGAATGAAAAAGAGAAGTTTCTGGGAAGATTTCGGCCATGGCCTTGCGAAACTGCATTCAGCCGGTACAGCGGCTTTTTCCGGGGACGGGAAATATGGATTTATTAATGACAACTATATAGGAGGGTCTGTACAGATAAACAGCCCACGGGAAAGCTGGATAAGCTTTTTTGCGGAATGCAGGCTCCTTCCCCAGTTCAAAATGGCTGCGGACAGACTGCCCTCAGAGACAGCAGGCCGGCTGGACCGGCTCATAGCACATCTGGATGAATATCTCATAGAACCCGAAGCGCCCTCTCTGCTCCACGGAGATCTCTGGGGCGGGAATTTTATCTGCGGTCCCGACGGAGACGCCGCCCTTATCGATCCTGCAGTATATGTGGGCTGCGCCGAGGCGGATATAGCAATGACGGAATTATTTGGAGGATTCTCGGAAAGCTTTTACGGGGCTTACCGTGAAAGCGGTCTTATAAAACCGGGATACCATGAAAGACGGGATATTTATAATCTCTATCATATGCTGAATCACTTAAATCTCTTTGGCGGATCCTACTTAGGAGCGGTTCAGAGGATGATCCCGGGGTAATGTTTTAGCTTAAATCGCAAAAGATCACATTGTTCATATGTATTATGCGATATTCAGTTTTTCTTTCAAAGCATCCTGAAGAACTCTGGATAAGTTGACATGGGCTTTTTCTGCTTCCGCTGCAAGCCAGGCAGGGAGACTGACGTTTTTTCTTACTGCCTTGTCCCGCATTTTTCTTCTGTATTCATCAATATCAACATCCACAACCGAAACGATACTTTCACCTTTACCGGAAAAGCGGCCTTTGAGCGGATCCACATCTTTAATTATGCTTGCGTCAGGGATATCAGAATCCTTCTTATCATACAATGCACATCCTATGTAATCCCTTGCCATATGAAGGGCGTCTGCTATTCCGTATCCTTCTGTCATCCCGCAAAGATCAGGAATCTCAACTAGATAAGTATCTTTTTTGTCCTTTGTCTGTGTAAAAATCACCGGATAAACAACTGTCATATCTTGCCTCCTAATACGGTCAGATAGTTAAGCACCTGCTTTTTTAAGTATTTCCTTTGCAAGTATTTCATTTATTTCACGGTGTCTTGGGATGGTCACTTCTTCATTTCCACGTTTATAAACATCATGGCTGGCACCGTTCCGTTCAAACAGAAAGCCTGCAGATTGCAGTCTTTTTATAAGATCTCTTCTCTTCATTTGAGGTCTCCTTAAAAATACACAAATTTTGTGTATTCGTCAACAATTATCATTACGAAGATGTAAAGTTCAAAAGTCACATGAATAAAGATTAAGCAAACCGAATGAAAATATGATCATTGGGGAAACTGGCGAAATGCCAAAATAATTCGGAAAGATAATCCGAAAGGTTGCAGAGAACTATATCAGAATGAAAAATGTAATGCAAGCATGTACTGAAAAAAGACCAATATCAGATAATATAGGAAGGCGACTGCAAAATGTGAGATGCCCGTAACGACCTTTTTCGACCATGCAAAAAACTACGGAAAAGAGCCATTCACGGATAATAATTAAAATTAGGAAATGTCTACTTTTTCGAACGCAGAAAACAATGTTCCTAAATGATCTGGAACTTTCATTATTATTGAATTAATGTATTAATAATGGTATCATCCCCAATATGAACGTATTCGGAAAAGTAGACTTTTTCGAATCTGGTAAGGTTGGAGTGTATTTTGGAGGGTCACTATGACAAAAAAAGGCGTGCTGTATATTGCAGTTTTACTTTCTTTGCTGTGCAGTATTGAAGTATATGCCGGAACGGCATATGTAGACGGGCATAATCTGGTATTCAGTAATGAGAAGGAATTCAGTTTGCTGAATTACACATACGAATGCGATGAAGAAGATAACTACATAGAAAATACAAGCTTAAATATAACCCAGTGTAACGCAGATTATAAATTCGGAAATGTCACAAAGGATGAAGAAGGAGATAATTACGTATACAGAGTGCCGGTAAAAATTACCCTGCATCATAAGATAGGCATAACAGATGATGAGAAATATGAGAACGGGTATTACTATAATTGCCATTATCGGTTATTCAGTGTTTTTGATGAAGATACGGGTTTAATAGCGCCAAACAGAGATCAGCATTCCTCTGACAGTTTTAATGTGGAGTTTACAACCAGAGGCAATGTAATAAAGATAAATAAAACAAATAAAGCTTTAGTTGAAAAAGTATATACCAATAGGAATAATGAAGGCGACGATGAAAGGGGGAAAACGGAGAGTTTTTACAGTATACAGAAATATATAATGACAATAACGGTTCCAAAGTCATTGGGAAATATTGGTTTGTTTATAAGAAGCCAGGGACCTACAGAGTATAGGGATCTTGATTATACGATTTCTGAAAATAAAGATATTCATTTACTGGATGGCGAAGATGGTGTTCAGGGAACAGAAGATGACCGGGATCCGGGATATTACAAGACATATGACCTGGACTCACTTGTTGGCATGACTACCGAGGAGGATGATGACAGGGTCAGCGGAAAAGCGGGAGAACTGTCCTGGGAGATCAATGATAATGAGTTGACAATAGAGGGAACCGGCGCTATTCCTGATTATTCATTCTCTAGGACACCCTGGGGTTCTTATATAATAACAAAGGTGGTTATTTCTGATGGTGTAACGGGCATAGGAAGCGGTTCATTCTATGGATTAACAAAGCTGACGGATGTTGAAATGCCTGATGGAATACAGAAAATCGGGGATTTTGCATTTTGGTCCTGTAATTCATTAAAAGAGATAATGATTCCCGATTCAGTTTCAGAATTGGGTGAGTATGCTTTTTGCGCTACAGATCTAAAAAGTGTATCCATTCCCGGAAATGTAAAATATATAGGTAGTAATTGTTTCGGCAGCTGTTCGGGACTTAGTTCTGTTACCTTTAATGAAGGGCTTTTATCATTAGGCGACGCCTGTTTTAAAGATTGTGTTTTACTGGATAGAATTGAGCTTCCGGACAGTCTGGAAAGTATTGGGGAGTCCTGTTTTTCCTGCATGGCGATAGGAAGTGAGGGAGTATACAGATCCGGTTCAAAGTTAAAGTCGGTAAAGTTTGGTACTGGCTTGAAATCCATAGGCAGTCAAGCCTTTTGTAATGCGGACTCCCTTGAGGAGATAAGCATTCCGGATTCATGCAATGATATCGGATACGGCGCATTTTCAAATTGTCCGGTTTTAGGTAATGTGAAGCTTCCTACCGGACTTACCGCAATGCCAAATAACCTTTTTTCAGATTGCATAAGCTTAAAATCAGTTACAATACCTTCTAATGTTGTCAGTATCGGTATGTCGGCTTTTTCCAGGTCAGGAATAGAAACGATTTATTTACCGAAAAGCCTTAAAACTATAGATAGCGGTGCATTCTATGAAGCGTCAGCTTTAAAAGATGTGTATTATGAGGGAACAGAATCTGATTGGAAATCCATAAGTATCGGCAATAATAATACATTCCTTCAAAATGCTGCCATACATTATAATTCATCGTATTCGGGCGGTAGCAATAATGATATAAGCGATGCATTTTCTCCTTCTCACAGCAATGACGGCAGTGATGTTGCTGCAGGAACGGTCAGCAGCGGGAATGCCGCCTGGGTATTCGATCCGGAGAAGTCTACGACAGTGATAGTTGTAAAGCAGATTGACATCAGTAAAAAGCTGGAGTCTTTAACTAAGGCAGAGGGATATGATTCCACTGCAAAGCACCGATACAGCACAGACGATAAAAAGAAGGCCAAGGTTGACAAAAAGGGGATCCTTAAGCCTAAAAAGAGTGGTCAGGTAAGCATAAGCCTTGAGCAGAAGGTAAAGGGCGGAAGCTGGACAAAGATAGGTGAGCCGCTAATCCTTTATATACAGATGCCGGAAATGCAGAAAAAGGATGAACAATCGGTTTCTTCAGGAGCCACAATAGACGCATTTATGTACCTTGGGCGCACCACATACCGCCCAAATAAGTGGATCTCATCAAAACCGGATGTCGCGAGCATTGATGAGAACACTGGGATAATCACGATACATAAAAAGGGTACGACAAAGATAATCGCTGAATACGGAGAAGGTAAGAACGGCTCCGGAAAGAAATATGCCACAAAGCTTAAGATAAGAGTGTCAGGGGAGTAAAGTGGGCATCGGACACTATTGATAAGCTGATGGATATTGATATATCGTTATTGAAGGAGAGTATGGGAAAAATGATCAATAGGGAAAAGATATTACTGTCACTGTTGCTTGCGGCAACAATTATATTAACTTCCTTGAATCCGGTTTTTGCCGGAATTAGCATGAATGTCGGTTATGATGATGAAATTGAATATATTAATTCATGGAAGGTGGATTTCGGTTCATATTATAACTATATGAAGAAAAGTTATGATGATCCCTGGCCTGAAGAACCCTGGCCTGAAGAACCCCTGTCGGATGATACGATTTATCTTACAACAGTTGTTGAAACCTGGGGAGAAAAAAGACCTGCGGTAATAAGAGGGAACTTTCCCGGGATAACAAGCATATCCGTTGATGTTGTGGATATAGAGGAACTTACCACGGATGTTGAAATTCATGTGGGGGCTGAGTCTTTTTACACGGATGATGAGAGACCGAAATCCGACAACAGTACAGAGGTAAGGATACATACAGATGGCAAGGCTTCCGTAAGGGTGATCATTGAAGGGGACGGGGATAACCCCTCCGGTATGAAGGAGACCGTCCTTTCATCCAACGGTATTGGAGAAAACACGGTTTCTGTCAGTACAGAATACGGCATTATAACAGGTACCGTCTCAAAGACCGAAAACGATCTTACGGTTTACAGATTTGATTATAAGAATCTCTTACAGGAGATGATAAACAGGAACGAACCGGCTATGCCGGAGACCAGAACCGGTTTCATGGAAAACCTGCCGGACTGCAGTATTTCATATAACAGCCTGATCAGCTCATCTGCTTTTTTCGGTGTGAATAAAAAGAACTGCCGAAAGATATTTGGAGATGTCATAGTGTCATTAAACGGCATATCCTATGTGGCAACCGATCTCAAGTTTATAAAATATTCGTACTGGGGTGAGGGTCGTATTTATTATTCGTTCTTCCTGCAGATAAAAAAGATCGAAAGGGCAACTCTTGATGCCGACGGAAAAGCCGTATTGATCGACAGCTCCACCCTTTCTAAGGAAGAAAGGAAATATGACAAGAAACTGTTGAAACTGCTGAAGAAAGCGACAAAACCCTACAAGGAGGAACCGGGGGAAATCTATAAGGCTGGCGTGATGGAGGTGTTTTTATACCGCTATCAGCTCACCGGAAATATGGGGAACGGGGATTATCAGTACTCTGTGGTAAAAAGCAATGAATCAAAGGGAGCGATAACTGTAAAATTCAATGTAAACGGAAAAACTGCTTCCGCAAAGCACGGTAAACGGCAAAGAGAAGCCGAAGTCCTGACAGATCAGATAGTTGTTTCTTACGACGGTTTATTTTTCGTAGACACCGCCCGCCTTTATGGGTATATTTTTACGTGAAAAGGAGAAAAATAAGCATATAAGAGAAAGAAAATTACTGGCGCTTCTTCTTTCCCTGGTGCTTATTTTTACATCAAATACAGCTGTTTTTGCCGGATCCCCGCCTATAACGTACGATTGGTAAAATACCGGGATAAAAGATTAGCTTGTATAAACAGTGTACCCTACTATGAGCGGGAACAATTAAGCGGTGAATCCTACCGTTAAGTGGAAACGATTAAGGGCTGTGCCAGGTCACCAATATAAAGATGAATAAAAAGAGACTTCGGATACGTGTTTGAAAACTGAAGCAGAGTGGAAGCATGCGGATAAAGCCGAGGCAGAGCCAGTAAAAGACAAGAGGAAATACTTATTTCAAATTTTATTGAAGTTTTTTAAAATTATTGTTGACTTTGATAATACTCAATGATATTATAGCTAATGCGCCGCTCAAGAGGCGGCGCGTTTTTTGCCCGAAAAGTCAAGCAATATAAAGGCTTTGAAAGGGAAAGCACCTTGACAAACAAACAGCAATGCAACCCTGAA
>JAFSKT010000042.1 GCA_017448845.1 Lachnospiraceae bacterium
TCCCAGATAAAAAGAGAAAGAAATGCAAATAAGGATACCAGACCGTCAGCCAAGTTATCCTACGCAAGGATACCGGTACAAAAGGCCTGCTTCGTACTGGATGCCGTAAGGGGCAAGAGCTATGAAGAGGCAAAGGGTATTCTTAAGTACAGTCCCAGATATGCTTCGGGAGTCATCTTAAAGCTTCTGGAATCCGCAGCAGCAAACGCTGAGAACAACAACGGTCTTAACAGACAGGATCTGTATATTGCAGAGTGTTTTGCAACACCAGGCCCCATGTTAAAGAGGATACAGCCCAGGGCTCAGGGCAGGGCATACAGGATCTTTAAGAGGATGTGTCATCTGAATGTTGTACTTGACGTAAGAAATAAGGAGGTTTCCGTAAATGGGTCAGAAAGTTAATCCCCACGGCTTAAGAGTAGGCATAATAAAGGACTGGGATTCAAAGTGGTACGCTGAAGGCGATTTTGCGGACTATCTTGTAGAAGACTATAAGATCAGGGAATACCTGAAGAAGAATCTCTATTCAGCAGGCATCTCAAAGATCGAGATCGAGAGATCTGCAGGAAGAGTAAAAGCTACAGTATTTACCTCAAAGCCCGGCGTTATAATCGGCAAGAGCGGAAAAGACGTAGATAAGACCAAGGCAGTTCTTCAGAGGAAGACCGGTAAGAATATTGACCTTGAGATCAAGCAGATAAAGCGCCCCGATTTAGATGCTCAGCTTGTAGCAGAAAATATCGCTCAGCAGCTTGAGAATCGTGTAAGTTTCCGCCGCGCTATGAAGTCCGCTATGCAGAGGACAATGAAGAACGGCGCAAAGGGAATCAAGTCATCTGTTTCAGGTCGTCTTGGTGGCGCAGATATAGCAAGAAGGGAATTCTATTCCGACGGGACAATCCCTCTTCAGACCCTTCGCGCTGATATCGATTATGGTTTTGCGGAAGCAGATACCACATATGGAAAAGTTGGTGTAAAGGTATGGATCTACAAGGGTGAGATCCTTCCTGAGAAAAACAGGGAGGTTGACAATGCTGCCTCCGATAGGGAAGGAGGAGATCAGTAATGTTAATGCCCAAGAGAGTTAAGCATCGTAAGCAGATGCGTGGTTCCCTTAGGGGAAAGGCAAACAGTGGAAATACCATAACATATGGTGAATTCGGAATAGTTGCCCTCGAACCTGTATGGGTACGTTCAAACCAGATAGAAGCAGCCCGTGTAGCTATGACGAGATACGTGAAGCGTGGCGGTAAGGTGTGGATCAAGATATTCCCCGACAAGCCCATTACCGCAAAGCCCGCTGAAACACGAATGGGTTCAGGTAAGGGAGCTGTAGATTACTGGGTAGCAGTAGTAAAGCCCGGACGCGTAATGTTCGAGATAGCAGGAGTACCTGAGGATACAGCAAGAGAGGCCCTTCGTCTTGCATCGCACAAGCTTCCCTGCAAGTGCAAGATCGTAAGCAAGGAGGATCTCCTGGCTCAGGTTAAAGAAAAAGGCGGTGACATCTGATGAAGACTGATAATTATGTTAAGGATCTGAGAGACAAATCGGTTTCTGAACTGGATGAAGCGCTGGTAGCAGCAAAGAAGGAATTGTTCAACCTGAGATTCCAGAATGCAACAAATCAGCTTGACAATACCAGCAGGATCAGGGAAGTGAGAAAGAACATAGCCAGAATACAGACGGTCATCACTGAAACGTCTGCAAAATCCTGAGATTCATTAAGGAGACCGAATTTTGAAACAACAGTTTCAAAATTCCATCGGTGCCGCAGCAGGCACGTCACCGATGAGCACGCTTGCCTGCGGCAAGGTACATATAATGACTACAGAAAGAAATTTGAGAAAGACACGTACCGGAAAGGTTGTGAGCAACAAGATGGATAAGACCATTACTGTTGCCGTTGTCGACAATGTAAGGCATCCGCTTTACAAGAAGATCGTAAAGAGGACATACAAGCTTAAGGCTGAGGATGCAAAGAACGAGTGCAATATCGGCGATACTGTTACGGTTATGGAGACAAGGCCTTTAAGTAAGAGTAAGAGGTGGAGGCTTGTGGAGATCCTTGAGAGGGCTAAGTGATCATTGATCATTACTCTCAGGATAAGGATCGGATCAAAGATCCGTTTGACAGATAAGGAGTTTTAGCATGGTACAGCAGGAAACCAGATTAAAAGTCGCAGATAATACAGGAGCTAAGGAAATCCTTTGCATCAGGGTTATGGGCGGCTCTACAAGGAGATATGCCGGCGTAGGTGATACGATCGTTGCTACTGTCAAAGATGCAACACCCGGCGGAGTTGTTAAAAAGGGTGATGTGGTGAAAGCGGTTGTAGTCCGCACTGTTAAGAGCATTCGCCGTAAGGATGGTTCCTATATCCGTTTCGACGACAACGCGGCAGTCATCATAAAGGAAGACCTTACACCCAGAGGAACACGTATTTTTGGACCGGTTGCACGTGAACTTCGTGATAAGCATTTCATGAAGATCGTATCCCTTGCACCGGAAGTATTGTGACAGGGAGGGTTGATCATGGCAACAATGAGAATTAAGAAGGGTGACACCGTTCAGGTCATCGCCGGTAAGGACAAGGGCAAGAGCGGAAGAGTCCTCAACGTGGATTACAAGAAGAGAAGGGTTCTTGTGGAAGGCGTCAACATGATAGCCAAGCACGAAAAACCCTCCGTATCAAATCAGGACGGCGGTATCGTACATAAGGAAGCTGCTCTGGACCTGAGCAACGTAATGTTTGAGCATAAGGGCAAGCCTGTCAGGATCGGTTTCAAGGTTGACGGAGACAAGAAAGTCCGCATAGACCGCAAGACCGGTGAGACAGTTGACTAAACTTTAGGAGGTAAGGAAGTTTGAGCAGACTGAGAGAACAGTACCAGACAGAGATCGTACCGGCCATGTCGAAGAAGTTTGGTTATAAAAACATAATGGAAGTTCCGAAGCTCGAAAAGATCGTTGTCAACATGGGCGTCGGTGAAGCTAAGGAAAATGTAAAGATACTTGATTCCGCAGTAGCGGATATGCAGGTTATAACAGGTCAGAAGGCCGTTATCACAAAGGCTAAGAAGGCGGTTGCAAACTTCAAGATCAGGGAGGGCATGCCTATCGGATGTAAGGTGACCCTTCGTGGCGATAGGATGTATGAATTCCTTGACCGTCTCGTAAACCTGGCCCTTCCCCGCGTACGTGACTTCCGCGGAGTAAGCGCTGATTCCTTTGACGGCAGAGGAAACTATGCGCTGGGCATCAAGGAACAGCTCATATTCCCCGAAATCGAGTATGACAAGATCGATAAAGTCAGGGGTATGGATGTTATTGTAGTCACCACTGCAAAGACAGATGAGGAAGCAAGAGAACTGTTAAGGCTTTTCAATATGCCTTTTGCCAAACAGTAAAGAGGAGGAAATAAATGGCTAAGTTATCCATGAAGCTTAAGCAGCAGAGAAAGCCCAAGTTCTCCACAAGGGCATATACACGTTGCAGGATCTGCGGACGTCCCCATGCGGTCCTCCGCAAGTACGGCATCTGTCGTGTTTGTTTTAGGGAGCTTGCTTATAAGGGACAGATCCCGGGTGTTAAGAAGGCATCCTGGTAAGCAGAAAATACAGGAGGTAAAACAGGAATGACTACAAATGATCCTATTGCGGATATGCTCACCAGGATCCGCAATGCAAACACTGTAAAGCATGATACAGTTGATATTCCTTCATCCAAGATGAAGCTTGCTATAGCAGACATCCTTGTAGATGAGGGTTATGTTAAGAAGTATGATCTGGTTCAGAACGGAAACTTTAAGGATATCAGGATCACTCTGAAATATGCAGATGATAAGAATACCAGGGTTATTTCCGGACTGAAGAGGATAAGCAAACCCGGACTCAGGGTTTACGCAGGAAGAGACAAGCTTCCCAAGGTTCTTGGCGGACTTGGAATTGCCATTCTTTCAACAAATCAGGGAGTTATCACTGATAAGAAGGCAAGGGAGCTCAATGTCGGCGGCGAAGTACTTGCTTTTATCTGGTGAAATGTCCAGTGGACATTTCACGGGCACGCTTTGAAGCGCTGAGCGCTTCAGTGCCCCGGGAAACTACTGAAGCCAAAGACCCAGGCGATGAAAGCGCTGAGCGCTTCAGTGCCCCGGGAAACTACTGAAGCCAATGACCCAAGCGATGAAAGCGCTGAGCGCTTCAGTGCCCCGGGAAACTACTGAAGCCAAAGACCCAGGCGATGATATGCGCCTAAAGAAGAAAATAGTTGATTAAGTAAAACAGGAGGTAGCGGGCATGTCACGAATCGGAAAAATGCCTATCGCGATCCCCAGCGGCGTAACCGTTGAGGTCGCAGAAAATAACAAAGTGACTGTAAAGGGACCTAAGGGCACCCTTTCAAGGACCCTTCCCTCAGAGCTTGCCATCAAGCAGGAAAACGGCGAGCTTAAGGTAGAGCGTCCCAATGATGAAAAGGAGATCAGGGCTTTACACGGACTTACCAGAGCTCTTATAAACAATATGGTAGTCGGTGTTACTGAAGGCTATGTAAAGACCCTTGAGATCAACGGTGTTGGTTACAGAGCTGCAAAGCAGGGTAAGAAGCTTACCCTTACGCTGGGATATTCTCATCCGGTAGAAATGGAAGACCCCGAGGGGATCGAAACCAAGGTTACCGACAATAAGATCGAGGTTTCCGGCATCGACAAGGAAAAGGTCGGGCAGTACGCAGCTGTGATCAGGGATAAGAAGAGACCTGAACCTTATAAGGGCAAAGGTATCAAGTATACTACTGAAACTATAAGGCGAAAAGTCGGCAAGGCCGGTAAGAAATAATCGGGAGGCTTAATAATGATCAAGAAGAAATCAAGAACTTTAGTTCGTGAAAAGAAGCATATGAGGATCCGCAATCGCTTAAGCGGAACATCCACAAGGCCAAGGCTCTCGGTTTTCAGAAGCAATAAGCATATGTATGCTCAGGTTATCGATGATGAAGCAGCAAACACGCTTGTAGCAGCTTCAACCACCGAGAAGGCAGTGAAGAGCGAGCTTAAGTACACAGATGATGTGGAAGCGGCTAAGTACCTTGGAACAGTTATAGCAAAGAGAACATTGGAAAAGGGCATCAGTGAGGTTGTCTTCGACAGAGGCGGCTTTATCTACCAGGGCAAGATCAAGGCTCTTGCAGATGCTGCCAGAGAAGAAGGACTTAAGTTTTAAGGAGGGAAAAACGTCCGGCGGACGTTTTTCGGGCACGCTTTGATGCGCTGAGCGCATCAGTGCCCCGGGAATGTGCGAATCAAGAAAAATCTTCCAATATGGAAGTAAGAAAGACAAGGAGAAAAACTAATGAAGCACAGCGTGATCGATGCAAACAATCTTGAGCTTGAAGACAAGGTAGTTACCATTAAGAGGGTCACCAAGGTTGTAAAGGGCGGACGTAACATGCGCTTTTCAGCTCTTGTGGTTTTAGGAGACCGTAACGGCCACGTCGGAGTAGGTCTTGGAAAGGCAGCCGAAATACCCGAAGCTATCCGCAAGGGTAAGGAAGATGCAGCCAAGAAGCTCATAAATGTAGCAATTGATGATAACGGATCCATCACTTATGACTATACCGGAAAGTTCGGCGGAGCATCCATTCTCTTAAAGAAGGCTCCCGAAGGAACTGGTATCATCGCAGGTGGTCCTGCGCGTATAGTCTGCGAACTGGCTGGTATCAGGAACATCCGTACCAAGTCTCTCGGATCCAACAACAAGCAGAACGTAGTTTTAGCTGCCATCAAAGCACTTCAGGAGATCAAATCCCCGGAAGAGATAGCAGCTCTTCGCGGGAAGACCGTAGAAGAAATCAGCGGTTAAGGAGGCAGATATGGCAGGCAAATTAAAGGTAACACTTATAAAGTCCCCTATCGGTGCCATCCCGAAGCATAAGGCCACTGTGGAAGCTATGGGGCTTCGCAGGCCGAATAAATTCGTGGAGCTGCCCGATAATGAATCAGTACGCGGAATGTGCAATGCTGTAAAGCACATGGTTAAGGTGGAGGAGATCTGATATGGAATTATATAATTTAAGGCCCGCACCCGGTGCAAAGCATAAGGATAATTTCCGCAGGGGCCGCGGACATGGCTCAGGAAACGGAAAGACTGCCGGATATGGCCACAAGGGACAGAAGGCCCGTTCAGGAGCCCCCAGGACAGGATTTGAAGGAGGTCAGATGCCTCTTTACAGGAGACTGCCCAAGAGAGGTTTCAAGAATTACAACAGAAAGCAGATCATCTGCGTTAATGTTGCCACCCTCGAGAAGTATTATGAGGATGGAGCTACTGTAGTAAGCGAAGATCTTATCGAAAGAGGTATCATCAAGGATACCTATGACGGATTAAAAATCCTCGGAAACGGTGATATCTCCAAGAAGCTTACAGTAAAAGCAAATGCTTTTTCAGCTTCTGCTAAAGAGAAAATTGAAGCTGCAGGTGGGAAAGCTGAGGTGATCTGATGCTTGAATCAGTACGCAATGCCTTTAAGATAAAGGACATAAGAAACAGGATCTTATATACACTTCTGATCCTGTTCCTTATAAGGCTTGGCTGCCAGCTTCCCATACCCGGTGTTAACAGGGAATATTTCTCACAGTGGTTCGCCAGCCTTACCGGTGATAATTTCGGCTTCTTCAATGCATTTACCGGCGGTTCCTTTGAGAACATGTCCATCTTCGCATTGAACATCACGCCATACATCACATCTTCCATTATCATAGAGTTGCTGACAATAGCAATTCCCTATCTGGAAGAGAAGCAGAGGGACGGACAGGAAGGACGTAAGGTCCTTATAGCCATCACCAGATACGTTACCGTTGGACTTTCACTTCTTGAGTCTGCGGCGATGGCAATAGGTTTCTATAACCAGGGTCTCATGGAGACAAATATGAATCCCTGGCTCATAGGAATAATGATAGTAACCGGGTTAACAGGCGGTTCCGCACTTCTCATGTGGTTCGGTGAACAGATAACCGAGAAGGGCGTAGGAAACGGTATTTCGGTAGTCCTCACCATCAACATCATTTCGAGGCTGCCTCAGGACCTGTCCTCACTTTGGGACATGTTCATCCGCACCAACTTTGTGGAAGGAAAGGTGCTTATAGCAATAGTAGCTGCAGTTGTCATCCTTGCAGTCATCATCGGTACTGTTGTTCTCACTGTACTGCTTAACGGAGCCGAGAGACGGATTCCTGTGCAGTATGCGAGAAAGGTAGCAGGGCGTAAGATGGTTGGCGGCACACAGAGCAGCATACCTCTTAAGGTTAATACCAGCGGAGTAATACCTGTGATCTTTGCATCATCCATAATGCAGTTCCCCATCGTTATATGCCAGTTATTCGGAATACAGGCAGGGGCGAACTTAGGCGGACAGATATTAAGGATGCTCAACTCAGGAAACTGGTGTAACCCCGCAGCACCTGTATATTCCATAGGACTTTTGATCTACATTATACTGGTTATTTTCTTCGCCTACTTCTATACGTCCATTACATTTAACCCTCTTGAGGTTTCGGACAACTTAAAGAAGCAGGGAGGATTTATTCCCGGAATACGTCCCGGAAAGCCTACTAACGACTATCTTACAAACATATTAAACTACATAATCTTTATCGGAGCCGTTGGACTGGTAATAGTAGCAGTCATCCCGATCTTCTTTAACGGGTTCTTCGGTGCCGATGTGTCCTTCGGAGGAACATCACTTATCATTATCGTAGGTGTTATCCTTGAGACATTAAAGCAGATAGAGTCCAGAATGCTTGTCAGAAGTTATAAGGGATTCCTGGCTTAAGGCCGGACGAGGTATATTTTATGAAGATAATAATGCTCGGAGCTCCCGGAGCGGGCAAGGGAACACAGGCAAAGAGGATAGCGGAGAAATTCGGTATTCCCCACATTTCAACCGGCGATATCTTCCGTGCCAACATAAAGAACGGCACAGAGCTTGGAAAAGAAGCTAAGAAGTACATGGATGAAGGCAAGCTGGTTCCCGATGAACTTACAGTAAGGATCCTTCTCGACAGAGTTAAGGATGCTGACTGCAGCAAGGGTTATGTGTTAGACGGATTCCCCAGGACCATTCCCCAGGCAGAGGTACTGGACAGCGAGCTTGCAAAGCTCAATGAAAAGGTTGACTATGCCGTGGATGTGGATGTGCCGGATGAGAATATAGTTAAGAGGATGTCCGGAAGACGCGCCTGCTTAAACTGCGGCGCCACCTATCATCTGGAGTACTTAAAGCCCGCAAAGGACGGCGTCTGTGACAAATGCGGATCAGAGCTGGTCTTAAGGGATGATGATAAGCCGGAAACAGTGAATAAGCGCCTTAAGGTGTATCACGAGCAGACCCAGCCCCTTATAGACTACTATTCAAAGAAACAGATCCTGCACGCCGTTGACGGCACCGTGGATCCGGATGAAGTATTTAAGGCTATCGAAGCAATATTAAAGTAAGTAAGAGGAAATATGTCGAAAGCAGATGTAATTGAAATCGAAGGAAAAGTAGTAGAAAAGCTGCCCAATGCCATGTTCCAGGTTGAGCTGGAAAACGGACATCAGGTTCTTGCCCACATAAGCGGAAAGCTCAGGATGAATTTCATCCGCATACTTCCCGGAGACAAGGTAACCATTGAGATGTCCCCCTATGACCTTTCAAAGGGAAGGATCATCTGGAGAGATAAGTAAAAATTTACTCTTTACATGGCCGCATAAGCAGTGATATAATATCTGTCGGCTTTTTTCAGGGTTATTTTTTAAGGAGGAAGTTATGAAGGTTAGGTCTTCTGTAAAGCCTATGTGCGAAAAGTGCAAGGTTATCAAGAGAAAAGGAAAAGTTAGGATCATCTGCGAGAATCCTAAGCACAAGCAGGTGCAGGGATAAGTCAACTGTCATTGGGCAGAACCGGGTACATATTTAATGATGCCGGTTCCGGCCGGAATGGTTGTACATAGATTATCATCGAAAGGAGGAACGTACTCACAATGGCTCGTATTGCTGGTGTTGATTTACCCAGAGAGAAGAGAGTTGAGATAGGTCTTACATACATTTACGGTATCGGCAGATCCAGCTCAAATGAGATTCTTTCTAAGGCAGGCGTCAATCCTGATACCAGGGTAAGAGACCTGAAAGAGGATGAGGTTTCAAAGATCCGTGATATTCTTGAAAAGGAATACACCATCGAAGGAGATCTCCGTCGTCAGGTTGCCATGGATATCAAGAGGCTTACGGAAATAGGGTGCTACAGAGGAATCCGTCACAGGAAGTCTCTTCCCTGCCGTGGTCAGAAAACAAAGACAAACGCCAGGACTTGCAAAGGTCCCAGAAGAACAGTTGCCAATAAGAAGAAGTAATCTTTTGGCGAATAGTACCCGTTGACAAGAAATAAGAGAAAGTAGGTTAGTTTTAAAATGGCTAAACAGCAGTCCAGCGCCAGAAAAGCAACAAAACGGCGCGTGAAAAAAAACGTTGAACACGGACAGGCACATATCCAGTCATCTTTCAATAACACTATCGTTACATTGACAGATTCAGAGGGTAATGCTCTTTCATGGGCAAGTGCCGGCGGTCTTGGTTTCAGAGGTTCAAGGAAATCTACTCCATATGCAGCACAGGTAGCAGCTGAGACGGCTACCAAGGCAGCTCTCATACATGGACTTAAATCAGTAGACGTTATGGTTAAGGGTCCCGGATCAGGAAGGGAAGCGGCTATCCGCGCCCTGTCCGCAGCAGGACTTCAGATCACCAGTATTAAAGATGTGACACCGGTGCCTCATAATGGTTGCCGTCCACCTAAGAGAAGGAGAGTGTAAGCATATGGCAGTTAATAGAGTACCTGTTCTTAAAAGATGCAGATCTTTAGGTCTTGAGCCTGCATATTTAGGATACAGCAAGAAATCAACAAGACAGCTTATCCGTTCCAGCAGGAAGGTAAGTGAGTACGGACTTCAGCTTCGTGAGAAGCAGAAGGCAAAGTTTATATATGGCGTCCTTGAGAAGCCTTTCCGTAATTATTACAAGAAGGCAGACCGTATGAAGGGAATGACCGGTGAAAACCTCCTTATGCTTTTAGAGCAGAGGCTTGATAACGTGGTATTCCGTCTCGGTTTTGCACGTACAAGGCGCGAAGCAAGGCAGATGGTTGATCATAAGGCATTTTCCGTAAATGGCAAGACCATTAACATCCCTTCATTCTCCGTTAAGCCCGGAGATGTTGTAGAGATCAGGGAAAAGGCAAGATCATCACAGCATATTAAGGAGATACTTGAATTTACGGCAGACAGAGCAGTTCCTGCGTGGCTTACAGCAGAGCCTGAGAATTTCAAGGGCACTGTAAGTGAGCTTCCTTCAAGGGATCAGATTGACGTTCCCGTTGATGAGCTGGCTATCGTCGAGCTCTATTCTAAATAATCATTAAGTGATTTATAAATAGGAGGTAGCTGTTTGTTAGAATTCGAAAAGCCTAAGATCGAAATAGCCGAGCTTTCAAATGACGGCAAGTACGGTAAGTTTGTAGTAGAGCCTCTTGAGCGCGGTTACGGCGTTACCCTTGGAAATTCACTCCGCAGGATAATGCTTTCATCCCTGCCCGGCGCAGCAGTAAGCAGGGTAAAGATAGAGGGTATCCTCCACGAGTTTACATCCATTCCCGGAGTAAAGGAGGATGTTACCGAGATCATCTTAAATATAAAGAATCTCTCAATTAAGAATAACAGTTCTACTGATGAGACCAAGACAGCCTATATCGAGGCTGAGGGCGAAGGAGAGATCACAGCTGCAGATATCCAGGTTGACCAGGATATCGAGATAATCAACAAGGATCAGCATATTGCCACAATAAGCGGCGGCAAGGATACCAAGCTCTATATTGAGCTCACCATCACAAAGGGCCGCGGATATGTGAGCTCCGATAAGAACAAGGGCGATGATATGCCCATCGGAGTTATAGCTGTTGATTCCATATACACCCCTGTAGAAAGGGTGAACTTAAGTGTTGAGAATACCCGTGTGGGACAGCAGACAGACTTTGATAAGCTGACACTGGATGTTTTCACAGACGGAACTCTCACTCCCCAGGAAGCGGTTTCACTTGCCGCTAAGGTTCTGTCGGAGCACCTTTCACTGTTCATCAATCTTTCGGATGTGGCAGGAACCACCGATGTTATGGTTGAGCCTCCCAGCACAGAGACCAAGAAGGTGCTGGAGATGAACATAGATGAGCTTGAGCTTTCAGTAAGGTCTTATAACTGCCTTAAGAGAGCAGGCATCAATACTGTTGCTGAGCTCATTAACAGGACTCCCGACGACATGATGAAGGTTCGTAACCTTGGACGTAAGTCCCTGGAGGAAGTCCTTGCAAAGCTAAACGAGCTGGGGCTTAAGTTAAACGAAAGCGAAGTAATAGAGTAGCATTAGTGCCGGATGGTAAAGCCATAAGAGTTCATCCGGATGAAAGAGGTTAAAAATGGGTAAATATAGGAAACTTGGACGCACCTCTTCCCAGAGGAAAGCACTTCTCAGGAATCAGGTAACAGCTCTTCTCCTTAACGGAAAGATCCGCACTACACAGGCGAGGGCTGAGGAAGTCCAGAGTCTGGCAGAGAAGATGATCACTCTTGCAATAAAGGAAAAGGATAATTTCGAGAAAGTAACCATCAAGGCCAAGGAGCCCGTCAGAGATAAGGACGGACACAGGGTTAAGCAGATAGTTGACAAGGATGACCGTGAGAAGGTTCTTTCAGAGACCATCCGCGACGAGAACGGAAAGCTGCTCCACATCGAGAACGGCATCACCGTTACCAAGTTCAATATCGTTGACAAGGAGATAAAGAAGGATATGCCTTCAAGGCTCCATGCCCGTCGTAAGATGCTGGAATTCCTTTATCCTGTAACAGAGAATCCTACAGGAAAGAAGAAGGACAGAAAGAGTGTTGACCTTCCCGCAAAGCTTTTTGATGAGATAGCCCCGAAATATGCAGACCGCAAGGGCGGATATACACGTATTGTCAAGATAGGACTCCGTAAGGGAGACAATGCGATGGAAGTCCTCCTTGAGCTTGTCTGAAATAAAGCATGTAGTGCTTTAGGTATTAACACGAAATTTAAGAGAGGCAGAAATGCCTCTCTTGTTTTAAATACGGGATGACCCGGATAGATTAGGTTATGGGAATTGTAGAAGCGAAGGATCTGGTATTTGAATATATGAAGAGAGATGAGGAAGGCAATGCCGAAGGCTTTGTCAGGGCTCTTGACGGCATAAACTTAAGCATTAAAAAGGGCACTATCATTGCTATCCTCGGCGGAAACGGATCCGGGAAATCTACTTTCGCAAAGCACATCAACGCTATCCTCTACCCAGGAGAAGGCAGCGTCCTTGTGGACGGTAAGGACACCAGGAAGCCTGAGAACCTCTGGGATATAAGACAGGAAGCCGGAATGGTATTCCAGAACCCCGACAACCAGATAATCGGAAATGTGGTGGAAGAAGATGTGGGTTTCGGTCCTGAAAACATGGGCATACCCACTGCGGAGATCTGGGAAAGGGTAAATGAGGCCCTGAAGGCCGTGGGAATGTACGGCTACAGAAAGCATTCCCCCAATAAGCTTTCCGGCGGCCAGAAACAGAGGGTGGCCATAGCCGGCGTAATGGCCATGCACCCCAAATGTATTATTATGGACGAACCTACTGCCATGCTGGATCCCAAGGGCAGGAAGGAAGTTATACGGCAGATGAGGGCCTTAAACGATGTGGAGAAGATAACCGTGATCCTCATCACCCATTTTATGGAAGAGGCCATCTATGCCGATAAGATCTTCGTAATGGATCAGGGGAAGATCGCCATGCAGGGTACTCCCAGGGAGATATTCTCCGATGTGGAGTCCTTAAAGAAGCTGCGTCTCGATGTGCCCCAGTGCACCTATCTTGCTCATGTTCTTTCCGAAGAGGGATTTGAACTTCCGAAGGGGATACTCACCAGGGAGGAATTTATCCATGAGATGGTGAAGCATACCGGAGGCAGGTTCTATTCCGGCAGCCTTGAAAGCGTCAGTGAGCCCAAGAAACCCTCTGATTATACAGATCCTGAACGGAATAAGAGGGACCTGAAGGAATCACTGATCCTTGATCATGTGAACTACTTATATGAAAAGGGCACCAGTGGTGAGATAAGGGCTTTGAATGATATATCCCTCCGGATAGGAAAGGGAGAGTTCATCGGGCTCATAGGACACACCGGTTCCGGAAAGTCCACCCTTGTACAGCACTTAAACGGACTGCTGCTGCCAAGCTCCGGTCATGTTTATTTCAAAGGCGAGGACATAGCCGATAAGAAATTCAATAAGAAGGACCTCCGTTCCAAAGTGGGCCTTGTTTTCCAGTATCCCGAGCACCAGCTCTTTGAAGAGACGGTGTTTAAGGATGTGTGCTTTGGACCGAAGAATACAGGTAAGTCCCAGAAGGAAGCGGAACTTGCGGCTTTTGAAGCCCTGAGGGCTGTGGGACTTCCGGAGGAATATTATTACACTTCTCCCTTTGAGCTTTCAGGGGGACAGAAGAGAAGGGCTGCCATTGCCGGCGTGCTGGCAATGAAGCCGGAGATACTTATACTTGACGAGCCCACTGCAGGACTGGATCCCCAGGGTCGGGACGAGATACTGGATCTGATTAAAGACCTGCATGAAAAGCAGGGGATCACCATAGTCCTTGTATCCCACAGCATGGAGGATGTTGCCAATTATGTCCAGAGGATACTGGTCATGGACAAGGGCCGTATCATAATGGACGGTGATACCAGGCATGTCTTCATGCGCTATAAGGAACTTGAAGAGATCGGGCTTTCGGCGCCTGTTGTCACTTACCTCATGCACGATCTGAGGGACAGGGGCTTTGACATAGATCCTCATGTTACCACCATAGAGGAAGCAAAGAGAGAGATAATGCGGATACTGTCTCCCGGTGTTTAGGGAAAAGGATAAAAAATGCTTCGAGAAATAACTCTGGGACAGTATTATGATACGAAGTCCGTAATTCATGAACTGGATCCCAGGACCAAGCTAATAGGCACTTTTGTGTTCATCATATCGCTTTTCATTTTCAGGAGCGCTGCGGCAGTGATACTTGCCACGCTGTTCCTTATTTCCGTTGTGCTGCTTTCAAAGGTTCCCTTCAGCTACATGCTGAGGGGCATGAAGAGCATCTTTTTTATCCTGCTTTTAACCGTGGTATTCAATATGTTCCTGACGCCCGGGATCACAGTGTTCAGTTTCTGGATATTTAAGATAACGGATGAAGGCATAAAGATCGCGGCCTTTACCGCAATAAGGCTTATCTATCTGATAATCGGTTCATCGGTGATGACGCTTACCACCACCCCAAATAACCTGACAGACGGGCTGGAATCCCTTATGTCTCCCTTAAAGCTCTTCAGGGTGCCTGTACATGAGGTGGCAATGATGATGACCATTGCCCTTAGGTTCATTCCCATCCTCATGGAAGAAACGGATAAGATCATGAAGGCCCAGGAAGCAAGGGGAGCGGATTTTGACAGCGGCAATGTGATAGAGCGGGCAAAGGCTCTGGTGCCGATCTTGGTACCCCTTTTCGTCTCTGCTTTCAGGAGAGCCAATGACCTGGCTCTTGCCATGGAAGCAAGATGCTACAGGGGCGGCGAAGGCAGGACAAAGATGAAGCCCCTTGTTTATAAAAAGAGGGACTTTGTGGCTTATGCTGTGCTGCTTTTCTATCTTGCGCTTGTGATCGCAGCCGGTATGCTCTTAAGCCGTTACGGCCTTGCTTTTTAATGCCGTGACGCTATTAAAACCGGGGTAAGTGGAATGAGAAGGATACTGATAAAGGCTGCATACGACGGAACTGATTATCACGGCTGGCAGGAAGCGGAAAACGCAGAGACCGTAGCCGGGAATATCAACCGTGCGTTAAAGAGCCTGACAGGCGAGGATATCGAAGTTATGGGTGCAAGCAGGACGGATGCCGGCGTCCATGCGAGGGGGAATCTCGCTGTATTCGATACTCTTTCAACCATTCCCGATGACAGGTTTTCTTTTGCCTTAAATACCTTTCTTCCTTCCGATATCAGGATCATTTCATCAAAGGAGGTTCCTCCGGATTTTCATTTCAGGAATATAAAAACGGAGAAGACCTATCTTTACAGGATAGTCCGTACCGAAATCCCGGATCCCTTAAGGATAAGATTTGCCTGGGACATTTCCTTTGACCTTGACCCGGAGAAGATGAGGATTGGGGCTTCCTATCTCCTTGGAGAGCACGATTTCAAATCCTTCTGCTCGGTTCACACGGATGCAAAGACAACGGTTAGGGAGATAAGCCATATTTCCCTTGAGGAAAAAGAGGATGAGATCCACCTTACGGTGAAGGGCTACGGTTTCCTTTACAACATGGTAAGGATAATCACCGGCACCCTTGTGGAGATCGGCAGGGGAAAGAGGGAACCTGAGGACATACCTCTTATCCTTGAAGCCCTGGACAGAAGGAAAGCCGGACCCACTGCGCCTCCAAACGGGCTTACTCTGATGAATATAAGGTTCTTATGAGGTGTTTATGATCACTCACCGCGTGATAAGGATATACGGCATAGTACAGGGAGTGGGCTTCAGGCCCTTTGTTAAGAGAGAGGCTGACTCCCGGGGGATCGTGGGCTTTGTTAAGAATAAGGGTTCCATGGTGGAAATAGTGGCTTCCGGCCCTGAAGAAGGGGTGCGGGAGTTTTATAATGCGCTGATATCCTCGCCGCCGGAGAGGGCGGTTATCATACGTTCGGAGATCAGTGAAGAGTGCATTCCTTCAGTGACCGGTGAAGGCGGTATGGGAGATGTTGAAGCTTCCGGGGCTTATGGTTTTGAAATTAGAAAGAGCGAGCATGTTTCCGGGGAAAAGTTCATGTCTCCGGATATCGGTATCTGTGAAGAGTGCGCAAAGGAGCTATTTGATCCGGGGAACAGAAGATATCTCCACCCCTTTATAAACTGCACCCAGTGCGGCCCCAGATTTACGATCCTTAAGTCCTTCCCCTATGACAGGGAAAGGAGCAGCATGGGAGCCTTTCCTCTCTGCCCGGAATGCGGCAGGGAATATGAGGATCCGGATTCCAGGATGTTCGATCTCCAGAGCGTATGCTGCAATGACTGCGGGCCTTCTGTTTATGTGATGGGCAGGGATATAAGCGGTCTGGCGGCGATCTCCGAAACGAGGAAGGTGATCGCGGAAGGCGGGATAGCCGCAGTAAAGGGGATAGGCGGCTTTCATCTCTGCTGCTCTGCTTATGACGATAAGGCGGTCAACCTTCTGAGACAGAGAAAGAACAGGCCCTCAAAGCCCTTTGCGGTTATGATGAAGGATATGGATACCGTTAAGAGGGCGTGCGAAGTAAGTTCCCTGCAGGAAAAGGCCTTAAAGGCTTATCAGAGGCCCATAGTCCTTCTTGATAAAAAAGATGTCTTGGGTGTTTCCACTGCGGTGGCTCCGGACAATCCGAAGCTTGGGGTGATGCTGCCCTATGCGCCGCTGCAGCTTCTGCTGTTTAATCTTCAGGACGGATCGGAGATCCCGGATGCACTGGTCATGACCAGCGGAAATGTGTCCGGTGCTCCCATCTGCATAAATGACGAAGAGGCCTTTGAGATACTTTCTCCTTTTTCCGATATCATACTTTCGCATAACAGGGAGATACTTACAAGGGCAGACGATTCGGTAATGGACTTCTTTGAGGATAAGCCCTATATGATAAGGAGATCCAGAGGCTTTGCGCCGCTGCCCCTTATGATCCCCTTTAAGGATATGCAGGATAAAGGGACGGTCCTTGCTGTGGGCGGAGAGCTTAAGAACACTTTCTGCATCGCGGAAGGCAATAAGCTCTATCCTTCAGCCTATGTGGGAGACATGACGGATATAAGGTCGGGGACTGCCCTTAGAAAGGGGATAGAGCGGATGGAGGAGCTCCTTGAGCTTAAGCCGGAGATCATTATTTCCGATATGCACCCGGGCTATTCTTCAGTGAAGATCGCGGAGGAAACAGCGGCGGAGCTTAAGATTCCTCACATCAAGGTACAGCACCACTATGCTCATATCTTATCCTGTATGGCGGAAAACGGCTTTTCAGGCCCTGTGATCGGGGCGGCCTTTGACGGCACCGGATACGGGGAAGACGGAAGTATCTGGGGAAGCGAGATAATGAGGGCAGATCTTTCGGGCTATGAGAGGCTTTCACATATCAGGCCCTTCATGCAGGCAGGGGGAGACAGCTCTGCAAAAGAGGGATGGAAGTGCGCGGTATCTCTGCTTAAGCTTTCACACCCGGACCGTGGGTCGGAGACAGCTGCAAAGCTTGGGCTCTGCAGCACGGAAGAGGCAGAGTTTATATTCCGCATGGCGGAAACAGGAGTTAACTCTGTTACGTCCTACAGTGCCGGAAGGCTCTTTGACGCTGTGTCCGCAGTCCTCAGGTTTTGCAGGGAATCCTCCTTTGAAGGAGAGGCCGCCATGCTATTACAGTTCGGGGCTGAAAGACATGAAAGAAGCTCAAAAGCCCGGAACAGCGAAGTGCTGCCATTAAGCTTAATACAGAAAGCAGAAAAGCTCTGCCAGGATGACGGACAGAGCTTACTAAAGACGGATATTCTTTTTAAGATCATTGTTGACGAGGTTTTGGCGGGAGAAGACAGAGAGATGCTTGCTTTCTTTTTCCATTATGCCTTCGCGCTTTTAACCGTATCCGATATTCATAAAGCCTGCAAAGAAAGCGGCATAAGGACTGCAGCTTTGAGTGGAGGCTGTTTCCAGAATCTTTTATTCCTCCGTCTTGTAAAAGATGGACTTACCGGGCGGGGAATCTCCGTACTTACCCACAGCCTTATCCCTGCAAATGACGGCGGTATCGCCATCGGCCAGTGTCTCATGGGACGGGGTTAGTGGTTCATTTTCCGTATTTTTCTATATCCATAAGCCCTTCATGTTTTGCAACAATGGTGGTGACCACAGCGTCACCGGTGACATTTGCGCAGGTCTGCATCATGCTCACCAGAGGGTAAAGGCCCATCACAAGGCTTATGGACTCTGCAGGGATCCCTATCTGGGGCACTAACAATGCAATGCACACAAGGTTTCCGCCGGGAACTCCCGGACTTCCCATAGACAGTACTATTATTGAGATAAAGAGGGAGAGAAGAACGCTCCCTGTTACCGGAATGTCAAATATCTTTGCAAAGAAGAGGGCTGTGATCACAAGGGAAATACAGCTCCCGTCCATGTTTATGGTGGCCCCGAGGGGCAGTGAAAATGAATAAACCCTGGGGGAAATACCCATTTCGTCACACTGTTTTATGGATGAAGGCAGTGCCGCGTTGCTGGAAGAGAAGGTGAACGCAGTGACCATGGCAGGGTAGTATTTCATAAGGAAGGTCAGGGGATTCAATCCCGCAAACACCAGTAAGAGCAGGAGGTACATGACTATCATAAGTACATCCCCGAAATAGATCACAGGAACCCAGAGGATCACATTTGCCAGATCCGCAAGGTTCATGGAGATCATCATCTTTGCCATGGAGCAGAAAACGATAAGAGGGATAAAAGTCACAAGGACTGCTGTGATCTTTGAAACTATTGCGTTAAATAACAAAAGCAGGTCCCGGCCCAAAGGGTATTTCTTTGCAAGGGAGGCTGCCGCCAGGCCAAGGATCATGGCCATAAAGATTATCTGCAGCATATCCGACTTCTGGAAGGGGGTAATGATATCACCGGGCACTATCCCCACAATGGTATCCTTAATGGAAACTGTGGCGTTTTCACTCTTAGCCACGGTTTCGGAGGCAGTCTCACTTGAGACCGCTGCGGCAAGGGAAGTATTTCCTATGGGGAAGATCCTGTATGTGAGCATACCAATGCCTATGGCGATAACGGAAGTAAGGATATACATCATAATGACTCTCAATGCTATCCGGCCTAAGGCCCTTATATCACCGAAGTCCGCTATGCTGACCGCAATGGAGAAGAAGACCAGAGGCGCCACCACCATCTTAAGCGCATTCATGAACATATTGTATATGGGAATAAAGAGGTTTGCGCTTATCCCCTTTGAAAGCTCTGCCGGCAGGAAATGCTGCATGACAAGTCCTGTGCCGATTCCAAGCGCCATGGCAACAAGGGTGTAGATAAGGCCGGAATAGTGGGACTTTGTCACCCTGACTTCCGCGGTATTTACGCCCTTGCGGTTATCTATGTGGAGGTTTTCACCGAGGATCTTGCTTAAGAGTCTCCGGATTGCGATATTTGCTTCTTCATCTTCCTGCTCAAAAAGGAGATCCTTCTCGATGTCAGCGGCATCAAAAGGTTCCCCCTTCGCCCTGAAGCGGATATCTACATTTCCAAGTATCCCGCCCACTTCGATCTTTATCTGTTCTTCCGGATCCGGCGCATTGGAAATAAGCCTTGCCAGCACTTCCTCGGAAGTGAGGAGGGCCTTTGATACGGCTTTGGAAGGAACTTTCCTGCTATTTAAGTTCTCCTTTATATAGTCAAGTCCTGTGGATATGTTCTCAGCTTTGCATGTCAGTAACATCTCTTTTACTCCATAAAGCATACGGTTTTCGGTACCGGAACATTCTATCAGATTTCGTTTAAATCCTCAAATGGACCGGGGTTGCAGGCAGGTATTCGTTGATGCTGTGCAGAGTTATCGTAAAGAGCGTTGACTATTTTGGGCAAAAAACGGTTGACGTAATCCGCAGCGTGAATTAGAATAAGAATGTTGCAAAAAACTAAATAGGAGGTAAGCTGTACAGATGATGGCTACTATAATCGCAGTAGCTGTGACTCTTGTTATAGCGGTACCTGTATCAGCGATCATAGCCACAAATCTCCATGAGAGAAAGATAGAGCGTATCATAGGAGATGCGGATAAGAAGGCTAAGGAGATAACCGAGAAGGCCGAAAAGGCCGCTGAAGACCTGAAACGTGAGAAGCTTCTTGAGATAAAGGAAGAATCCCTCAATCAGAAGAACGAGATTGAAAAGGAAGCCAGAGACAGACGTGCGGAAGCCCAGAGACTGGAAAGACGCGCGCAGCAGAAAGAAGAGGCAGCGGACAGGAAGGCCGAACAGGTTGAAAGAAGGGAACAGAGCTGTGCAGACCGTGAGGCAGAGCTTGGCAGACAGAAGGAAAAGATCGCCAGGCTGAATGAGGATCGTGTACGGGAACTTGAAAGGATCTCAGGTTTAACCTCTGAACAGGCTAAGGAATATCTTTTAAAGATAGTTGAAGACGATGTAAAGCACGAGTCCGCGCTGATGATAAAGGAATATGAATCACGTGCGAAAGAAGAAGCGGACAAGAAAGCCAGGGAATATGTGGTAAATGCGATACAGCGCTGTGCGGCTGATCACGTATCCGAAACCACCATATCCGTGGTACAGCTTCCCGGAGATGAAATGAAGGGAAGGATCATAGGGCGCGAGGGAAGGAACATCAGGACTCTTGAGACCCTTACCGGAGTGGATCTGATCATAGACGACACACCGGAAGCGGTAGTTCTTTCCGGCTTTGATCCCGTAAGACGTGAAGTAGCCCGTATCGCCCTTGAAAAACTCATTGTAGACGGACGTATCCACCCTGCAAAGATCGAGGAAATGGTTGAAAAGGCCCGCAAGGAAGTGGATGCCATGATCAAGGAGGAAGGCGAAGCCGCCTGTCTAGAATGCGGAGTGCCCAATGTACATCCCGAGCTGGTAAAGCTCCTTGGAAGGATGAAGCTCCGTACAAGCTATGGACAGAATGTCCTGAAGCATTCCATCGAGGTATCGATCCTTTCCGGACTGCTGGCATCAGAGATTGGGCTGGATGTACGTCTTGCCAAGAGAGCAGGACTCCTGCATGACATTGGTAAGGCTGTGGATCATGAAATGGAGGGAAGCCACATACAGCTTGGCGCAGACCTCTGCCGTAAATACAAGGAATCAGCCGTTGTCATCAATGCCGTTGAAGCACATCACGGCGATGTGGAACCCACATCACTTATCGCTTGCATAGTCCAGGCAGCAGACACCATCTCCGCCGCCCGTCCGGGTGCCAGGAGAGAAACACTGGACGCTTACACAAATCGTCTTAAGCAACTTGAAGATATCACAAATTCCTTTAAGGGAGTTGAAAAATCCTTTGCCATTCAGGCGGGTAGAGAGGTCAGAGTCATGGTCGTTCCCGAGCAGGTATCAGACGCAGACATGATCATCATGGCACGAGACATTGCCAGAAGGATCGAGGACGAAATGGAATATCCCGGTCAGATAAAGGTAAATATCGTGCGAGAGAGCAGAGTTACAGACTTCGCTAAATAATTCAGAGTAAGATTGACCCGCTGCCCGGAAAGCAAGGCAGCGGGTTTTTTCGATTGACGGGCATATTCATTTAATTACCTTTACTTGCCCTCGCAGGGGGATCCGGACATGATCTATTTAAATAATGCAGCAACTACATACCCTAAACCTGAAGCCGTAAAGGAGGCCTTTGCTAAAAGGCTTGATTTACCGCCCTCCGGGCAATACAGAAGCGCAGGCCTTGAAGATGACGCAGATGTTTTTGATATCTGCAGGAAACGTATAGGCTCCCTCCTTAAAATATCAGAGACCGACAGGATCTTTTTTTCCTCCGGCTCCACCGAAGGGCTTAATTCAATAATAGCAGGGCTTGGGATACCTGCGGATAAGATCATTACCACGGTTACCGAACATAACTCCGTCTTAAGGCCCCTTTATAATCTTCCCGGCATAAAGGGAAAGCCCCTGCTCCTTCGCTGCGATGAAAACGGAACTGTATCCCCCGGTGATCTTGAGGCAGCTGCAGGGCATGGAATGAAGGCTTTTATCCTGAACCACTGCTCAAATGTGACCGGAGCCGTGCAGGATGCGGAGGCTTTCGGGAGGATCGCAAAAAAGCACGGGATCTTATTCATACTTGATGTTTCACAGAGCGCAGGCTGCGTTGAAGTGGATGTGGACGGATGGAATGCCGACGCTGTTGCTTTTACAGGGCATAAATCCCTGATGGGACCCCAGGGAACAGGGGGATATTACGTAAGGAAGGGAATAGGCCTTAAGCCCTTGAAATACGGCGGCACAGGTTACGATTCAAGCCGTGTCGTGTATGACGGGGATGATTATGAGTATGAGGTGGGAACCATGAATTCCGTTGGGATAGCAGCCCTTTCGGAAGCGGTGGACTGGGTATCATCCCTGAGAACAGACGAAATAAAAAGGCGGGAGATGGCGCTTTCTAAGCAGCTTATTTACGCTTTATCAGAGTTCAAGGGCATCCATGTGATAGGATCCGGGCTTAAGGACAGGGGCCCTGTCGTAAGCTTTTTTTCAGATACGCTTCCCCCTTCAGACCTTGCCTATATATTGCAGAACAGCTACGGCATAGTTACAAGGGCGGGGCTGCACTGTGCGCCCCTGATCCATGATTACATAGGGAGCGGGAAAAAGGGGACGCTTAGGGTCAGTTTTTCCGGATTTAACACAAAGGAAGACGTGGACGCCGTTATAGCCGCATTAAGGGATATCCTTGGCTGATGCAGGAAGCCGGCCTGGCGGGGGGCGAAGCGGATTTAAATGCCGCATCCCATGTAGCATATCTTCGATATGCTACTATTAACACATCAAAGATGTGTTACATTAGCACGGAGGCTTACTATAAAAATACGGAGGGACAGGACATGAGGATAAAGGGCAGAAGAAAATCTTTGGAAGCATGTACGGAGTCGGGATGGGATGCTTTTGACCTCCTTACGGAGGGACCCCTTGAGGACTGCGACATAGAGTCGCTGAGTGTCATGGAGGGGTCATTCCTCTATATGAAGCAGCTTAAAAAGCCCTTTTTTAAGATAGAGAGCGACTTTTATGTGATAAAGGGAGTAAAGGGCGACCCCTTTTTCCGCTTTGCGGTGCATAGGGACCATGAGGAAAAGGTAGGGGAGCTGGTTTCAAGATTCGGTTCCTGAAAGGACATGGGCTCCAGGCTGCCAGGGTTAAGAGTGTCCTTAACGCACAGTAGGGTCTTTCAATCGTAAAATAGTACACAGTATAAGTAAAATAAAAGAAGAATGCCACATAAAAACGGCCTATACTTATAGTGAACGGATTAAACGCTTGAGTTTTAATCCTCTTAAGCAGGCCATGGCGTACTTTAATGGCCTGGCTGCAGTAAACAGGTCTTTTTTATTTGGAGGTTATCATGAAGAAACTTGCGATGGAAGAAAAGCTTGTGGTGAGGCCGATAGCGGGATGCCTTGTCCATTCCCATTTCTGGGAGGGACCCTGCCGTGCGGGACATAAGGAAGATATGACAAAGGAAGCGGAGGCTGCAGCTGCGGACAGATTCGTTAAGCAGATGGAAGAGGAGCTTAAGAACGTCATACCGGAAGCAGAGCTTATGCCCATTATAGACTGCAGGTACGAGGAGAAGTTCGTTGTGCCTGAGGAAAAATATGCGGAGATAGAAGAGGGCTTGGAAAATGCCGATATCTTCCTCTGCATGGGATGGCGTATCCCCAAGCTTGAGCGTTATAAAAAGCCGGTAGTCGTGATGCAGAATGGAAACGAGGGCATAGATTTTGCAGCCTACTGCAGGAATATCGGGGTTGAAGCCTATGTCGCAATGGATATGCAGGACTTAAATGAGATACTTCACTTCCTCTGGGTAAGGAAGGCTGTGGCCAGTACCAGGGTGCTCTGCCTTTCGGCAGCTTCACAGCCCACCTTTGGGATCCAGAGCCTTATCAGGGATCCTGAGGTATTGAGGCAGAAATACGGACTGGAGGTTATAAAGCTTCCCTTCTATGAGATAACTAAATACATGGATGGGATTTCCGATGAAGAAGCTAAGCCGATAGCTGATAAGTACATAAACGGTTCAAAGGAAACAAAGGTTAATACTGACTGGTTCATAAATGACATCAAGTATTACCTTGCCGCAAAGAAGATGATGGATGTATACCAGTGCAACGCCTTTACCACGGCCTGCCATGAGCTCTGCACATCCGAGATCCCGCAGAACAGGAAATTCACGCCGTGCATGTGCCATTCCATAATGAAGGACGAGGGGATCCCCAGCGGATGCGAGGAAGACCTGAACGCCCTTATGGCCATGTGTATAATGCAGTATACGGCAAACCGCCCCTGCTTCATGGGTAACCCCAACCATGAGACGGACGAGATGCTACGCATACATCATGCGGTTCCGGCCCTTCAGATGAACGGCTACGGCAGCAGCCCCTTGAATTATAAGCTCTGGGCGTTTACGGGACAGGGCTTCGGCGGGAAGCTCCAGGTCGATTTCACTGAAAACAAGGAGGACAAGGTTACCCTCGGCAGGTTCAATCCCGCAGGCGACACCATCTGCATAAAGACCGGGGAGGTGATCCGTTCGGAATATGATGAGGTCTACTGCAGCCCTTATTATTATATACAGATGGATGACGCAAGGACATATATGCATAATCTTGCCGGCTTCGGGCACCACCAGGTGCTGGTCTTCGGTGATTATGAAAAGGAGCTTACGGAGCTTTCCCGCTATATGGGATTTAAGGTCCTTAAAGGGTGAGGCGCGACTTAAATGGCTTATCGTTGCCGCTGCTGTCTGATAGACGGCAGCGGTTTTACAATGTAATGGATAATTTCCCACCGGGTATGTTATTATGATATCAGGGTCAAAAGTCCGAGCCCACTTTGTGCTTGCACAAAAGCGGGGGAACGACCCGATACCGGGTTCCGGCCCGGGCATCACTATAAACGAATTCAGGGAGTATTCCATTATGGTCATAAGCAAGGATGAAACAAGGCTTCCGGAGGATTTTCCGGTGCTAATAAGGACAGTTACACTCCTGGAATCGGATAATGACGCAGAAAAATTCCACTATCACGATTTCTGTGAAATAACCTGTGTTTTATCAGGCAGCGGCATTTATTACATCAATGGCACCCAGTATCCGGTGAAGCCCGGGGACATCATCATATTCAACCAGGTGGAGCCCCACGGCTGGACCGTAAAGGAACGTGCCATGGAAGTGCTTGTCCTTACCTTTGCTCCGGAGATAATAGCGGATCCCGCAGGGACGGCGACGGATGAATACCTGAAGACATTCTTCTATCTCGGAAGCCATTTTAAGAACCTGATATCCTCTGCTGACAAAAGGACTGGGGAGATTAAGGGTATTATGGATGAGATAGCCGGAGAAATGCGCCGCAGGGAAAAAGGTTATGAAGGCATGGTAAGGGCTGATATCTTAAGGATCCTTACGCTTCTCATAAGACATTATGAGAGGGAGGGGGCGGGCACGGACATAGACCTGAATGAAAAAAAGCGCTCCATGAAACGGCTTGAGGATGTAGTTTATTACATAAATTCCCACTATACCGAAAACCTGACCCTTGAAGAGGTGGCGGGCAGGGCATATATGAGCCCCAGCTATTTCAGTACGTATTTCAGGAATGTGACTAACAGGAGATTCAGCGAATATGTGACGATGCTCCGGCTTAACCGGGTGCAGGAATTGTTCCTTACTACGGACAGGACCGTTTCATCCATAGCGATGGAGTGCGGCTTCAGGAATATGTCAAACTTTTACAGACTGTATAAAAAGCATGTCGGCAGCCTTCCGGCAAAGGGAAGGACGGGCACTATGTGAGGGCGTGCCCCGGTAAGCCCTGAAATTTTGGAGACAGGCCCGTCGAACGAAACAAGAAGGAACGGTAAAGAATATGAGGATTGAAAAGAACAACAATAAAATATTGATTGAAAAGGACGGGGAGATAACGGAGCTTTCCCGTATAAGGGATAACATCATAAGATGCAGGTACGGCAGGGGAAACCTGTCCACTGAACCGTCAATGATCATAGACCCCGGGGTTACTGAAGACAGGCCGGACCAAGGGGAATTTGGATTCAGTGAGACTGCAGGCACTTTCAAGGCCTGGACAGCTTCACTCATTGCAGAAGTATCAAAGGACAGCCTGGAAACCGTATGGGAAAACGGAGATGGAAAGGTTTATCTTGCAGAGGGTAAAAAGGAATTCATGGATATCCCTGTGATGAAATATACCACCGGAGGAGAGGAACCCATAATAGACAGGGTGAAGACCGTGGACGGGGAGAGGAACTTCATCCGTAACCTTAAGGAGACCGAGGACCACAGGGCATTACAGGGAAGGCTGCATTTCAGGTTTTCTCCTGATGAGCACATACACGGCCTGGGGCAGGGGGAAGAAGGGATCTATGACTACAGGAGCCATGTGCAGTACCTGTATCAGCATAATATGCGGATCCCGATGCCGGTAATGGTGTCCGATAAAGGCTATGGGATCCTTTTTGACTGCACCGGCCTTATGACGTTTTCCGATACGGAAAACGGATCATATATGTATTTTGATACTGTTCCCTGCCTTGATTACTATTTCGTGTCCGGGGAAAGGACCGATGATATCATAGCGGGCTTCAGGTATCTTACGGGAAGCGCAGTGATGCTCCCTAAATGGGCTTACGGCTATGTGCAGTCAAAGGAGCAGTATTATACCGCAAATGAGCTTCTTAAAGTGGCGGAGCATTACAGGGAGCTTGATATACCCATAGACTGCGTGGTCCAGGACTGGAATACCTGGGAAAAGGACAAGTGGGGGAATAAGATCCTGGATAATGAACGTTATGGGAATATGGAGGAGTGCGCAGAAAAGCTCCACGCCCTGAATGTCCATACCATGGTATCAGTATGGCCGAACATGAATTCCGGTACGGAGAATTATGATGAGTTCATGGCAAAGGGGCAGCTATTAAACGACCTTGCCACCTATGACGCCTTTGATTGCGACGCAAGGGAAACATACTGGAAACAGGTAAAGGAAGGGCTTTTTGACAGGGGCTTTGACTCCTTCTGGTGCGACAGCACGGAGCCTTTTTCCGGCCCGGACTGGGGAGGCGAAATAAAAAGGGAGCCCTGGAAGCGTTTTGAGATCGTAGGAAACGAGCATAAAAAATACCTTCCCCCGGAAAAAGCAAATGCATACGCCTTATCCCACGCAAAGGGGATATTTGAGAACCAGAGAAGTACCACAAAGGAGAAGAGAGTCTTAAACCTTACCCGCTCCGGATATGCTTCGGGACAGCGTTATGCGGCCATGCTCTGGTCCGGGGATACCTGCGCATCGTGGGAAACCCTGAAACGACAGATCATAGAGGGGCTTAACATGGGGCTTTCCGGATATCCGTACTGGACCCTTGACATAGGCGGGTTTTTTACAGTGGGAAAGGAATGGAAGAACAGGGGCTGCGGCTGTAATAATGACCCTACGCCGAAATGGTTCTGGAACGGGATATATGATGACGGGGTTAAAGACAGAGGATACTGTGAGCTCTATGTCCGCTGGCTGCAGCTCGGTGTCTTCCTTCCAATGTTCCGCTCCCATGGCACGGATACGCCGAGGGAAATATGGAATTTCGGGAAAGAGGGGGATATGTTTTATGATGCAATAGCAAAGGCCATAAGGCTCAGGTATGCGCTCATGCCTTATATCTATTCCCTTGCGGGGGAGGTGTGCCTTGATTCCGGTACAATCATGCGGAGCCTCCTCTTTGATTTTCCGGATGACCTGAAGGCAGCGGGTATTTCGGATGAATTCATGTTCGGGAAGGGACTCCTTATCTGCCCTGTAATAAGCCCCATGTATTATGAAGCAAAAAACAGAAAGCTTCCGGATAGCATAGGGAAAACCCGGGACTGCTATCTTCCCGGAGGCTGTGACTGGTATGATATCAGGGACAATAAAAGATACATGGGAGGACAGACAGTACCTGCCAGGGCAGAGATAGAAAGCATCCCTGTTTTCGCAAGGGCAGGAAGCATAATCCCCATGATGGAGGGCTTAAGATACGCTTCAGATTATGGTGACAAGCCTATGGAAATCAGGGTGTTTACCGGAGGTGACGCTTACTTCACGTATTATGATGATGAAGGGGACGGTTATAAGTGTGAAGAGGGAGAGTACGAAAGGATAAGGCTTTCCTGGTCTGAAAAGGACCGGACCCTCACCATAGGAGCGAGGGAGGGAAGGTTTAAGGGAATGAAGGATAAGCGCAGGGTCAGGATTTTCTTTGACGGTGTGCCGGTGCCTGAGATTTCTTACACCGGGGATGTAATAACAGTAAAAGCGCCCTGATCTGCCCGGAGACTATTTGACGAAAAGGTGACCCGGAAAGCCCGTTATGAAAAAGAAGAGCATCAGGATAATACTTTTAAGAACGCTGCTCATACTGTCGGTGGTGACGCTGCTTTTCACATCGGCAGTTTTTTCCGTGATGCAGTACAATACGCTTAAAAACCACGCAACCCGAGACATGCAGGCAAACTGCAGATCCATAGCGGGAAGCTTAAGCCAGTCCATAAAGGAAATGGACACCATCCTTTTATATTCCATTGCGTCCTCTGAATTAAAAGAGGATTTTTCCGGTTTCATGGCAGCCGATACTTCCATCGGGAAATTCCGCAGCAGGCAGAAGCTGGCCGGGACAATGATAGCCCTTAAGGGCTTTGATTTTTCAATAAGGCAGCTTAATATCTACGACCCAGAGTCCGGGGGATACGGTGTTGGCAACTATAACGGGGAGATCCCGGGAAGCGTAAAGGAACAGCCCTGGTATGGAAAAACCCTTGAAAACGCCGGGAAGAAGTATATTTATGCACCTGCGGCGGACCCTGCGGCATCTGAGGCCGCAGGGGTAATGAGCGACACTCTGTATTTTTCACTCTGCAGGATGTTTTACGGAGACATGCATATCCCCATAGGGTTTCTCGAAGTCAAGATGTATTATGACGAGCTTTTTAAGAGGATAAGCTTTGAGGGCGGAGGGCTTGAACCCGTGATAGTCGTTTATGACAGCTACGGCAGGCAGGTATACCCCGCCTACTCCGTATTCCCCTATTATTCATACAGAGAGGCGGGGGACGGTGAGATAAAGAACACCTATACCGGAAGGACCCAGTACCTCTGCTTTTCCGAAGATGAGGATGACGCCCTGACAGTGGCCATGGCAGTTGACGAGGCTGTGTTCATGGTACCGGTATACAGATCCTTCATCCCGTTCATCGCCGGTGTCGCTGTAATCTTCCTCGTATGCCTGGGACTTGCTGCGGCCCTTTCCAGGCAGATGAGCGATCCCATAAGGAAGATATATGAATTCCTGTCAAAGCCCGGTGAGGGAGGTTTTGAAAAAATGGAGCTTATGGATTCGGGGGTGCTTGAGATAGATACCCTAAGGGACTCCATAAATGAAAGCATACAGGTTAAGGAAAGCACCACAAAAACAATGCTCACGCTGAAAGAGCAGGAGATGCAGGCCAGGATGCTGGCCCTCCAGTCCCAGATGAATCCCCATTTCCTTTATAATTCCCTTTCGATGATCGGGGAAATGGCTGAAAGGGGAATGACGGAAGAGGTATCTGAGATGTGCGGGGACATCACTTCGATCCTCCGTTATATTTCATCTGACAGTGAGCAGAGGATAAGCGTGGAAGAGGAGATGGAGCAGGTGGACCGTTTCTTACGGTGCATGAAGCGCAGGTTTGGAGACGGCCTTGTCTTCCGTTATGATATCGAGGACGGCATACTGGACTGCATGGTGCCGAAGCTCTGCGTGCAGCTTTTAGTCGAGAATGCAATAAAGGCGGTGACAAGCCACAGGGAGCCCTGGGAGATAGCAGTTGAGGGTTCCGGGAATGACAGGGAATGGCATATCACGGTTTCAGACAACGGCCCGGGCTTTGAAGAGGATGTGGACAGGAGGCTGAGGAAGGACATGGATGGCATACTTAAGACCGGGATCCTTCCAAGCCTTAAGATAGAGGGAATGGGGATACTGAACATATTCATAAGGCTCTATTTAATGGACGGGATCCCCTTTGTCTTTGATTTCGGGAACAAGGCTGAAGGCGGGGCTTTTGTAACCATAGGGGGATATATACATGGTGCGGATAGACCATTATAACGTGCTGATAGCAGATGATGAATATATGCTAAGGGAATCCTTAAGCCGCAGGATAATGGAGGCCAATGAAAGCTTCAGGGTGGTCTCGGAGTGCGCTGAGGGGAGGTCGGCCTTGAGGGTCCTTGAAAAGGAGAGCATCCAGGTGGTCTTTACCGATATAAGGATGCCTGAGACCGACGGGCTTGAGCTGGCAAAATGCATACATGAAAAATATCCTGAAATACTCACCGTAATCCTTACCGGATATGCGGATTTCGAATATGCCAGGGAGGCCATAAGGCAGGAGGTTTTTGATTACCTCTTAAAGCCTGTGTCGGATGAAAAGCTTTCAGAGGTACTATGGAAGCTTACGGTAAGGCTGCAGAAGGACTATGAGCTCCCGGGGGAGGAGACCCTTACGGGGAAAAGCGCCGAGGAAATTGCGGCAAGGACGGAGCAGTACATAAGGGAGCATTTCAGGGAGGAGATGGATTTTGGCGCCCTTGCCGGTGAATACGGTTTTTCGCTGGCATACTTAAGCAAAGTGTTCACTAAACTCCGTGGCGAATCCCTGGTCAGATACCTTACCCATATAAGGATCAGGGAGGCAAAAAGGCTGCTTGAGGCAACGGATGAGCCTATAGCGAGGGTAGGGGAGCTGTCAGGGTATCCGGACCAGTTTTATTTCAGCAGGACCTTCCGTAAGGAGACGGGGGAGAACCCCACCAAATACAGGAAAAGATATCGGTAACACTATAAAACCGGGGCTGCCATGAATCCAGCCCCGGTCAAATCATTCAGTCACGACACCGCCATAACCGCTTTACTTCCAGTTCTCGTCGCCAGCGGCCTCTGCTAACTGGGCCCTTCTCTCATCTATGCCCTTCAGCACGTCCTCACTGGTCATATCGCCGATGAACATTGCTGCGAGATCCGCATTTATATCCATCCACTGCTCGTTGAAGTAGAGCACCACATCCTGAAGCACCATTCCTGAATGGTCATCATCATAGGAGTTAAGGAAATCAAGGGTGGTCTTTGAATACTCGGGGGTCTGTCCTACTTCTACGGGGATATTCTCCACGTCCGCCGCATTGTCGATAAGGTACTGCACATTATCCTTCTCAAGAAGGAAGCTTAAGTACTGCTTTGCGGCATCTATATTCTTAGAGCCTGAATAGATGAAGCGTGAAGGGCCGGTAGGATGGATGTTAAGGTACTGGTTGTCACATATAGGGAACAGGAAAAGACCAAAGTCATCCTCTGTATAGCCTGCGGTATTAAGGTCGCTCTCAACGATCTTCTTTATGGAACCGGGCTTAAGGCAGCACATTGCAAATTCCCCGCTTGCCAGGTATCCTTCAGCATCAGCGAACTCGTCACTCATGTAGTTGTCCCCTAAGTATCCGCTTGTTGCGAGGGTATTGAGCTGGTCAACCGCAAGCTTCATATTCGCGTTTTCAGCAAAGGTGGTTTCATTTTTATTCAGCTTGTCGATGATGCCGGGCTCCTGCTTGTCATGGACCTGGGCGCTTTCCGTCCAGAGCATGAGGAGATGCCATCCGTCAGCCAGGGGCTCATACAGGGGAGTAACGCCGCTTGCAAGGAGCTTGTCACAGGCATCGGTAAACTCGTTAAAGGTGGTGGGAACCTTGGCCCCTGCTGCCTCGAAGAGCTTTTTATTATATACGATGTAATAATCCGTCGTTGTATCGTAATAGGTAAGGCCGTAGTTCTTGCCGTCAACCCCGGTCTGGGCTGCGGAGAACTGGCTGTAGGATGACATCCAGGGCTCATTTGAAAGGTCAACCGCATTCTCTTCAACCTTATAAGTGGTTTTTAATGCGAAGCCTGACTGGGCTCCCCATATATCCGGCCCTTCGCCGCTGTTTAACCTGGTGAGGAGAAGGTCCTGGTACTGGTCAGCGGGAACGATCTGGTAATCAACGTGGATACCGGTCTCTTCTTCAAATTTCTTGCCCAGTTCCTGCTCTGCATCTTCAACCCAGTCCTGGCTTGCCATTACAGTAATGGTGGTCCCGGCTGCGGATGAATCGGAAGCTGCAGGCTCGCTTTCTTCTGCGGCTGCGCTTTCAGCGGGAGCAGCTGATGTGTCAGCTGAAGTGTCTGCGTTTCCTGCGTCTGCGGGAGCTGCTGCGCTGTCGGCGGCACTGCCCGTAGCTGCCGCTGACATATCCCCGCCGCCGGCACAGGCGGTAAGGGAAGCGATAAGCGTTGCGCTAAGTAAAAGTGACAAAATTTTCTTTTTCATGTTTTTCCTCCTTTTGAAAAAATGTATTGTTAATGGATTTCCGTCCGTATCTGTTCAGAACCCCGTGGTTTCTGAACAGATACGGCGCATTCGGCCATTAGAAATCGCACTTCGTCCCTCGCCGGGCGGCATCCCACATCAAAGATGAGGGATAAGGGATGGGCCGAAAGGTAAAATGTCCGGTTTTCATCCCTTTACGGCCCCTGCGGTCTGTCCTCCAACGATATACTTCTGGCAAAGGAGATAGAGTATCAGTACCGGTGCGCAGGTCAGGATGACATCGGAGCATATAAGGTTCCATTTCATCTCATACTGCCCGAAGAAATTGTAGATTGCCAGGGTCATGGGCCACTTTTCCGAGCTGTGCAGGAAGTAGAGGGGCATCATGAATTCGTTCCAGCAGTTAAGGAAGCAGAGGACCCCTGCCGTGATCACGGCGCTCTTTAACATCGGGAATATGATCCTCACATATAGCGCCAATGGCGAGCAGCCGTCTATTATCGCAGCCTCGTCAAGCTCAACCGGTATCTTGGACACGAAGCCGTAAATAAGGAACACGGTAAAGGGCGTCTGCATTGCCATGTATAACAGGATGATGCCGAGGGAGGTATTGGTAAGCCCCAGGGTTATCATGGTCTTTGTCAGCGTAACGTAATTTACCGGTATCACCATCCCAAGGACCACATACATATAAAGCGCCCCCATGCCCTTTGAACGCCTGCGGGAAAATACGTAGGCAGCCATGGCCCCGAAAAAGACCGTTATGAGGGTCCCGGCCCCGGCATAGAGCATGCTGTTAAAGAAGCTTCTCATGAGCTTCCCTTTTTCAATGACCGTAGAGAAGTTTGAAACTATCCACTCCTTAGGAAGCTGAAGGTTCATATTGAGGGTCTCGCCGTCAGCCTTGAAGGCGTTTAATATCACGAGAAGCAGCGGTATTATAACCAGCATCGATGCGAACCACGCAAGGACGTTTTTCAGGAGTATCTGCACGAATTTGTTTTTTGAAGTATATACCATGGTTTTTTCCTCCTGGGACCCTTTATGCTTCTAATCTCCGGTTTTGTCAGGGACCCCGTTAAAAAGCAGCGTCACTCAACCACTTCGTCCTTCGTCAGTATCTTTACCATAAAGAAGCCGATTATCACCATGAAGATAAAGAGTACCGAACTAATGGTGGTCCCTTCCGCATAGAGGCCCTTGCTCATCATCTTGTAAACAGCGGTATAAAGCACCTCCGTCCTGTGGCCCGGACCCCCGTTTGTAAGGGCATAGACCATATCGAAGATCTTTAAGCCGTATATGACATTTAACACTATGGTCACCGCCAGGGTCTGGCGGAGCATGGGCAGCGTGATAAACTTAAACCTCTGCCATGCATTGGCCCCGTCTATGGCCGCCGCTTCAAAATAAATATCGGGGATGGCAAGGATCCCTGCTATGAGAAGGGTCATGATGTATCCGGTGCCCCTCCATATATCCACGGCCATTACCGTGCCGAAAGCCAGGTTCGGATCCACGAGCCATTTCTGTGCAAGCACCTCAAGCCCGATTGCGCGGAGAAAGGTATTTAAGAATCCTGTCTTGGGATTAAGTATGGATTTGAAAACCAGGCCTGTTACAAGGATAGGCAGGACCGAAGGCATATAGAGCATTCCCCGGTGGAAATTCTTTATCTTAATATTCCGGCTTAAGGCCACTGCAAAAAGCAGCCCTAAAAAGGTCTTCGCCGTTGTCGTCACTACGGTGAACCATAAGGTGTTGGTGATGTACTTTATATAATCGTTTTCACCTGAAAAAACGGCAATGAAGTTCTTAAATCCTACGAAATTGAGATAAGGAGAATATGCCGACCAGTCCGTAAAGCTGTAGCCTATACCCAGAAGCCCCGGGATGACGCTTAACACGGTATAGATAAGTACTGAAACTATTGCAAAGTACCACGGATAGACTTTTGATTTCTGCATGGCCTTTCCCCCGATCAAGGCTCCACGCCGTTAAAGCAGCATGGATAAAGTATGGTATAAGCATAAGCGAAACGTTTCACATTCTCCATGCAGAGATTTGTCAGTCTTTTGTACTTTTTTAACCTCCTGTACCCTTCCGGCCACGTTTACAAAAACGCTTTAATCTGTTACCATACAAAAGCGGTATTTTTGAATAATGAATTTAAGGAGAATTTGATCTTATGAAAAAGACAGTATGTATGGTTTTAACATTGATCACAGTTTCTGCCCTTGTTTTCTCAGGCTGCGGGAAGCCGCAGGGCAAAACCGGCGGGGATACCTTTACAGTTGGTTTTGACCAGGACTTCCCTCCCATGGGATTCGTGGGAGAGGACGGTGAGTTCACGGGCTTTGACCTGGACCTGGCAGCGGAAGCCGCAAAGAGAATGGGAAAGACCGTTGTATACCAGCCTATCGCCTGGGACAGTAAGGACGCAGAGCTTGATTCCGGCACCATCGACTGCATCTGGAACGGCTTCACCATCAGCGGAAGAGAGGATTCCTACACCTGGTCCGACGCTTATATGGAGAACAGCCAGGTATTTGTTGTAAAGAAGGATTCCGGCATCAATACCGCAGCGGATCTTGCAGGAAAGATCGTTGAAGTGCAGGCTGATTCTTCAGCGGAAGCAGCACTTAAGGAGGGTGAAAACGCAGCTCTCGCCGCTACCTTCGGTACAATGCAGACAACTCCCGACTATGATACAGCACTTATGGATCTTGATATGGGAACAGTTGATGCGGTAGCCATGGACAGCACCGTTGCCGAGTATAAGATCACCAGCGGCGGTATGGACCTTAAGGTTCTGGATGAGCCCTTCGCATCAGAGACCTACGGCGTAGGATTTAAGAAGGGAAATGAGGCTTTAAGGGATGAAGTCAACAATACCCTTAAGGAAATGGCAAAAGACGGCACATTAAAGAAGATATCCGAGAAGTGGTTCGGAACAGACGTTACGATCATTAAGTAAAACATATGTCTATCTTACAGATTTTTCAACTACTGGCAGAAGGAATGGGGGTCAGCATATATATCTTTGTGGTGACCCTCCTCTTTTCACTGCCTCTGGGTCTTCTCGTATCCTTTGGGAGGATGAGCAAGAACCCCATAGTATCCGGGATATTTAAGATCTATATCTCTGTGATGAGGGGAACGCCCCTTATGCTGCAGCTCATGGTGGTCTATTTCGGGCCTTATTATATCTTCGGGATACATGTGAGCAACAGTTACAGGATAGTGGCGGCCCTTATCGGTTTCGTCATAAACTATGCGGCCTATTTCGCGGAGATATACAGGGGCGGCATACAGTCCATGGACAGGGGACAGTATGAAGCTGCCGAGGTTTTGGGCTATTCAAAGAGCCAGACCTTTTTTATCATCATTCTTCCCCAGGTCATAAAGAGGATACTGCCTCCGGTCACAAACGAGGTGATAACCCTGGTAAAGGATACGTCCCTTGCTTTCACCATAAGTGTGGCGGAGATGTTTACCACTGCAAAGGCACTGGCAAGTTCCCAGACCAGCATGATGCCCTTTGTGGCAGCGGCCATTTTTTACTATGTCTTTAACTTTGTAGTGGCCTATGTAATGGAATTCTTTGAAAAGAAATTATCGTATTACAGGTAAGGTACAATAGATGCCAATTCTCACATGTGAAAAAATAAAGAAATCCTTTGGGGGAACGGAAGTATTAAAGAGTATTTCACTGGAGGTGGAAAAGGGAGAGATCCTTTCCATTATCGGGCCCTCGGGTTCCGGAAAATCCACCTTCCTCCGCTGTGCCACCGGTCTTGAAAGGATAGACGGGGGCAGGATAGTCTATGACGGCCTTGTCTATGCGGATACAAAGGACGGGGTGCCGGTCTACGCTTCAAAGGAAGAGGAAAAGAAGATCAAAGCCCTGTTCGGCCTGGTATTCCAGAACTTCAATCTCTTTCCCCATTTTTCCGTGTTGGAAAATATAATGGACGCCCCGGTGAGGGTGCAGAAGAGGGATAAAAATGAAGTAAGGGAAGAGGCGGAGGCTCTCCTTAAAAAGATGGGCCTTACGGAGAGAAAGGATGCATACCCTTGCGAGCTTTCCGGCGGACAGTCCCAGAGAGTTGCCATCGCAAGAGCCCTGGCGCTGAACCCTCAGATACTGTTTTTCGACGAACCCACATCGGCACTGGATCCCGAGCTTACGGGAGAAGTGCTTAAGGTAATAAGATCCCTTTCTGACCTCCATATAGCGATGGTGATCGTGACCCACGAGATGGCTTTTGCAAGGGAAATAAGCAATGAAGTGATCTTCATGGAAAACGGGGTCATCGTAGAACAGGGAAGCCCTGAAAAAGTCTTTAATTCCGAAAATGAACGTATGAAGTCATTCCTCGGAAGGTATCAGGAACATTGACATGAGTGACGCAATACTTGATGCAGCTCTTGATTCGTTTAAGATGCTGCCATTTCTTATAATAACCTATCTCTTTATGGAGTATCTTGAAACCCACGCTTCGGGAAAGATATCGGAAGCAGTTAAGAATTCCGGAAGGCTGGGGCCGGTGATCGGCGGCATTGCAGGGATCGCCCCTCAGTGCGGCTTTTCCACAGCGGCTTCAAACCTCTATGCGGGGAAAGTTATAACCGCAGGCACCCTTCTTGCCATCTTTTTATCTACCTCTGACGAGATGCTGCCCCTCTTTATCTCTGAGCAGGTGGAGGTCCATAAGATAGCGCTCATACTTATCATGAAGGCGGGGATAGGTATCTTTTTCGGACTGCTCTTTGACTTCATGAGAAAGAATGTATTCAAAAAAGAGCCGGAGGCCATGGATATCCACAGCCTCTGCGTAAGGGAGGACTGCCACTGTGACGAAGGAGAGCCGGGATTTAAGGATATGAAGGAGGTTCTGGACCTCAAGCACCATGACCACGGTAAAAACCACGGTATCGTTAAGCCTGCCTTAAGGCACAGTATCAAGATCTTTTTCTTTATCCTCATAGTCACGGTATTAATAAATATAGCTGTAGAGGTCCTTGGAGAGGACAGCATTAAGAACTTCTTAAATGAAGGGGGCATACTCATTCATTTTGCGGCAGGGCTTATTGGCCTCATCCCCAACTGCGCGGCCTCTGTATTTCTTACGGAATTCTATCTTGACGGGATCATCGGCTTCGGCCCCATGATGTCGGGACTTCTCTGCGGTGCCGGTCTGGGACTATTAGTTCTTTTCAGGGTAAATAACGACCTAAAAAAGAACTTAAGCCTTCTCGGCATTCTCTATTCCTGCGGGGTATTCTCCGGAATTATATTAGACATACTGAATATTTCCTTATGAATATCTTAATCTCCGTATTTTTATCCCTTTTTGTGCTATGATTTTACGAAACGACCGCTAAAGTCATGAAAGGAGCGGATCATAAGATCATGGATAAAAGGATAATAAATGCTGCAATAGCAATACTGTTTTCCATCGCTATGATAGTCATATTGTTTACGGGCTGCGGCAAGGCGAAGGAAGATATAGTTACAAATAAGGATGAGTCGGCGGATATCATCGCGGAAAGCGAACCGGACACTTCCCTTCCCACATCGGAAGAAGAGATCATAGATGAAGAAGAGGAAGAGGCTCCTTCAGAGGAAAAGACCGAGGAGAAAAGGGAAGAAGGCCAGGCCATATCCGATACCTTTGATCAGGGCGTTTCCTATATACTCCGTTCAGGCGGGGTGACTCCAGAGATCGACTACGAGACCATAAAGTATAAGGCAGCCGAGAGAGACAGTGAGCTGCAGGTCAATAAGAAAGCCCCGAAGGAAATAGAGGAGAGGCTTAAAGCGGATAAGGTAAAGAAGATCAGGATGCACCGCAGCGGAAACGGAGCCACCCTGGACTTTGATGTATATACGGATCCGGAGGAAGGGTATATCGATAAGATAGTATCCACGGAGTACGGCAGCGAAGGACGTGAGGTCACCGGTTTCTACTATAAGAACGGAGAACTCCTCTACACTTACAGGTATTTAGACGACCTGTACGGGATAAATGCGGATGACGCCAGGAAGAGCGGAGGACAGAGGTGCTTCTTCGTCAATGATTTCCTCTCCGAGTGCTATGCAACCTACGGCGAATCCAATGAATCCGTGACTGCCGCATCCTATGATACGGTAAATCCGGACATACAGAAGGAATATGACGATCTGGAAGCAGAGCTTATCAACAGGGCCTATGTGAATTACAACACCCTTAAGGATATCCCCTCCACGGCAAAGGTTTACGGCTATGTGGCGGATGAGTACGGCGGAACCCTTGCAAACACCAAGGTCACCATATCCAGCGAGGCAAACGGCTATAAGAAGAGCGTGATGACAAACGGGGACGGATATTATGAATTTGTTGTTCCCATAAACACCGCCGACTGGTATAATATGCTTTTCGAGTACGGCGACTTTGCGGATTCAGAAGTGAATGACATCTGCATAAGGCCCAGGACCGTTGAGTATCCCATCGGGGTTACTTATATGGCACCGGAGGGAAATAACAAGCACGATAAAAAGACCTTCCTTTTAGACGTGACAAAGCAGTCCCCGGATAAGCTGAGGGAAGACCAGTATGAAGTGGTCTTAAGCTATAACACCGAGAAGATAAGCGGTCTTAAGCCCTTTACACTGGATCTGAATTCCGGAAAATACGAGACCCATGACAACCAGATAATAACGGTTGACAGCGGCACGGATTACAAATATTTTGTAACCGACCAGGTCAACGGGAAATCCGGAAATGACATGACAAACGATATGTCCCTTTCGGAAGTCCAGGTTAAAGTGTATAATAAGATCGGATTGGTCGCTTCCTTCCAGGTTCCCGTGGGAAATTCCGGCGTGGTATGGGAAGTATTCGAAGTAAAGGGTTCGGAGATAATACCTTCAAACAACTATTATTTCCAGTCCGGAAAAAATATCTTCTTTAAGTAGATAAGATAAGGCAGCTTTATGGCTCCATGGTTCGTATAAAGAGAATAAGAAAACGGAAGATCATTTTACTGGCCGCGGCAGGTGTGCTCACTGTCGCGGTTCTTGTGCTGCTTGCCTTTCTTTCTGTTTCCGCCGTTCTGAAGATGATGAAGGGAAATGCGGAAACAGCTGAAACTGTGGCAGAGGAGACGTTAAATACCGCACCGGAGAATCCTCAGGAAAGCCTTCCGGAAACGACCGGTCAGGAAAATCCCGAGGAAACAGGCGGTGAGGAGAGCCATGCCGGGGAAGAAAAGCTTCTTTTATCCGGTAATTCCCTTAGCGTAAATGAAGCAGAGGATGGCCCGCCGGAGATCATTGACGATGATTCCCTGCAGGATATGAACTCCGTGGTGGAAAGCGAGATGGAGGATGACGACAATGTGCGGAAGGTTTATCTGACCTTCGATGACGGACCCTCTGTCTATACGGATGAAATACTTGATATCCTTAAAAAATACGGGGTGAAGGCCACCTTTTTTGTCTGCGGTACCGGAGACGGCGATCCGGAGATCCGACATGTCTATAAAAGGATAGTGGATGAAGGTCACGCCATAGGTATGCACTCCTATTCCCACGTGTATTCCAAGGTCTATGGGGATCTGGATCTCTTTCAGTATGACCTTGATAAAATACGCAATCTAATCTATAATGAGACAGGTGTTGTCCCTAAATATTACCGCTTTCCGGGAGGGAGCGGAAATACCATAGCATCCATCCCCATGGGCCAGTATATATCGGTTCTTTACAGTCAGGGAATGGAATACTATGACTGGAATGTTTATGGAGGGGATTCTTCCGGCAACAGCCTTTCACCCTCGAAGATAGTGGAAAATACCCTGAACGGGGTGGACAGGCGGGATACGGCAGTGATACTTCTGCATGATACGGGAAGCAGAAGGAATACGGTGCTTGCATTGCCGGATATCATAGAGGGACTGTTGGACAGAGGTTTAAGCCCGAGTCCCATAGACGACGATACACCGCCGCTTCATCAGTTCGATGAAGCAAACGCCGAAAGATGACGGATTTATCGGAATACTGTCGTTCTTTGGCAACAAACATACGATCATAAGGAGGATTCAGATGGGTTTTTTTGATGATTTTAAGGAAGACCTGTCCCAGGCTGTAGGCGAGATAAACGCAGCAGGGGAAGAAGAAAGCAGTGAAAAGGGAATAGAAGGTTTTCCTGATACCATGGGGGACGGAATACAGGAGACCCTCAACCTGTCGGAAATGATAGAGAAGGAAACCGAAGCGGTGATGGATGAGGCACCCGCACCGGAACTGTCCTTTGATTTTGACGCGATCCCCGCCGAGGAAAGCGCGGCTGCACCGGAAGAGATTCCTGAAGAGCTTCCCGCAGAAGAGCCGGTGGAGGAAGAGGCAATATTGGAAGAAGAGCTTCCGGTAGAGGAGCCTGTACAGGAAGAAGTATTGTTGGAAGAAGAGCTTCCCATAGAGGAACCTGTGATGGAAGAAGAACTCTCTGCAGAGGAACCGGTAGAGGAAGAGGCAGTATTGGAAAAAGAACTTCCCGCAGAAGAGCCGGTAGAGGAAGAGCCGGTTATGGAAGAAGAGCTTTCTGTGGAAGAGCCGGTTATGGAAGAAGAGCTTCCTGCGGAAGAGCCTGTTCCGGAAGAGGAACTTCCCGTAGAGGAGCCTGCAGCTGAAGAAGCTCCCATAGAGGAAGCAGCAGCTGAACCGGAGCCCGAGCCGGAGCCGATTATTGCGGAAGCAGCAATGAACATGGTGATGGATAACAGCTTCACCGAAACAGCAACAGAGGAAGAAACTGCTTTTGCAGAAGCAGATAATAATGATAATAAGGAGTATAAAGAAATGAAAGACGATATCATCAATAATGAACTCGTATTCCCTGAGCTTGAGGATGGTCCCGAAGCCGATGAGAACGGCTCTGTTACTGCCGGAATGATCATCAACGGTGACATCATTTCTCAGGGTTCCCTTGAAGTTGTGGGTACTGTTAAGGGAAATATAAATGTTAGAGGAAAGCTCAACGTTTCAGGAACCATCACAGGTAACTCAAAGGCTGCAGAGGTATTTGCTGATTCCGCAAAGATCAACGGAGAGATAGTCAGCACCGGAGCCGTAAAGGTGGGTCAGGAATCTGTTATCATCGGCAACATTTCCGCTACCAGCGCAGTTATCGCAGGCGCAGTAAAGGGTGATATCGACGTGCAGGGACCTGTTATCCTTGATACTTCCGCCATCGTAATGGGCGACATCAAGTCAAAGTCAGTCCAGATCAATAACGGCGCGGTTATCGAAGGCCACTGCTCACAGTGCTATGCAGACGTAAGCCCCACATCATTCTTTGATGAACTTTGATCATAGAAAGACATGGGCGTTCAGGGGGTAAACCGTTGAAAAGAGTTATGCTTAAGCTCTCCGGCGAGGCGCTTGCCGGGGATAAGAAGACCGGATTTGACGAGGAAACTGTCCAGAAGGTTGCAAGGGAAGTTAAAAAGCTGGTGGACAGCGGCATAGAGACGGGTATCGTCATCGGCGGCGGTAATTTCTGGAGAGGCCGCACCAGCGGAAACATAGACCGTACAAAGGCTGACCAGATAGGGATGCTTGCTACGGTGATGAACTGTATCTATGTTTCGGAGATCTTCCGCTCGGAAGGCATGATGACAAATATCCTGACTCCTTTTGAGATAGCGGGTTTTACCAAGCTTTTTACAAAGGACAGGGCAAATAAGTATTTCAGCAAGAAACAGGTTATATTCTTTGCGGGAGGAACGGGACATCCTTATTTCTCCACCGATACGGGGGTGGTCTTAAGGGCCATAGAAGTGGAAGCGGACATGATCCTTTTAGCAAAGAACATAGACGGGGTCTATGACTCGGATCCCAGGAGCAACCCCAACGCAGTTAAGTTCGACAGGCTTTCCATAGAGGAAGTCATCGACAGGAAGCTGCAGGTTGTGGATCTTACGGCGTCCATCCTTGCAATGGAAAATAAGATGCCCATGAGAGTCTTTCTGTTAAATGAGGAGAACGGTATATCCAATGCGGTGTCCGGCACCTTTAACGGTACCGAGATAACTGTTTAAAAGGATTTAAGGGAGGTATTTCTAATGGATGAGAGGATCAAAAAATACGAGGATAAGATGCAGAAGTCCCTGGACAATTACCAGGGCGAGCTGGCTTCAATAAGGGCGGGAAGAGCAAATCCCCATATCCTTGATAAGATCAAAGTGGATTATTACGGAACCCCTACGGGACTTCAGCAGGTGGGAAATGTGTCCATACCTGAAGCAAGGGTTATCATGATCAAGCCCTATGACAAGACAATGTTAAAGAGCATTGAGAAGGCCCTTCAGGTTTCCGATATAGGCATTAACCCCAGTAACGACGGAACAGCGATCCGCCTTGTTTTCCCCGAGCTTACAGAGGACAGGAGAAAAGAACTCTGCAAGGACGTTAAGAAAAAGGGCGAAGAGTGCAAGGTCGCAGTCAGGAATATAAGGCGTGACGGAGTGGATGCATTTAAGAAGTTAAGTAAATCCGAGGATGTTTCCGAGGATATCGTTAAGGATCTCCAGGATGAGCTTCAGAAGGTCACCGACAAGTATATCAAGAAGGTGGATGAAGCTGCGGCTGAGAAAGAAAAGGAGATCATGACGGTTTGAACATCCCTGAACATGTGGCCATCATATTGGACGGTAACGGCAGATGGGCTAAGTCCAAGGGAATGCCCAGAACCTATGGTCACACCATGGGGGCGAAGAACGTGGAAACGATCTGCCGCGTTGCCTGGGAGAAGGGTATCAAATACCTTACCGTTTATGCCTTTTCCACAGAGAACTGGTCCCGGCCTCAGGACGAGGTTGGAGCCATTATGGATCTTTTAAGAAACTATCTTAAGACCTGTAAGAAGACTGCGGAAAAGAACCATATGAGAGTCAGAGTCATCGGGGATAAGAGCCGGCTGGACCCGGATATACAGGCGGCAATTACCGAGCTTGAGGAATTCAGCAGGGATTTTGACGGGCTTTCCTTCCAGATAGCTCTGAACTACGGAAGCCGTGATGAGATAAGGAGAGCCGTTAATTCCATTTTAAGTGATATAAAGAACGACCTGCTTCCCGAGGATACAGAGATCACGGAGGATATGATAAGCGAGCGTCTGGACACGGCCGGGATCCCGGATCCGGATCTTCTTATCCGTACCAGCGGAGAGGAGAGGCTTTCAAATTTCCTTTTATGGCAGTGTGCCTATACTGAGTTTTATTTCACTGATGTCCACTGGCCTGCCTTTTCGGAGGAAGAGCTTATGCGGGCGATAGAAGATTATTCGTCAAGACAGAGACGTTACGGGAAAACCGGAGAACAGGTGGTTTAAATGTTGAGAACCAGGGTTATCAGTGCCATAGTGCTTGTGCTGATACTTGGCACAGGTCTATATGTCGGAGGACTCGTGTGGTGGGTCCTTCTTCTTTTTATTTCCCTTGTGGGCTACAGGGAGTTCTGTACAGCCATCTTTTCCGGGGATGAGGCCGGAGAGTTGAAGCCGGAAGAAGGTGTGCGTAATCCCGCTGTACCTGAGGTCATGGGTTATGTCCTCACTATTCTCTACTATGTCCTTATCATGGCAAAGCCTTACGGGATTTATATGCTCTACGCCATGACAGGGTCCGTTATCCTTTTCATGTGCATTTTTGTGCTCCTGTATCCGCGTTATAATAGTGCCATGATCATGCAGTTTTATTTCGGGCTTCTCTATATACCGTTTATGATCTCTTTTCTCTATATGCTCCGCATAAGGGACAAGGGGATAATAGAGGTGATCTTTGTAGTCATCTCTTCATGGATCTGCGATACCTTTGCCTATTTTACCGGGCGTCTTTTGGGACGGCACAGGCTGGCGCCGGTACTCTCCCCGAAGAAATCCGTTGAGGGGGCAATAGGAGGCGCTGTATTCTCAGGGATCTTTGGCGGCCTTTTGGCCTTCGTGATCCATGACAGCATTCCGATCTATGCCCTTGTGACCTTTATCGGCGCCATAATTTCCCAGTTCGGGGATCTTTTTGCCTCCGGCATCAAAAGGGATAAGGGGATCAAGGACTACGGCCATCTGATCCCGGGACACGGCGGCATACTGGACAGGTTCGATTCCATCATAATCACTGCACCGATCATTTACATTCTCTGTAATACCCTGCTGTAAAGTAGAAGAAGGTACAAAGTATGAAAAGATTATCTATCTTAGGTTCCACAGGCTCCATCGGAACCCAGACCCTTGATATAGTTGATGCCAACAGTAACGCTTTATCCGTGGCCTCTCTGGCGGCGGGTTCCAACGTTGCCCTTATAGAAGAACAGATAAGGAAGTATAAGCCCGGTATCGCTGCCCTCTATGATGAAGCTGCGGCAGAGGATCTGAAGGTCCGGGTTTCGGATACGGATACAAAGATAGTGTCCGGAATGGACGGCATCATTGAGGCTGCAGTCTGCCCTTCGGAGATAACCGTGGGAGCCATGGTGGGGATGATAGGGATAAAGCCCGCTTTAGCTGCGATCCGTGAGGGGCATGACCTGGCTCTTGCGAATAAGGAGACCTTAGTCACCGCAGGGCACATCATCACCAAGGAAGCAGAGGCGAATAAGGTTAAGATACTTCCTGTGGATTCGGAGCATTCAGCCATTTTCCAGTCATTAAACGGGGAAAACCACGACAGTATTGAGAAGATACTCCTTACCGCCAGCGGCGGCCCCTTCAGGAATAAGAGCGCTGAAGAGCTTAAGAACATGACTGCGGCGGAAGCCCTTAAGCATCCCAACTGGAATATGGGTCCGAAGGTCACCATCGATTCCTCAACCCTTGTAAATAAAGGTCTGGAAGTCATGGAAGCGAGATGGCTTTTCGATGTTTCCTATGATGACATTGAGGTTCTGATCCATCCCCAGAGCATAGTGCATTCCGCAGTGCAGTATAAGGACGGGGCCGTCATCGCGGAGCTTGGCATACCGGACATGCATCTCCCCATTCAGTACGCTCTCTTTTATCCGGAGAGGCGTTTCTTAAACATGGAAAGGCTGGATCTTTTCAAGATAAGGGAGCTGACCTTCTTTGAGCCGGACTTAAAGACCTTCCGGGGCTTAAGCCTTGCGCTTAAGGCTGCAAGGACAGGGGGCACCATGCCCACAGTATTCAATGCGGCCAATGAGGAAGCGGTCAAAAAGTTCCTTAAAAATGAGATAAGCTATCCCGGGATCACGGAGATCATTGAAAAAGCCATGGAGATGCATAAGCTTATCGAGGATCCGGGAATTGATGAGATACTTCAGTGTGAAAAGGAAGTGCGGGAGATTACCGCGCAATTAAAGGGGTGATATCTTGCAGTTTATCCTGTTTATCATAATACTCGCGGTCCTCATTTTAGTACATGAGGGCGGGCATTTCGTTATCGGAAAGAAATGCGGCATAGGAGTTGAGCAGTTCAATATCGGTTTCGGGCCGAAGATCATAAGCCGTCGTCATAACGGGACGGAATACAATCTCCGGGTCCTTCCCTTTGGGGGAAACTGCATTTTTGAAGGCTATGACGGTGAGGATGACAGCGACAGCCCCACCTCATTTATCAATGCTCCTGTCTGGGCACGTTTTGCCACTGTGGCCGCAGGTCCCATCATGAATTTCGTTCTGGCATTTTTCCTGTCCCTCTTTGTCATCGGTTCCGTGGGCTACGATCCGCCGGTCCTTGCGGATATAATCGAAGGATATCCGGCAGAAGAGGCGGGGCTTGCTTCCGGTGACGAGATAATCGCCTTAAACGGACACAGGATCTCATTATACAGAGATGTGAGTACCTATTTATTCTTCCACGAGGGCGAGAGCGTTGACGTGCGCTACAAGAGGGACGGGCTCTTCTATGACACCAGGATAGATCCCCGCTACGACCCCGAAGAAGGCAGGTATTTACTTGGGATCCTGGGGGGACAGCGTGTTAAGGGAAACTGGATACAGACCATCCGCTACAGCGTTTCGGAGGTCCGCTACTGGATCGAGATCACTGTGAAAAGCCTTCTGCAGGTCTTCAAAGGACGGGTGTCAAAGGATGATCTCACAGGTCCCGTGGGTGTGGCCGGCGTGGTTGGCGAGGTCTACGAGGAATCAAAGAGCGAGGGTTTCTTCGTGGTCTGGCTCAATATGCTGCAGCTTATGATACTGCTTTCTGCCGATCTGGGAGTGATGAACCTGCTGCCCTTCCCCGCCTTAGACGGGGGGAGACTGGTCTTCATGCTTATCGAAGCTGTCACCGGCAAGGGCGTGGACCGCAGGGTTGAGGCCGGCTTCCATTTCTTCGGAATGTGCTGCCTCTTACTCCTTATGATTTTTGTAATGTATAACGATATTACCCGCATTATTGGTCGCTGAAGGCGACGCCCCGTCGTGAGTCCCGGGGCTGGGACTTGTCAGATATTGGAGGAATAGATGTACAGAGATAACACCAAAAAGATAAAGATAGGAAATACGGAGATCGGAGGGGGGAGCCCGGTCAGGATACAGTCCATGTGCAATACCAGGACGGATGACGTGGAGGCTACGGTAAGGCAGATACTGGAGCTGGAGAAGGCGGGGTGCGAGATAATCCGGTGCACCGTGCCGAACGAGGCTGCGGCGGAAGCATTCCGTGAGATAAAGAAGAGGATACATATACCCCTTGTGGCGGATATTCATTTCGATCACAGGATGGCGATCCTTGCGGTGGAGAATGGGGCGGACAAGATCAGGATAAATCCGGGGAACATCGGGGGGAAAGACAGGCTTAAGGCTGTGGTTGATAAGTGCAGGGAGAGGAACGTGCCAATCAGAGTCGGTGTAAATTCCGGATCCCTGGAAAAGGAGATAGTTGAGAAGTACGGCGGCGTCACTGCGGAGGGGCTGGTGGAATCGGCCCTTGATAAGGTGAGGCTCATTGAGGAGAACGATTACGATAACATCGTTATAAGCATTAAGTCCAGCAATGTGCTGATGTGCATTGACGCATATGAGATGACGGCGGAGAGGAGCCCTTATCCTCTGCATGTGGGTATAACAGAGTCGGGTACTGTATTCAGCGGAAATATCAAGTCGGCTGTAGGTCTTGGCATAATGCTGAATAAGGGTATCGGGGATACCATAAGGGTTTCCCTTACCGGGGACCCGGTGGAAGAGATAAGGAGCGCAAAGCTCATACTTAAGACCTTAGGGCTCAGAAAGGGAGGCGCAGAGATAGTGTCCTGCCCCACCTGCGGAAGAACTAAGATAGACCTTATAGGCCTTGCGGGAAAAGTTGAGGAGATGCTTAAAGACTGCGACAGGGATATAAAGGTTGCGGTTATGGGATGCGCAGTTAACGGTCCCGGCGAAGCCCGTGAAGCGGATATAGGCATCGCAGGCGGTGAAAATGAGGGACTTGTATTCAGAAAGGGAGAGATAATCAGGAAGGTTAAAGAGGACGAACTTTTATCGGCGCTGAAAGAGGAGCTTGACAGATTATGACAGATTCAGGCAGAAGAAAACCGTTCTTTGATGTATTTCCGACTTTGCTGCTCCCCCAGGATCTGAGGGAGCTCTTTTCCAATGTGTCCGTAAAGATGATCTTAAGGAGCAAGGACAGGAAGAGCTTTCACATCTATACGGAAAGCAGGATGATCATACAGAAGGAAGATATCCTGAGAGTAGAAAGGGAGTTGAGGAAGCAGGTTTTTGCCAATACAGGCATTACGCCAAGACTGCACGAATCCTTCCTGTTGGAGGAAGACTTTACAGTAGAGTCTGTGCTTGATACTTACAGGGATTCAATTGCGATAGAGCTGAGGGAAGAGTACCCGATACTTAACCAGATATATAAGAATTCCACACTGACCTGCGAAGGGAACGTGCTGACCCTTACCGTACCGGAGGAGATGATCTTCGGAAAAGAAGCGGAAAAGATGGTAAAGGACCTTACCGAGTATATCTATAATGTTTTCAATATGAGATTCAAATTGGACGCAAGGGTGCAGCATGAGTATAAGAGCAGCGGCATTTCCTTTGAAAGAAAGAGGGAAGAGGAAGAACTCTTAAGGGAATACCGTGAAGTCATGGGCAGGAAGGAGAAAAAGGAAGAGGTTAAGGAAGAGGTTAAGGAAGAGAAAAAGGAGGTCAAAGATAAGGCTAAGAAAGGAAAGCGCCGTTCTCTTGATCCCGATGTGATCTTCAGGGCTGATGTGAAGGAAGATGCCATTCCCATCAGGGACATAGTAGATCCCATAGGGGAAGTGGTGATAAAGGGCCAGCTTATTGCCTATGATGAGCATCCCATAGGGAACCAGAAGAATGTGGTGACCTTAAATGTCACGGATTATACGGATTCGATAAAAGCGAAATTCTTTATAAGTGACGAGGATCTGCCGGGCTTTAAGGAAAAGATAGAGGCTAAGGATTTAGCGGACGGGAAGCCAACCATCTTTGTAAAGATAAAGGGAGTGGCGGATCTTGACAGATTTGAGCATGATGTGGTCATAACCTCCATAAGGGGCATGAGGAAGATTTCTTCCTTCCTTAAGGAGAGAAGGGATTTCTCTGCGGTAAAGAGGACAGAGCTCCACTGCCATACCAAGTATTCCGAGATGGACGGGGTTAGCAGTGTAAAGGATATACTTAAGACAGTGGATTCCTGGGGGTGGAACAGCATTGCCCTCACGGATCACGGGAATGTGCAGGTATATCCGGAGGCCGCCCATACTAAGCTTGAAAACAAGGACTTCAAGATAATCTACGGCTGCGAGGGATATCTTGTGGACGATACCAACAGGATAGTCTGGGAGTGCGGAAAGGGAGACGGAAACACCGCCCATTCCCTGAACAGCGATTACGTGGTCTTCGATATAGAGACCACCGGTTTTTCCGCTGTGTCAGATAGGATAATAGAGATAGGTGCCGTAAGGGTAGTAAACGGAGAGGTAAAGGAAAGCTTTGACGAGTTTGTAAATCCGGGGATCCCGATCCCCTTTAAGATAGAGAATCTGACGGGGATAAATGACAGCATGGTAAAGGACGCCCCCGGTATAGAAGAGGTGCTGCCAAGGTTCTTAAGCTTTGCGGAGGGATCGGTGGTGGTGGCCCATAACGCCATGTTCGATACTTCTTTTATGCTGGTAAAGGCAGAAGAGCTGGGGCTTAAGTTTGATAAGACCGTGGTGGACACCCTGGGACTTGGCAGGTTCCTTATGCCGGAATTACATAACCATAAGCTGGACACCATGGCAGAGAAGCTTAAAGTGAGCCTTGAAAATCACCACAGGGCCTGTGATGACGCTGCCGCTACTGCGCATATCTTTATAAAGCTCATGGAAAAGGCGGGGGAGGAATACCCGGAGGACATCCATATACTCGAGGACTTTAAGCAGTATGACCGGGTAAGTATCAACACCATTAAGAGACTGCCCTATTTCCATATAATCCTCCTTGCAAAGAATGAGACCGGAAGGCTGAATCTCTATAAGATGGTTTCCGAGTCCCACTTAAAGTATTTCCAGAGGAGGCCCAGGATCCCGAAATCCCTGCTGATGGAGAACAGGGAGGGGCTGATCTTAGGCAGCGCCTGCGAGGCGGGAGAACTGTACCAGGCTCTGGAGCGTGAGGAGCCGGGAGAGAGGATAGCGGAGATAGTTGATTTTTACGACTATCTGGAAATACAGCCTTTAGGCAATAATGAGTTCCTTTTAAGGGAAGATAACCGGATAAAGGACATGGATGATCTCCGGGACATAAATAAGGAGATAGTGAAACTGGGAGAAAGATTCAATAAGCCGGTCTGCGCTACCTGTGACGTTCACTTCCTGAACCCTGAGGATGAGGTTTACAGGCGGATCATCATGTTCAGTAAGAAATATAAGGACGCCGATGAACAGGCTCCCCTGTACTTAAGGACTACGGAGGAGATGCTTGACGAATTCGCATATCTCGGGGATGACAAGGCCGAGGAAGTTGTTATAAAGAACCCCAATATGATAGCGGATATGATCGACCATATCTCTCCCGTAAGGCCGGATAAGGCGCCCCCTGTCATTGCGGATTCGGATAAGATACTGAGGGATATATGCTATACAAGGGCGAAGGAGCTCTATGGGGAAGATCTCCCTGAGATAGTGACTTCCCGTCTCGATAAGGAGCTTGATTCCATCATAGGAAACGGCTATGCGGTTATGTACGTTATAGCCCAGAAGCTTGTGTGGAAGAGTAATGAGGACGGTTACCTTGTGGGGAGCAGAGGTTCCGTCGGTTCTTCCTTTGCAGCCTATATGTCAGGTATCACGGAGGTTAATTCCCTTGCGCCCCATTACCTCTGCAAGAAGTGCCACTATTCGGATTTTGAGTCTGAAGCTGTGAAAAAAGCCCATGAGGAAGGAAACTGCGGCTGCGACCTGCCGGACAGGGATTGCCCCGTCTGCGGTGAGAAGCTTATGAAGATGGGCTTTGACATTCCCTTTGAAACATTCCTGGGCTTTGACGGGGATAAGGAGCCGGATATAGACCTTAATTTCTCCGGAGACTATCAGAGTAAGGCCCATAAATATACGGAAGTCATATTCGGTGCGGGACAGACCTTCAGGGCAGGTACCACCGGTACCGTTGCGGATAAGACGGCCTTCGGATATACAAAGGGCTACTTCGAAGATGAAAGTCATAATGAGCATAAGAGAAGGGCTGAGATGGAGCGGCTTGCGAAGGGCTGTGAAGGGGTCTTACGTACCACCGGGCAGCATCCCGGAGGGATAATAGTCCTGCCCAAGGGAGAGGGGATAAACTCCTTTACTCCGGTGCAGCACCCGGCAAATGATCAGTCAAGTCCGGTCATCACCACCCATTTTGACTATCATTCCATCGACCATAACCTGTTAAAGCTGGATATCCTGGGACACGACGATCCCACCATGATAAGGTTCCTGCAGGATGCCACGGGAGTGAACGTGGATGATATCTTCTTTGACGATAAGAAGGTAATGAGCCTCTTCAACAGTCCGGCGGTGCTGGGTATCTCTCCCTCGGATATAGGGGGCTGCCCTACGGGGACTCTCGGTATTCCTGAATACGGCACGGACTTTGTTATACAGATGCTGGTGGATGCGAAACCCGCCACTTTCTCCGACCTTGTGCGTATTTCAGGGCTTTCCCACGGCACCGATGTGTGGAGCGGAAATGCAGAGCTTCTGGTTAAAGAGCAGGGTATGATATTAAAGGACCTGATCTGCTGCCGTGACGATATAATGCTCTATCTCATGAATAAGGGCGTGGATCCTTCCCTTTCCTTTAAGATCATGGAGTCTGTACGAAAGGGAAAAGGCTTAAAGGATGAGATGAAGGAAGCTATGATAGGGAATGCTGTCCCTGACTGGTATATCGATTCCTGTCTTAAGATACAGTACATGTTCCCCAAGGCTCACGCCGTTGCATACGTGATGATGGCCTGGAGGGTAGCGTGGTTTAAGATAAACTATCCTCTGGCTTATTACAGCGCCTTTTTCTCAATAAGGTCCGAAAAGAAGGGCGGCATAGATTATGAGACCATGTGCCGCGGCAGGGCAAGGCTCGAAGAAAACTTAAATAAGCTCCTTGACCTCCTGAAATCCATAGGAAAGAACAGGATGAAGCCTGCGGATATGGACAGCATAAGGAATATGCAGTTAGTACAGGAAATGTATGCGAGAGGCTTCGATTTTGCGCCTCTTGATATAAATAAAGCGGATCCGAAGTACTTCCGTCAGGTGGATGATAAGCACATCATGCCACCCTTAACTTCCATTTCCGGCATAGGCGGAAAGGATGCGGACGATATTGCAGCGGGACTCCTTGCCGCCAGGAAGGACGGACCCTTCCTCTCCATGGAGGATTTCGTAAACCGCACCGGCTGCACAAAGGTCAAGGCGGAAAAACTCTACGAAATGGGACTTCTTGGGAATATCCCCAAGTCAAACCAATTGTCGCTCTTTGATTTTGCCGGGGAATCTTGAATCAGGAAGAGACTCACATATTTAAGTATAAAAATGCCGGGACCAGAAGTCCCGGCATTCTCAGTACTGTTCAGTGACAGATCATTCGTCGTATTCGTCGTTTTCTTCGTCCCAGTATCCTACAACTGATCTTAAGTACTCAGGTACATAATAAAGATTCATATCTTCAACGGATATGCTGCTGTCGTCACCGATCGTAAGCTTGAATACAGTCCAATAAGCACCGCTGGTGGAAGGATTTATATGATATTCCTTCTGCTGCTTGTGATCACTGTCTCCGTAGTACAGTCTGACGATCGCGCCGGAAGCAGCCATTGCGGTGGAATCGGGAACTTCTCTGTTGCTTCCTGTGGAGTAATCGTGAACAAGGAAATAATACTCTCCGGGAGTTCTTCTGTAGATTGTTGTGATCTCAGGACCATAGGAACTGGTGTCATCATGATCCAGATCCGCAGCATAGAGATTGTTGTAGGTATAGTTTTTGTTGCTGTACCATACGTGGAACTGGTCAGTGCCTTCAACTGTAGGACCTACCAGATGAGAATCCAGATCAGAAGGGCTTTCACCCCAGGTAAGGGATATGCGGATCGTATCGGGAGCACTGATACCGGCTGCACTGAAGGCTTCCTTTACCGCTTCCTGTTTCGGATTGTCAAATCTGCCTGTTTCACTTGCCGCACAGATAACAGCAAATCTGACGTGCAGAAGAGTGGCATCTGAAGGAAGACGGCTTATGGAACTTAAGAAGATCTTTTTCCAGGTTTCCACCGGAACATCCTTTGTCCTGTCGTCGGACATCATCTTATAAGCCGCATATTTTAATACTTTCTTGGCAGATGTAGTGTCCACCGCAGAAAAATCTACGTCCGGATACTTTGTTTCAGCCGTATTCTCTGCGATCCTGCCCTCCATAAGATCACGGATTATATCGGCATAGGATTCGCTGACTATCTTGGTCTCTCCGAGATTAATGAGGAAATTCTCGTCATCGGAAAGGTACCTTGCAAGCATTGCATGTGAGAACTCATGTCCTGCAAGGGAATTCAGTTCGGTCTCATTTGTATTTGCTGTATTCCTGAGGCGGAAAACAAGACTCAGGTTATCCATATCGGAAGAATCCCAGTATGCGCTTAATGAAGGTGCTCCGAAAACGCATTTGACTTTAACGTTCTTATTAAATATTCCTTCCTGAAGTGTACCTTTATATCTGTTCTTTGTGGTCTTTATGACTCCGAGGAGTTTTTTTGCGGCAGCTTTCCTTGCGTCGTTGTCATCGCCTCTGGCATAACTTACGGTTATTCCTTCTTCCTCGGGAAGGCTGTCATAAGTAACAGGATCATCTCCTAAAATATCCGGAGTAGAGATTTCTTCTGTGAGTTCTTTATCATGACGGAGAAGATCCTCCATGGCATATACCGAATAACAGGAGTTGTCCAGATAAACTGTTCTCCTGATATCAAGGGCCGTCTCTCCGGTGCCTGCAGTTCCGGAAACAGATACTTTGTAGGAAGCAAAAACTTCTTGATTATTTAAATACAATACCTTTTCTTCTTTTCCCAAAGTGAGGCAGGAGATCAGGTTTTCAACTTTATCAATGTCATAACTTCCTTCAACAAGGCCGTAAATAGCGTCTTCCTTTATCAGTTCTTTAGCTATGGTATTTAGTGCCTTTGTTTCGTTAAATGTATCAAAGTAGTAGCCGTTCTGTATGCTGGTGCCTTTTTTAAAGGAACTGAAGAGTCCTTTTACCTCTCCGCTGGAACTGTCGGCTGTAATGATGACCTCGTTTCCCACAAGGGGCAGGCTTACAACTGATTCCGTGCCGCTTTCGTCTTCTACGGTATAGGAGGAACTGGGTACATAGCGGTAAAGCTTCCTTCCACTTTCCTTATCCTCGTATTCCGTAATATCATCGGCTGTCGCTTCTGTGCCTCCGATCCCGCTGCTATGGTCGGTATCCTGGGCAAAGAGTACACCTATTTCATTAAATACATCTGCAGCAGAGGATTCGTTTGTAACCTTTTTGTTTGTAAAGTTTCCGTTTACATAGGTCAGGTTTCCGGATGTGTCAAAAGCCACATCCCCTCCGCCTGCGAGAATGTCATTTAGGTTATCAAGAGCATTGCCGGAAGAGATTTCATAATCGGTAGTGATGGAAATATCCTTTTTCCATCCGTCGATTATGACAGTGGTTGAAGCTTTTGTTGAAAGTGTGTTCTCGCTTTTAACCTTGGCATATTTGTCTTTCGCCGGAGATTTTTCCGTGTATTCTATGTCGGCGGGTTCTGTGGTGATCTCTTCTGAAGATTCAACAGCAACAGCCTTTGTATCTGAAGATCCGGAGAAAAGAGTCTTGGGAGCGGAAACCTTCAGCTTGTATTTTGCTGCATTTTTCTCGGTTCCGAATTCCGCTGTAAGGACTGCCTTGCCCTTTGTGAGGAGAGTAACATCGCCGGATTTTTCATTTACCTTTGCAACTTTCTCGTTGGAGGAAGACCACTTACTGGGACCGGCTTTGGTAAGGCCTTCAACTTTATCAAGAGCATTAAAGGTAGTTGCGTCTGCCGTATATTTTTTGAATACGGGTTTTTCGATTTTTGCGGTATATTTTCCGAGTTCATTATCGGAATCATCATAGGCGGTAACAGTTATATCGCCCTCTTTTTTAGCTTTAAGTATCCCCTTCTTTACTGAGGCATTCTTTTTGGGCTCGACCACATATTTTTTGATCTTGGCGGATGTGTTGAACTTTCCGCTGATGTCTGCTTTCTGCTTTACGACATACACATCGGTAAGATCGATATCTTCGATCGTTGCAGATAAAGATATGGTCTGGCCGGGAGCTATGGTGTCCGGAATGTTGTTTACATTTCCTGAGTAGCCATTCGGAATCTGGAATGAAAATGCGATATTCCGTAATGTGCGGGGGTAATTGTTAGTAAGTTTAAGTGTTGCATTGATGTTTTCGCCGTTAACATAGCTTTCTCCCATAGAGAGAGTGGCGGTAAGGGATCCTGCCGTTCCGTCGTCAGCCATAACGACACCGGAGAATAACCCCGTGGTCAGCACTCCGCAGAGCAGAACGCTGAGCATCTTTTTGAGCAGATTTTTCTTCATCCGTAACTCCTTTCAGTCCTGCCTTGATCTGTAAGATCAAAGAATTATTAAGATTACTTTACTATATTATCAAAGAATACCGTCATATACAATTTGTTTTTAGGTAAAATTACGTGTTTTACATTCTGTCCGCAGGAGAAAGGCGATTTTGTACTGAACAATATGCATAAAACATGGTAATCGGCAATTGATTTTTTTGTACAGAATGATTATAATGGATTATACGTTTTTTTAGCCCGCCAAAGTCGGGCAAAGAATCCATTATATGGAGGGGGACAGATATGGCTAAAGCAAAGAAACAGACAAATAAGGGAGGAGCAAAGCTGGATATGCGTCTGACGCTTATCATGTATGCGCTTATCCCTTTGATCTTCTCTTCAGTGATCTTAAGCATCGTTCTTATAAATAAGAGCGGATCCGAGATGAAGATCTGGACCAATAATTCACTTCTTCAGGTTATCAAGGAGACCGGTGCTGCCTTTGACAAGGTTACGGATACAAATGAGAGGACTCTTCAGTCCTATGCTTCAGCGCCTATAGTAAAGGATTTCCTTAAGAATCCCGATGATGCGGAGCTGGCAGCAAAAGCCCAGCAGTATACGGTTGATTTCTTCGCCTCTTTAGACGGCTGGGAAGGTCTCTACATTGCGGACTGGGATACCACTGTAATGACACACTCATCAGTACCGGCAATAATCGGAAAGGTATTGAGGGAAGGCGATTCTAAGACAGAACTGCAGAACCAGATACTGGGAGCAGGCGGAGTGTACAATACGGGAATACTTACATCCCCTTCATCGGGAGAGCTGGTTATGTCTCTCTATTATCCGGTAATGGACGGGGACACTCCCATAGGATATGTTGGAGCAGGAACCTTTGTAAACAACGTGGCTTCAGGGCTTTCCGATGTTTCCTCTCTGGGTAAGTCAAGCGCGTATATCTACTATGTGGATAAGGTCGGAACCATGCTTTTCCATCCCACGCCCGAGAAGATAGGGCAGCCTGTTGAGAACGCAGCTGTAAAGGGGCTGGTTGCAAAGCTTGAAGCGGGAGAGCATCCGGAACCCGCATGTATCGCATATCAGTATAAGGGTGCCACAAAGTACGCCGCATATTATGTAGGAAAGGATGACGCATATATAGCAGTTCTGACCGCGGATGAAAAGGATATCCTTTCCGGTATCACAGCCACCAGGACCTGGACCATAATCATCTGCCTGATCTGCGTGATCTTATTTGCAGTCATTGCCATCGTGTTTGCGAGAATAATAGCAACTCCTCTTGTTAGGGTATCGGATGCCATCGATAAACTTGCTACCGGTGATGTGACCGTTGAATGTGATGCAAGTTCCCATATAAAGGAGACTGTGAGCATCATACATTCCTTCAGGACTCTTAAGGATGCCCTTTCCACATCCATGAGGTCTGTAAAGGATTCGGCGTCAGTGCTTAACAGCGCCATAGTCAACGTAGACGGCATGACAGGAAGGAACGTGGAATCCATTTCCCAGATCAATTCCGCTATTGGTGAGGTTGCCACCACATCCCAGAGTGTTGCCGAAAATGCCCAGACCATGGCCAGCAAGGCATTGGAGCTTGGAAACGATATCGAGCACCTGAACGAGAATGTACAGAAGCTCTATGATGAGTCACAGACCATCAGGAATGCCAACAATGAGGCTACAGACTGCATGAAGTCAGTTTATTCCGGCGCTAATGAGTCTGTTGAAGCCATGCAGGATATCACCACCAAGATCTCCGATACCAATACAGCCATCGGTTCCATTGAAACAGCTGTACAGGCTATCGAGTCAATTGCTGCACAGACCAACCTCCTTTCACTCAATGCTTCCATCGAGGCAGCCCGTGCAGGAGAAGCCGGCCGCGGCTTTGCTGTTGTGGCTGATGAGATCAGGTCCCTCGCAGATTCTTCTGCAGATTCCGCTAAGGAGATCAAGCAGATCATTGATAACGTCATAGTGATGTCAAACGGAACCGTTGATATCAGTAACAGAGTATTTGAAGTTATCAGCAAGCAGAGAGAGGATATCGAGCAGGCACAGGATAAGTTCAATGTGCTTTCAGACTCCGTAGAGCTGTCTATCACACAGATAGATACCATAAAGGATCTCACCGGAGAACTGGATAAGATCAAGGTAGATCTTTCCAACACCACCACAGAGCTTGGTGCTATTTCCGAAGAGCTTGGTGCATCCGCTGAAGAAGTTGCCGCATCCTGCCAGACTGTTACCAGTGCATGTACCGATACACAGGAATCCACCGCCGAGATGCGCTCCATCAATGATGACATGAGCACGGCTATTGAATTCTTCAAGCTCTCATAAGGGATTGAAATAACACAGGATCACAGGGAGCCCCGTTTTGGGGCTCCTTTTTCGGATCGGTTCCATCCTGACTATGCATCCTGATCTCCTTTTTCATCATAATTATCGGTTCCGGATTTGATCCGGGATCAGAATAGTCCAGCGATGCCCCTTCAGAAGAAAACAGAAAAGGCAAGATAAGAAACAGGCAGATAACTACGCTCCGGGGCGTGGCTATCCGCCTGTTTAATTTTGAACTATACTGTAGATTGCATATTGTTAAGGTATGGTATAGCTTCCGTCTAAATTGTTTCCGAAGAAGTTTACCGTACAGGTATCCGTATTATAATTCCATTCCTTTTCTTTCTTTGCTTTGTAGTATTTTCCGTTGATTTTGACTTTAACAGTTTTTGGAGTGCCATCACTTTTTTGTTTAATATTTACAACATCCGTATTCTTAACAAAATAGCGGTATAGGTTGTATTTGAGTCTGTTTTTACCTTTAGTGGCTTTTCTGATTGCCTTGTTTGTCTGAGGATCGGCTCCTTCAAGAGAGGTTATCTGCATAAGACGCTTTTTCTTATTGATTTTGATTGCAGATACTTTGTATTGGATATTATTTAGCGAAACCGTAATCCCACCAAAATAATCAGGTGTTACCTTGCTATTACCGAAGAATGGTATGTCATGACAATATAGAATCTTGAAATCACTCCTTTCTTCAATTGATGGGCTCATAGGCTTATTATCATATGGAGTATTGGAGTCATTTCCTTCGGGGTCTTTTTCCGGATCATTATTCAGAGCATAATCTGTTTCTATCAAGAATGGAGAGAATTCATCTACTTCTATTTCAGCCATACCATTAACTACCTTATATCGGATGCTTTGAATGCTTAAGTTTTTAAGCAGATGCTTGATTGTTACGAACCATCCGTCGGGTATATGGTCTCCCAGGTGGAATCTTATAATAACTTTATGGTTGTTTTTATTATAGGTTCCGTTCATGTTTATCTGGTAGAAATTGTAATCGTATAGATTAGTGTCGTTTAAAAGGTCATATTCTACACCTTCTTTATCAAGTTCGTTAACGGAAAGAGTTACGCCCGATTCCATACCGTCTCCAAACACAAATATATTGTGGGGGTCCAAAATGCCCACATCAAATTCAATGGAAGATAGATCGGCATAAATGATGGAAGGGTCTGGCTCAGGGTCATTTGCCGGATTATTATGTACAGAATTATGAAGGGTTTTTGTATTTCCGTTAAAATCTGTAATTTCAATGTGATAAATATGGGTTTTTCCATAATACTCTGCAGGACAATACCATTCTAATAATCCGTTTTTTTCAAACTTATCGCGATCAAACTCGCCAGTTCCATAAGTCTGCCCCGCTTCGTTAATGTAGTTAATAATAGCCCATTTTATATTTACATCACTTTCGACTTTTATGTTCAGACCAATGCTTTCCGTTAATCCAAATTCATGTTTGTTATCGATGAGTGATAGTGTGTCGGGATGAATTACTATATTCGAACTTACCCCTCCGCCGATAACCGTAAGATCAGCGGAAGATAGATCGGCATAAATGATGGAAGGGTCTGGCTCGGGATCATCTGCCGGATTATAAAGTGCAGAATTACGCAGGGTTTTAGTATTCCCGTTATTATCTGTAATTTCAATGTGAGAAACATAAGTTTTCCCATAGAATTCTGCAGGACAATACCATTCTAATAATCCGTTTTTTTCAAGTTTATCGCGATCAAACTCGCCAGTGCTATAAGTCTGCCCTGCTTCGTTAACTAAGTAAATATTAGCCCACTTTAGCATTACTTTACTGTCAACTTTAATCTTAAGGCCTATTATCTCCATCAACTTGAACTCTTTTTTATTATCAATAAGAGATAGAGTATCAGGATATATTACTATGTTATTATTTGACATATCTTTAAGAACAGATTCACCATCTTCTGATAGCATTCCTGTTGGATTGATGGTATTCGCTGGCCCGGCTACGGCGAATATAGAATTAGCGAATATCAAGGATGCGATGAGAATGGAAACAATTAGCGCGCGGTATTGTTTAAGATACATTGTTGACCTCCCCTTTTGTCATATGTTTATCATGAAGAAACTGCAATGCCTAATAGCACTACTGTATATTATTGTATCATATTTATTTCCGAGAATGATGCCATGTTTTCGGGAACGCAAAAGGGCTTATCAACCAGTTTCTTCAGATTCGTTTTTTCGAGAAGAGAAAAACCCTGAAACCTGCATAAATGCCGGGTTTCAGGGCTCTAACTATAGCTCGTATCGGAATCGAACCCTCAAAGGGTGACTTACAGAGGGCGCAGATGATTTTCAGACCGACGGGAACCATTGAAAATAAAGGAGGTATGAGGGGCGTGACTGCTGCTGATTTTTTTTCTGAAATAACCGGGAATTACCGTATTTATGTGGTTTTTGGGCGTTTGGGGTGAGTTATTGCAGATATGTGGATATGTATAGATCGGATGGATTATTTTATTCCAGGGATCTTTATGACAATATCATACCATTTATTGATTTCCTGAAGATATTTCTGCAGGGTATCAGTTCTGACCACGATATGAACATCGTAACGTCCTTCGGCCTCCCATGATGTCAGCAATTCATCATTTTTTCGCACTATATCCGGCACTACTATGTTTATATTCAAGTCGTCGGAATATACCAGGAGGCTGCCAATACCGTGTTTATACACTTTTGAGTTGTCAAGTTTTTTGGCTGAATGGTAAAGCTGAATCTTAATAAGTTTTTCTGCGGCCTGCTGCAGATGATAGGCAGCTTGACCCCTTAGATATTTTGCAAAACGAGGAGGCTGCTTTTTGACTCCTCAATTGCTTTCTCAGAAAGAAGAATGTCTGCCTTGATCTGAAACATATTTAACTCAGGGTTAGAAAGATCAGCCATATATGACAGCTCCCTTTTCTATTTCCTGTCGTATAAAGCTATTATTAGCAGATCCGGTTTTGAAATACAGGATATCATAGTTTTGTGAATAATCATCAAAGCGATAAAGCTGATGTGTGAAGTTCTTGTATTCCTTCGAGGTAAGGCAGCGTGATTTTGATATATTACCGAAAACAGCGATATCAACATCAGATTCATTAGTGCACCGGTCTTCTAATGATGATCCGAAAAGAACGATCCGGTCAATATACCGGCATTTTTCTGCGGCATCAGCAATGTTGCGGATACATTCTTTCTTAACATCGGCTACTCTTATTTCTCTGTCATTAAGTTTTAGATTTACGATTTTATACATGATTTACTACCATCAAGTTTATATGCTTTGACCATTACATCCATATATTACCACACTTTATGATGATGCGTATACATGTGATTTTGGATCATTATATGAAGAATTGGAAAAAGAGGGTATAATACAGGAGACGGATATGCCGCATGCAGGGCGCTGACCAGCAATACTGGCAGGAATGATGTGGAACTGCTGCTGAAGGCGACTGATGAGGGTTACATGCCCAAAGAATCGTATCATTAAAAACCTGGAAAAGGAGCAAGGCAAAATGAAGAAAACAGCAGGATTTTTGCTTGTAATGGCGATTGCAATGATAGGAATTTCCATGACATGCTATGCCGGGGAAAAGAAGCTGGGGACCGGGGACATCGGGAACCCGGATCCAACGAACGGGAAGGGCTGGAGCTACGTGTATTATGGGAAGTATACCGGCAAAGGTGAAAATGTTGAAGAAAGAGCGGTATACACTCCCGAGAAATACCGGGTGCTGTCAAAGGAGACCACGGATTTCAGCAGGGAAGATAACGGGATCAGGGAAAAGACCATGCTCCTCGACTGCGACCGGATCCTTTTTGACAAGGCTTTCCATCTTGAATACCCTTGGCCAAATGCCTGGGCAGACAGCGATATCCGGACCTGGCTTAATAAAGGGAACACGTTCTATGGAAACGGAAACGTGTTTACGGCCGCTGAAAGGGCCGCCATAGCGGAGAGCCGCACGGAGTATGCCACTGGTTATACCACGGCAAACGGACGGGATTATGAGATCACGAATATAGACGGGAATCATGTTTTCCTGCTGGACGTGAGTGAGGCGGTTAATGCGGACTATGGCTATGTAAACAATGACAGCCGCAAAAAGAACGGTGGGGAAAACTCGTATTGGTGGCTGCGGTCGCCTCTTAAAGTCGATAGTCACGACGCCGGCTTTGTGAGCGAGGATGGCGAAATCATCCTCAGAACCGTGTCGAACGAAGACGTTGGTGTTAGCCCCGCTTTTAATGTAAATCTGGAATCTGTCATCTTCACATCTGAAATCACGTCCGAACCGGGATCCTTTAAGCTTACCCTTTCCGATAACGAACTTGGGATAAAGGTGACGGA
>JAFSKT010000043.1 GCA_017448845.1 Lachnospiraceae bacterium
AGCTTATCTTGATTATTTATATATACGAAGCCCGGACAGCTTCCGGCAGATATTTTTCAAAGACTGCCGGTCCGGAGCGGAGCCTTATCTTGGTTCCGCAAGCTGGGCCTGTACGGCGGTTATCGCGATAACACCTTCCACATCGCTTACGTTGCAGCCTCTGGAAAGATCGTTCACGGGCTTTGAAAGGCCCTGGAGGAGCGGCCCGTAGGCATCAGCCTTCCCAAGACGCTGTACCAGCTTGTAGCCGATATTTCCAGCATCCAGATTGGGGAATATGAGTACATTGGCGTTTCCTGCCACAAAGGAATCCGGGGCCTTGCTTTCAGCCACCTCCGGAACTATGGCCGCATCCAGCTGCAGCTCTCCGTCCAGGATAAGTCCGGGATATTTATCATGGGCTATGTTCACCGCTTCCTTGACCTTATCCACCAGCACATGCTTTGCGCTTCCCTTGGTGGAGTGTGAAAGCATGGCAACCTTAGGCTGTGCTCCAACCAAAGATTTAAAGGAATCCGCGCTGGTCTTTGCAATGATCGCAAGCTCATTTGAGTCAGGATCCTGATTCAGTCCGCAGTCCCCGAATACGAAGGTACCCTTTTCTCCCATGTCACAGTCCGGGACGCACATTATAAAGAAACCGGAAACCATCTCCACGCCGGGAGCAGTACGGAGTATCTGAAGGGCTGGTCTTAAAGTGTCCGCCGTTGCGTGGCAGGCTCCCGCCACCATTCCGTCGGCATCCCCAGCCTTTACCATCATGATGCCGTAGGTCAGATAATCATTTGTAAGGATCTCTTCAGCTTTTTCAGGAGTCATGCCCTTATGGCTTCTAAGTTCCACCAGAAGGTCCTTATATTCATTGAATTTAGGGTGGCTTGCGGGATCCACGAAGACGATGTCTGAAATATCTACCCTCATCTTCTTTGCCCTTTCAGAGACCTTCTTCTCATCGCCTATCATGATGATATTTGCGATATTGTCTCTCAGGGCCCAGGTGGCGGCTCTTATTACCCTGTTATCATTTGATTCGGGCAGTACTATGGTCTTTATGTCCTTTGACGCCCTGTCAAACACCCTGTTGATGAAATCATTTTTCCTGTCGATATTGCTGTCCATAATGCTCCTTTCCCAATACTTATTTTTAATTACGGCAGATAGAATATCCTCTTATAGCCGCAGTGATCTTTAAAAACCTTTTTCCAGAGCTTCCAGATATACTTCTGGCTTATATACCTTCTCTTGATGCACTTTACATCGATAAGGGCCGAAAGCTCAAAATACAGTTTCCTTGCGAATTCCGTTTCAAATTCCTTATCAAATTCCCTTTCCATAAGATCCTTCCCGCTTTTTTGAGAGTCACGCCATTAAAGTCCGCTTCCTCCCTTTACAATATTTTCTCACTTAACATCCAATATAAGATTAAATGTCTTATTTGACCCGTTCAACAGCTTATATCTGACTTTGATCTTTCCCGGAGAGCTTAAGCTTATCTCTGAAGGCGCTCCGTTTGAATCCTCTTTTACGACTGTTACTTTCTTAATATCCTTCGGGGATATTTTTAACTCATAAATATATTTCCTGTCGGCGATCCTGGCCACATCCGGTTTTGTTATTTCACTGACATCGGATCTGGCAGTGGAAGAAAAGGCGTACACCCTTTCACCGGCTGCTGCCGCGTCAGGGCTTGAGATATCTATGATATCTCCCGCCTTTTTCTCAAGGGTGAGGCTGTTCTTTACTTTACTGTTATCCTTATTTACGATCCCAAGCTTTTTTGTCTTTCGGTCTGCGGAAACCACATAATACAGAGTCTCTCCGTTAATGGTGGCTGTTATCAGACCCATATCTCCGAAGGAAGCCTTTTTCCCCGGCTTAATCTTCCCTTTTTTCACCTTGAATTTCTCAGGATCGCTGCTCTCCCAGACCACATTCTTTGCAGCAGCCTTATCGATAACCTTCCCGGAGCTGTCAACGATCTTTAGTTTTATGCTCTTCTTTTCACAGACTGTACCGGTGAGCACATTCCCCGAATACCCGGCGGGATCCACCAACCTGTATGTTGATTCAGCCTTAAATGCTTTTGCTTTTTCAACCGCCTTATCCGCCTGTATAACGCCGGTGGTGATCTTTCCCCCACTTTCGGAACTTGAGTATTCCCTGCCGTCTCCGGAAGTGCTTATGATTTCCATGATAAGTCCTGCAGACTCTGCATTCTTCATCTTTAAGAGCTCAGGATTTGAAGAATATAAAAGAGCCGCAATAGCAGACACAACAGGCGTTGCCTGGGATGTACCGTTCAGTTTTTTATAAGCATTGGTGCTTAAACTCCCATCGGCTTTATAAGTAGAATAAATATCACTTCCCGGAGCCGCGATATCTACCCAGTCCCCGTAATTTGAGAACCTTGAGAGCTTATCGTCGGCAGTGGTGGAAGCCACAGATATACAATGATCTGATGCGGCGGGATAGTGCTTTGTTTCCTGCCCTATATTGATGCCGTTGATCTTTTCTCCGTTTCCTGCAGCAGCTACACAGACAATACCCTTTTCATAAGCTTTGTCTATCATCTCCTGCAGTAAAAAGCTCCCGGCAGTTCCACCGAGGCTCATGTTTATAACATGCACATCCTTTTCGATGGCTATTCCTATGGCCTCTGCAACCACCGAAAGAGAAAAATCCCTTCCGGAAACAGTGACCTGTATTGTATCCACTGAAACAGAGGGTGCTACTCCATATCCACCAAGGCCGTTATTATAGGTGGCAGCGATCACTCCCGTAACATGGGTCCCATGCCCGTTGGAATCAATTCCATAGGTACCCTGATGAGTGTCTTCCAGATAATTTACTGAGACACGTCCTGCAAGTTCCTCGTGATATGGATTCACTCCCGAATCGATGACAGCCACCCGGATACCCGCTCCGGACACACTGTCTATAACCTTTTTATCACCGATCTTTTCATGAAAATACTGATATGAACCGGATTCAGGCAATGAAAAGGGATCCTGGGCCTCTGATGTGAGCTCCGTGTCAAAAAGAGAATAGAGATAATTCGGCTCTATCACACGGTCTGCATCTCTGTAAAATGCTGTTTCCCTTAAGGCTGCAGCCGTTTTCTTCTTAAATCTTATTTTGGCGACGTAATGCTCAAAGCTTATAAGTTCCCCGCCGCAGTTCTCCGCAGTCCTTAAAGCATCATCTAGATCTTCCGCGGAAAAGACCGCCTCATGTTCCACATAATCAACTCCTGCTTCCATACCATTAAGCTTTTCCGCTTCCGAAAACAGGTATGCCGAAACGGGAGAAAGATTCTCCCGTTCCGGCGCCTCTCCCCATACATGCTGGGGACATATTATCAATGATATGATCAAAAGTAATGATACTGTGTTCTTTCTTATCATCTCACGGTGACTACATAAGTGAATGTCTGGTTTGAACCCTCGGTGGACGTAAAGGATATTTTATATTTTCCGGCGTTGTTAAAACTTACGCTCATTTTCTTCCCTTTGGGGGACTCGGTAAGAGTCAGATATCCCTTGTCCAAAGCCTTCTGTTTAATGGAAACCTTGTAATTAAACGCAGTATTTGCCGAATAGCCAAAAGTTCCATTCCTGATATCGTTTGAATTCTTTGAAAAAACAAGTCCAACATTGTCAGCGCTGAGATCCGTAAGCTTAAGTACCTGACCGGCATACGCATTTTTCTTCAGTTTCTTTAATATCTTTTTCCACCTGTATTTTCCATGCTTAGACGTATACCATGCCTGCCCCATGGCGAAGGAGGGCATTATGACATAATAATCACAGGTCATGGTCTCACCGCCATATACAGCGGTAATGGTGGCTTTGTTTCCTACCGCTGCTCTTCTACCGCACTTTACCTTTCCGTTTTTCACGGTTAATACATTAGGATCGCTGCTGGTCCATGTAGCAGATTTTGCGGCTTTTTTATCCACCTTACCATTTACATCCCCGATAGCCAGAGTAACGCTCTTTCCCTTTGCAATCTTTTCCGAAAGATGGTTTCCTCTTATCCCTGCCATATCCACCAGAGAATATTTCCTGGGGGTTACTGATGCATTTTTCGCTGCCTCTACAGCCTTATCCGCCTGTACCAGCCCGGTAACACTGTGATCGCCATAGACATATTCCTTTCCGTCTGTAGTACTTGTAAGGATCTCCCTTACAGTGTCAACCGCAGTGTTTGTACCATTTGTCTGAAGGCCTGGATTTGAAGCATACATCAGAGCCGCAACACCTGCCACAACGGGACAGGCCATGGAAGTTCCGTCTATACAGCCGTAGGTGGTCGTATTATCACCGGTTCTTGTAATATCACCGCTGATACCGGCGAGATAAGTGGCGGTAATACCACTTCCCGGAGCAGCTATATCTACCCAATCACCGTAATTAGAGTACTCTGCAAGCTTATCGTCAATGTCGGTTGCCGCAACTGCAATGGCATTTTCATATGCAGCCGGATATGAATAAGAGCTTGTACACTCATTTCCCGCAGCACAGATAACGGTGACGCCCTTATCATATGCTTCGTTGACCAGCTGCTCCAAGGCATCCGTTCCCCTGCCGCCGAGACTCATACTGATAACATTCACATTCTGTTCAAGAGCTATAGCCATTCCCTCTGCAACTACACTTGTATCAAACGTGGGGGAGCTTGCTATCTTAACGGAATAGATCTCGGCATACGGAGCAACACCGTATCCACCCAGTGAATTATTCTTTGTTTCATGGATGATACCGGTACAGTGTATGCCGTGGCCGACAGCCGTATCGACAGGACTGCTTATGCTGTCTATAGCAAGCGCATGGGTACTGTCAAAAGGTGAATCCTCATGATCCGGAGTACAGCCCGTATCCACGACGGCGATCTTTGCTCCCTTACCTGTGGTGATATCATGAGCCGCAAGGGTATTTACCTTTTCATGGAAGTACTGATAATTCTCTGTGGTAGAGCTTGCATAATAATCATTGGGGGTGGCGTCACTTACTTCAGACTGCTCCCCGTTATCAGCGAGATCCTGCTCCCCGAGAGCTTCGTCGTCCCGAAAGGGACGGGTATCTTTTTCCTCCGTTACTGTTGCCGGCTGTTCGGACGGAATGTCCAATGTGTGGTATGCAAGATTTGGGCCCACCGCTTTGCTTACAGAAGACACGGATGCTTTTTTAAGAGCTTCCATGGTGCTGCCGGGGAACTGTATCACGGCAATCCTGTGGGCATAGCTTTTAAGAACTGCACCGTATTCCTTTGCGACCTTCTCCGCTTCTTCCTTTGTATCCGCGATGAAGACTCCCTCACCGTCAATATAATCCACACCGGCAGTCAGTGTTGAGAGACTGTCCACAGTGCTCTGAAGCGTTGAACAAACCTCAGAATTCGTTATAACTCCCGTTCCTGCGGCATTTGCCGGAATCGCCTGAAATACTTCCTCTGCGGCAAATGACGTTACGCACATCATAACTGACATAACTCCTGAAAGTATGACAGCTATTATCTTCCTGCTAAAATGTTTCATTACTTACTCCTTCTTTCTAACCTAAAACTTAACTATCTGTCCCGCGGGATACACATATACATCATTATATTTTATTTATCATCCGTTGTAAACGTAATTCAGAATATCCCTCTCTTCTCAAGCCATTTTTCAAGGAGGTCCGGCCGGTTTTTTCCGGTGCGCTTAAGGGCCTCGTGGTGCCGCCACTGGTCCACCTTGGCGTGGTCTCCGGAAAGCAGTATTTCCGGTACTTTTTCACCCTTCCATTCGGACGGCCTGGTGTACTGGGGATATTCCAGGAGCCCTTCCTCAAAGGACTCGGTATCTTTTGACTCGTCGTTATTAAGTACTCCGGGGATACGGCGGCTCACTGCGTCCATTATGACCAGGGCCGGAAGTTCTCCTCCGGTGAGTACATAGTCTCCGATAGAAATCTCATCGGTAACTATCCTGTCTGTGACCCTCTGGTCTATGCCTTCATAGTGGCCGCAGAGTATGATAAGATCCTTTTCCTTTGAAAGATCCTCTGCCATCTCTTCATTAAAGACCTTTCCCGCCGGAGTCGTGAAGATAACCCTTGTCTTTCTCTCATCTCTCCTCAATGTCCCCAGTGCTGTCTCTTCGTCTGCCATGGCCTCGATCCGGGACACAGCCTCTTCGTATGCAAGCCACACCGGTTCGCAGCTGATAAGCATCCCTGCGCCTCCGCCGTAGGTATAGTCATCTACAGAGCCGTAGGAATTCTGGGAAAAGGCCCGGAGGCTTATGGTGTCAAGGGTTATAAGCCCCTTGTCCATTGCTCTTCCCGTTATGCTGCCGCTGAAGGCGTTTTCTATCATCTCCGGAAACAGAGTGATCACGTGAAAATTCATTGATTGACTTTACCTCGATTTATTCGACCTGTAACATGGAGAGCCATGGCTATGGCAGCATACCCGGCAGCGGGTCGCAGATCATTTCCTTCTTTTCGATATCAACGGAAAGCACGAACTGCTTTACGGAAGGGATCAAAATCTCCTTCCCCTGTCCGTTCTTTATCACAAAGACGTCGTTGGCGGGGCTGTGGAGCACCGAGTCAAGTATTCCCAGTTCTTCCCCTTCTTTATTCAGCACCCTTAAGCCTATAAGATCTACATCAAAATACTGGTTCTCCTTTAATTCCGCAATGTCACTGCGCTTTGCCATGATCTCCATATTGCGGAAGGAAAGGACTTCATTGATGTCATCGATACCCTTGAACTTAAGGATCACCATCTTCTTGAAAAACTTTACATTCTCTATCTCCAGAGGCACCGTCTTTCCCTTCCCTTTAAGGAAGATCTCCTTAAACAAAGAAAAGCGGCCAGGGTCATCCACAGTCGGGAAGACCTTGACCTCTCCCTTTATTCCATGAGTCGTGGTTATGGTACCTGCTGAAAGATAAAGACTTTCATCATATTCAGTCATTTACTATATCTACGTTCACTTTCCTTTTTTCCTTGGAGGAAGCAGCCTTGACAACAGAACGGATGGCTTTCGCGATCCTGCCCTGCTTGCCTATGACTTTCCCCATATCGCTCTGGGCAACCTTTAATTCCACATTGATCTCGGAATCCGTCTCCGTCTGGGTAACCGTCACCTCATCCGGATTATCCACAAGAGCTTTTGCTATGACTTCAACTACTTCTTTCATTTATGTCGTTGCCGCTCCTTTCTATTTAATTAAAACGGGATTCCTCAGAGTATGCCGGCCTTCTTGAAAAGCCTTGCAACTGTCTCTGTGGGCTGTGCGCCGTTAGCGAGCCACTTCTTTGCAAGTTCCTCATTTACCTTGAATTCTGAGGGCTCCTTTAAGGGATCGTAGGTTCCGATCTCGTCAACGTTCTTGGAATTTGATACGGAATTCCTTGCATCAGCTACAACAACCCTGTAAAAAGGTGCCTTCTTCTTTCCGATTCTCTTTAATCTGATCTTTAACATTTTATTCTTCCTCTCTTTAATAAATTTGATCTTTTTATATTCAAACGGTTTTCACCGCTAAATACCTCTGTTATTTTAAGCCTCTTAACATTGAAGCGAGATTTCCGAAACCGCCTCTTTTTCCTTTCATGAGACCGGGCATCCGTTTCATCATCTTCTGCATTTCCGTGAACTCCTTAACTAAGCGGTTCACATACATGATATCAACTCCCGCTCCCTTTGCTATACGGAACTTTCTCTGGGGATTAAGGATCTTGGGGTTCGCCCTTTCCTTTGCGGTCATGGAATGGATGATGGCTTCATTCCGCTTTAATTTCTTTTCATCCACCATTCCGGAGATATCCTTGCCTCCGGTAAGTCCCGGCATCATGCCGAGGATGGAGCTTAAGCCTCCCATCTTATTCATCTGGGACATGGCGGTTAAGTAATCGTCAAAATCGAACTTGCCCTTCTTGACGCTGTCCTGCATCTTTCCTGCAGTCTCTTCATCCACTGTTTCCGCAGCCTTCTCGATAAGAGACAGCACATCTCCCATGCCAAGGATCCTGGATGCCATCCTGTCGGGGTGGAATTCCTCCAGACCGTCAAACTTCTCTCCGGTTCCCGCGTAGAAAACAGGAGTCCCTGTTACGGACCTTATGGAAAGCACCGCACCGCCTCTGGCGTCGCCGTCAAGTTTTGACATTATGATGCCGTCGATACCGATCTTCTCATTAAAACCCTTTGCCACATCCACAGCGGCCTGACCGGTTCCGGCATCCACTACCAGCACGGTATCCGTAACTTCAACGTTGTCCTTTATGCGTTTAAGCTCATCCATGAGCTCTTCATTCACTTCAAGTCTTCCTGCCGTATCCAGTATCACCACATTGTGTCCGTGGGCTTTGGCGTATTCTATGGCGTGCTCCGCGATGCTCACCGGATCCTTATTTTCCTCTTCCTTATAGACATCGCATTCCACCTTTTCGGCGTTTATCTCCAGCTGTTTGATGGCAGCCGGCCTGTAGACGTCAAGAGCCGCAAGCAGGCTCTTCTTACTCTTTTTCTTAAGCCTCAAGGCAAGCTTCGCTGCTGTAGTGGTCTTACCTGCACCGTTAAGTCCGCAGAGCATGATTACTGTAACGCCCTGTCCGGGAGCGAATTTCAGCTCCTCCGACTCACCTAGAAGGGAAACCATCTCTTCATTAACGATCTTTATCACAGTCTGTCCGGGATTTAAGCCCTTTAAGACTGCTTCTCCCACGGCCTTTTCCTCGACGCTCTTAACGAACTGCTTCACCACCTTGAAGTTCACATCGGCTTCCAGCAGAGCCATCTTAACTTCCTTCATGGAAGCCTTGACATCATCCTCTGTAAGAACGCCTCTGTTCCTCAGGCCTTTGAACACATTCTGCAGTTTTTCGGTAAGGCTCTCAAATGCCATTATAAATCTCCAA
>JAFSKT010000044.1 GCA_017448845.1 Lachnospiraceae bacterium
CATCTGGAACGGGTTCTTTAATTCCATACAGGTAATATGCCGGGAAAGGCCGGTGATAAAAAGGGAGCACAGAGCGGGACTCCACATGACTTCATATGTGTTTTCCCATCTTATCTTCCAGCTCTTTTTATGCGCGGCCCAAACAGCTATCACAATTATTGTCATCAGGTATTCCGGAGTGCAATTCCCGGAAGAGGGCATCATGTTTAAGGGAGCACAGGGTTTCATAATGGAACTCGCCATCACCCTGTTCGTAATAACCTATTCCGCGGATATCCTGGCCCTTATGATCTCAGCCATTGTCCATACCACCACCACAGCTATGACGGTAATGCCCTTTATGCTTATCGTACAGCTGGTGTTTGCAGGTTATTTCAGCATCCCGGAAGCTCTTTCCGAAGTGACCAACCTTATGATAGCAAAGTGGGGAACACAGAATCTCTGCGCCCTGGCACGTTATAATGATCTTCCGGCCGTTCTTATCTGGAACAGGATGGTGGCCGCAGGAAATGTGGATCTGGGCGGAGTGATGAAGTTATCCGATGCAATGAAGCTCATTGAAGAGCAGGGCATGAGGGAAAAGGTCCTCTACGAGCTGGGGAAGGCCAGCCAGAATCCCCTTTATGTTTCTACAGGAGAAAATCTTGTGTCCTGTTGGCTGCATATGGCGGCGTTTGCAGCAGTCTTTGCCTTTGTAACCGTGGTATTTATGGAGTTCATTGACAGGGATAAAAGATAGGGTTCTCAGGCTTCCAGCTTTTCCTTCCTGTAATCCGAGGGAGAACAGCCGAAGTGGCGCTTGAAAGCCTTGGAGAAGGTGAAGGTGTCGTTATATCCCACGCTTGCTGCGATCTGATTCACGTTCATGCTCTCATCCGCGAGAAGCTTTACCGCCATCTTCATCCTGTATGTCATCAGGTATTCCTGAAGGGAATAGCCGGTGGCCTCTTTGAACAGACGGGTGAGGTAGCTTCTGTTAAGCCCTAAGGACAGGGCGATATTATCGATCTTTATGGGCTCTGAATATTTGAGCCGTACATAGGAAATGACATTCTTCACATAGAGCAGGGAGTTATTCTGCTCTTTTTCTTCCTTTGCAGAAGAATTTTCTATCATGTAATCGCAGATCTTATAGAGATTTCCCACACAGTAATACTGTCTCTTATAGTGTATAAGCATATCCATAGCCAGGTCTTCAATGGTCTTTGAATGCTCAAGAGGTGTATATACCGGATGCTCCGGGGAAAGTCCGGATTCCTTTAAGATCAGAGGGATCTTCGGACCTCCGATATGTACCCAGATGTACTCCCAGGGGTCGTCCTTATCCGCCTGGTAGAAGGTGCGGATATTGTCCGGGATAAGGAAGATCTGGTGCTCGTGGATGTTGTACTGGCGGTTATTCAGCCTCAGTATCCCCTTGCCCTTTAAGATGAAATGGAGGATTATCCTGTTTTTTACAAAATGCTCGTAAGAATAGAGGGGCTCGCACTTATTCCGCCCCAGCTCGTAAAGATAAAAATCATCAGAGTCTTCGTAGTTTACAAACTTGCAAAAATCGCATCCTTCAAGCTTTGCTGCCATAAGAATCCCTCCTTGTGAGCCTATTATAACATGTTTTTATACATATTTCGACAAATACTTTGTCACAAAATGACATTTTCATATCAAAAAAGGCCATTTATAGAAACGTTTCGCTTGCTTATACTTAATAGTACCCTGAACCGATTATAAGTAACTGTCAACATTTTTTGAAAGGTTTTACGAATGGACATAATCTGGCACAGCAAATCAAAGCAATTTCATTTGTATAACGATAAGATCAGCTATATCATGGGGGTCACTCCTTTGGGGGATCTTGGCAGCATTTATTTCGGCAGCCTTATCCATGATAAAGAAGATATGTCTTATGTAGTAAATCGATTTATGTTGTCGAATGTGGTAGTGGATCCGGATACCGAGTCCTATTCCATGGAGCTTAATCGTCAGGAATATCCCTGTTTCGGCACCACGGATTTCGGCACCCAGGCTTATGAGGTGGAGATCTCAAACGGATCCAGAGTTAGTTCCTTTGTTTACAGGGACCATAAGATCTTTAAGGGTAAATCCGCCTTAAAGGGTCTTCCCGCCACCTATGCGGACGAGGACGAGGCCATGACTCTGGAGGTCTGTCTTGATGACGAAGTGGCAAGGATGTCCCTGACTCTTTCTTATACCATATTTGACAAATATCCTGTAATAGCGAGACATGCAGTATTTACCAATAACGGCCCCTCTGAGGCAAAGCTCACCAAAGCACTGAGCGCATGCATCGATCTTCCGGACCAGGATTATGAATGGATGCAGTTTTCCGGTGCCTGGGCAAGAGAGAGGATCCCCGAGATTAAGAAGCTCACTTCGGGCAGTGTTTCTATAGAGAGTAAACGCGGCATATCCAGTGCCAACCAGAATCCCTTTGTGATAGTAAAGAGGCCGGGAACGGATGATTTCATCGGTGAAGCCATAGGGATGTCCTTTGTTTACAGCGGAAACTTCGTAGCCCAGGCTGAGTGCGATACCTTTGGTCGATTGAGACTCCTTATGGGTATCAATCCCGACAGATTCTGCTGGCCCTTAAAGCAGGGAGAGTCCTTCGAGACTCCGGAAGTTGTCATAGCCCACACAGATGAAGGGCTGAACAACTTAAGCCAGACATATCACGATCTCTATAACAACAATCTCATAAGGGGAAAGTGGAAGAATACTCCCAGACCCATCCTTATCAATAACTGGGAAGCTACCTTTATGGACTTTGATGAAAAGAGCATCCTGAAGATCGCCGAGAAGGCAAGGGATGCGGGAGTTGAGCTCTTTGTTCTGGACGACGGATGGTTCGGCGCAAGGAATGACGATACCGCAGGCCTTGGAGACTGGGTGGAAAATCCCGACAAGCTCCCTCAGGGGATGGCAGGTCTTTCAAGGAAGGTAAACGCTCTTGGAATGAAGTTCGGCTTCTGGATCGAGCCTGAAATGGTAAATCCCGACAGCAACCTTTACAGAAGGCATCCCGAATGGGCACTGGCCACTCCGGGAAGGAAATCTTCTTTGGGAAGGCATCAGCTGGTCCTTGATTTTTCAAGGGAAGAGGTTGTGGATTATATCTACGGCATGCTTAAGAAGGTAATAGAAAACGCAGAGATCAGCTACATCAAATGGGATATGAACAGATCCCTTACAGAGGTCTACAATGCGAATCTGCCCGCTATCGAACAGGGAACGATCTATCATAGATATATCATGGGCGTTTACAGCCTTTACGAGAAACTGAGGAAGGATTTCCCTGAGATCCTCTTCGAATCCTGCTCATCGGGCGGCAACAGGTATGATGCGGGAATGCTCTACTATGCGCCTCAGGCCTGGTGCTCGGACAACACCGATGCCATTGACAGGATAAGGATACAGTACGGAACTTCCTTCGGTTATCCCATATCCTCCATAGGAGCCCATGTTTCCGCGGTTCCGAACCAGCAGACGGGACGAAGCGTTTCGATTTCAACCCGTGCGGATGTGGCATACTTCGGCACCTTCGGATACGAACTTGACTTAAATAAGATAAGTAACGAAGAGTTCGAAGAGGTGAAAAAGCAGATAAGCTTCATGAAGGAACACAGGGAACTTATCCAGTTCGGTACTTTCTACAGGCTCCGTTCTCCTTTTGAAAAGGATGAAGCGTCCTGGATAGTGGTTTCGAAGGATAAGAAAAAGGCAATAGTCGGTTTCTATTCAATGAAGTCAAAGGTTAATCAGATCCCCGGCTTTGTAAAGCTCGCAGGACTTAAGGAAGATTATAAGTATGTGATCCGGGACGAAGAGTACTACGGAGACGAGCTTATGAACATGGGACTGACCCTTGGAAAGTATTACATCAACAGTTTCATTGCAAGGCAGGAATATGTTTCCTTTGTGGAGGTGCTTGAAGCGAAATGAGACAGCCGGGGATGATCCCGGAGCTCCTTTCCGGAAATTTTAAGCAGGTCACAAAATGACATAATGATTTCACGAAATACCATACCCAAAGACCGAAGTAGTGATTATGATAAAGGAGTAATCGTAATCGGCAAAGGGTAACATTACGTTTACTAAACAAGGTATTTATTATTTAGGAGGTTATGTATGAAAAAGAAAATAGTTGCAATTTTACTCAGCGCCTTTACCGCATTTTCACTTATCGCCTGTGGCGGTGCGGATACGGCAGCTCCCGCAGATCAGGCAGCAGCACCCGCAGCTGAACCTGCACCTGCACCCGCAGCAGAAGAAGCCGCTCCCGCAGCAGAAGAAGCCGCTCCTGCAGCTGAAGAAGCAGCTCCCGAGAGCATCGGCAGCAGCGTAGAGGGTGAGCTCAACGTAACAATCTGGGACGAAGGCCAGAGGCCCGGACTCCAGCAGATCGTTGACGAGTGGAGCGCACAGTCAGGCGTTAAGGCTACAATCCAGGTTGTTGACTGGAATAACTACTGGACACTGCTCGAGGCAGGCGCAACAGGCGGAGAGCTTCCCGATGTATTCTGGATGCACTCAAACGTAGCTCAGAAGTATATGGAGAATGATCTCCTTATGGATCTCACCGATAAGATCGCTAGCAGCGACAAGATCGACTTAAACAACTACTATGAAGGTATCGTTAATCTGTACAAGTCAAACGGCAAACAGTACGCTGTACCGAAGGATATCGACACCATCGCTCTCTGGTACAACAAGACCATATTTGATGAGATGGGCGTTCCTTATCCCGATGATACATGGACATGGGATGACTTCGCAGCAAACGCAAAGAAGCTTACAAATGCTGATCACTGGGGATTTGCGATCGCTCCCGGTAACAACCAGGAAGGTTACTACAACACCATTTATTCAATGGGCGGCTATGTAATAAGCGACGACAAGAAGACCTCAGGTATGGATGATCCTAATTCCATCAAGGCTGTTAAGCTCTTCACCGATATGATAGCAGAAGGATCCTGCCCTGACCTTGCAACTGTTTCCGAGACAGCTCCCAACGAGCTTCTTCAGGCAGGCAAGACAGCAATGGCGATCAACGGTTCCTGGATGCTTGCAGGATATCGCGACAACGAATATACATCCAAAAACTGTGACGTAGCAGTTCTTCCTTACACAAAGGATCCCAGCGACAGAGTTTCCATCTACAACGGACTTGGATGGGCAGCTGCTGCAAATACAAAGAATCCCGATGCTGCATGGTCTCTTATTGAGTATCTTGGCTCCAAGGAAGCACAGCTTAAGCAGGCAGAACTCGGAGTTACAATGTCAGCTTACAAGGGCACATCCGATGCATGGGTTAAGAGTGTTGACTGCTTCGACCTCAACGGACATATGCAGATGCTTAACGCTAAGCTCGTATTCAGACCTTACTCAAGAGATACCACGGTTTGGGAAGACATGATGATCGAGAAGCTTCAGGATGCATGGACAGGATCCAAGCCTGTAGAAGATGTCTGCAAGGATATAGCTGCAGAGATGAACGCAGCACTTGCTGAGGAATAATAGTAAGCATTTCTTTCGAGAGTTAAGAATGCTATTATAGCACAATAAGGGGTGCGTCCGGGGAATCAATGCTCCCCCGGACGCATCTTTGATTAGCGGAACGGAACTGTTCCGAAAAGAACTGAATTACTACCGTAAAGGGGGTTACCGTGAAAAACAAAGTAACATCCAGACAGAAAAGTGAATTTATCTGGGGATGGCTCTTCATTCTTCCCACAATGATCGGGCTTATCGTCTTAAATATCTATCCAATGGTCGATACGGTCAGACAGAGTTTCTATAAGACCGGCGATTTCGGAAAAGGTAATATTTTCGTCGGCTTAAAGAACTATGAGAAAGTGCTGGGGGATACCGAGGTCTGGCAGGCGCTCTGGAATACCATAAAGTACGCCATTGTTGAAGTGCCCCTCTCCGTTGTCATAGCTCTGCTGCTGGCGGTGCTCTTAAACAGGAAACTTAAAGGCAGGGGGTTGTTCCGTACGATCCTGTTTCTTCCTATGGTAGTTGCTCCCGCAGCTATCGCCATGGTCTGGAAATGGCTGTATAATTCCAATTTCGGCCTCATCAACAATCTGTTCCATATCAAGGTTAACTGGATATCGGATCCAAATATAGCGATCTTTTCCATAGCCGTCATAGGTATATGGTCTGTTATCGGTTATAACATGGTGCTTTTCCTGGCAGGTCTTCAGGAAGTGCCCCGTGATTATTATGAAGCTGCATCCCTGGACGGGGCCAACTGGTGGCAGCAGCTGATAAATATCACCATCCCTCTTATCTCGCCGACGATATTCTTCGTGCTTGTCACAAGGATCATTGCCGCGCTGCAGGTATTTGACCTCATCTACATGATGATCGACTTAAATAACCCTGCGTGGAAGAAGACGGAATCCCTGGTATTCCTTTTCTATAAATATTCCTTTGAGCAGAGTAAGAAGGGATACGGCGCAACTGTTATAGTAGTACTTCTGGTGCTTATCCTGCTGATAACGGTAGTGCAGATGATAGGCCAGAAAAAATGGGTTCATTACGAATAGGAGGCGCCAAAGATGAAAAAAACAGTATCCAACATTGTCATATACACCGTGCTGATCCTGGTTTCCATCACCATGCTGGCTCCCTTTGTATGGATGGTCCTTACCGCATTCAAGACCACCGCTGAGACCATGCAGATCGATCCCTTTGTTATCGTGCCCCATGTATGGCAGACACAGAATTTCGGCAATGTAATAAAAGCCGTTGATTTTGTAAGGCTTTACGCCAATACCATTGCGATGATAGCACTCCGGATCTTATGCGCCATCGTTACTGCAACCCTCAGTGGTTATGCTTTTGCCAGGCTTGAGTTCAAGGGCAAGAACCTTATGTTTGCCATAGTGCTGGTTCAGATGATGGTGCCGGTTCAGATATTCATAATCCCCCAGTATGTAATGGTGAGTAAGCTCCATATGACCAACTCCATAATGGGACTTGTATTCCCCGGCGTGGTTTCGGCTTTTGGAACCTTCCTTATGCGCCAGGCTTTCAAGCAGCTGCCCCGGGATCTGGAAGAAGCGGCGAGGCTTGACGGCTGCAGTATTCCCCAGACATTCTTATTTATCATGTCGCCCCTTACAAGGTCGTCCATGGTGGCACTGGGAATCTTCACCGCAGTCTTTGCCTATAAGGACCTGATGTGGCCCATGATCGTATGTCCGGACAACAGGGCTACAACCCTTGCCAGCGCTCTTGCTAAGATGAATGCCCAGTACCAGCAGAAGTATCCGGAACTCATGATGGCAGCCCTCATTTCCTGCGTACCCATGATAGTTATCTATGTATTATTCCAGAGGCAGTTCATTGAAGGTATCGCGACTTCCGGAGGAAAGCTGTGATCCGGTTCGTATAAGGCTTATTAAGGAGCTATATGGATAGAATAAAAGAAGTCAGAAGAATAGCATTAAATGATATGGAGACCGTATTTCTTATTTCAGAGAAAGGAGCGGTCTCCTTTTCTCTCATTCCGAAGGAAGAAGACAGGCTGGAGTTGTTCTTTGAAAAGGCAGGGCCTGATCCCCTTGTGCAGATATCTGTAACCGGTGACGCTTCCTGCCCCGGATTTGCGGCGGGAGAGACCAGGCATAACAGCGCTTTTACCTCCTCCATGAAGTTCCTGTCCCAGGATGTAAAGGAATCGGGAGAAGAGAAGATAATTGAGACTACGGTCACTTCGCCGGAGGGGATAAAGGCTGTCCACACCGTGGTGTCAAAGGGGACAGACAGGAGCATCCGCATATATACAAAGGTGATAAATGACTCTCCGGAAGAGGTCACCATCGAAGCCC